>JAQSDW010000050.1 GCA_029946105.1 Reyranella sp. | reverse complement strand
CCGCCACCGTGACAATGCCGACCAGCGTGAATGGCTCGACGGGAAATGTGATGGACTGCAAGATTGACGTGCTCCTCGCCGGGCAGCGGATCATCGATGACGGTGACATGCGGCTCTACCGTGCGCTGCCGTCACCGACTCGGAAGGCAGTCGGACCATTCGTTTTTGTTGATCACTACCGGCATCATAGTCGGCGCGGCATTGGCGATACGCCACACCCGCATGCTGGCATCGAGGTGCTGAGCTATTTGCTTGAGGGAGGAGTCGATCATCGCGACAGCATGGGGTTTCGAGATCGCCTCGGTCCGGGCGATGCGCAATGGATTCGAGCTGGGCGCGGTATCTTGCACGCCGAGCAACCGCTCGGTGGGCGTCACGGGCTCCAGCTTTGGAGCAGCTTGCCACCTGCACAGAAATTCGCGGAGCCCGCTTACGCTTCGTATCGCGCCGCCGACATTCCCCTCGTCGAGCGTTCAGGCGCTCGCGTTCGCGTTATCGTCGGAAACGTTGAAAATCTCAAAGGACCCATGGTGCTAGCAACACCAAGCGTGTTCGCGCACGTGCAACTCGATCCTGGTGCCACGATAAAGCTTGCCGTCGATCAATCGGCTGAACTGGGCCTCTACGTTCTTGATGGAGCCATTGAAAATGGCACGACGTCGCCGGTAGCTCCAGGTACGCTGGCACTGCTAACGTCCGGATCGCATGTGGTGCTCACTTCGACGGGGAACCACGCTACTAATGTCGCAATCCTTGGCGGTCTCCCGGCTCAAGGGCCAATACTGTTTGCAGGTCCATTCGTGATGGACACAGCTGAACGTCTCTCGCAGGCTCAACGTGACTTTTCGACGGGGAAGATGGGCCGGCTTGAAGGAGTGCCGTTTTAGGCCCTGTCCTTGCTCAAAACCCCGTAATGCAGAGAAAGCCGAGCGATTACCGCGCCGCCGCCATAGCGTCATCGCCATGATCTCGGTTCTTACTGCTCTCGTTTCACTGCTCTATTTCCCACTTCGTGGCCGCGCCTCGCTGGAACTGAAGCTCGTCGCCCTTCGACGCCAGGTGGCGGTCATTGCCAATTGCCGCCGCCGATGTGACCCTCCTTTCCAATTCGGAGGACACCGCCATGCGCGACCCACGCGCCCTGATCGACACTGCCACGCTCTCTGCTTCGCTCGGCGATCCGATGCTGCGGGTGTTCGACTGCACGACCTACCTGAACCCAGCGCCTGCCGGCTCGCACGAACCCTACATCGCCGTACCCGGCCGCAAGGCGTTCGAAGATGGCCACATTCCGGGCGCCGACTTCCTCGACCTGCAGGGCGAGTTCTCCGATACCGCCACGCACCTGCATTTCATGATGCCGTCGGTCGCCCGGCTGGAGGCCGCGTTCGGGCGGCACGGTATCGGCCGCGGCAGGCGCGTGGTGCTCTACAGCATCGGTACGCCGATGTGGGCGACACGCTTCTGGTGGATGCTGCGGTCTCTTGGCTTCGACAACACCGCCGTGCTCGACGGCGGCCTCGACAAATGGAAGGCCGAAGGCCGGCCTATCGAGATGGGCGCGCCCAGAGGCTACACCGCCGCGACCTTCGTAGCAGCACCCCGCGACGGCCTGTTCGTCGATGCTGCCGCGGTGAAGGCAGCCATCGGGAGCAACGACACGGTGACAGTGAACGCGCTGGGGCCGCAGTTCCATCGCGGGCTGGAGCTCAGCCGCTACGGCCGACCAGGCCGCGTGCCCGGCAGTGTCAACGTTTCGGCGGCCACGTTAGTGGATCCCGCGACCAAGGCATTCATCACGCTCGACGATGCAGTGGCAACGTTCGCCGCCCAGGGAGTGTCGCAGGACAAGCGCACGATCTGCTATTGCGGCGGCGGCATATCGGCCACTATCGACCTATTCCTGCTACACCAGCTCGGCCACGACAACATCACGCTCTACGACGCCTCCATGGGCGAGTGGGCAAAGACGGAGGCGCTGCCGATCGAGACGGATTGATTGAACGACGATTATGTAGCCGGCGCACCACGGCCTGCGACGCGTATCGAAGGTGCATTCTCTTGACGATGATGTTCACGCGCATCGCCCCGCTTCCTGAGCAAGGCACGCGTGCTCATAAGTCGGCAGTGTATCCGAATGACAAGGGAAAGCGCCGAAGTTGGCGGATCAAATGTCGTTTTGGGCGTCGGGGCGACTGAAGACGTCGGTAGACAGGGTGCAGCCCGCCTGCGGTTTGAGGGGACCTCGCCGTACGCTACCGCTCAGGCTGTCTCCGGGATCATCCGGGGAATGTCGGTGTAAACAGCGCGGTTATTGGACGTGCTGCCAACAGGGGTGTACGGCTTCATTACCACTGCCACTAAGCTAAAGGTTTGCGGTGGCTGGGAGAGACGTGCGCTTCCACCCATTGTGGAAGGTGCACCGCTGAAGGACCGGCTAATACTGCCAGTCTTGCTTCCGGATTTTCCTGCTCTTGTCGATCGTCGGCTACGCGCTCCTGCGAACGCCGGCACAGAGGCCGGGTCGACGGCCCCGAAAGGACTTCCCATGAAAATGCCTGAAAACACCAACGCGTATCTTTTGGGCGGCGTCCTCGGTGCCATCGCACTCGCCGTCGTCGGCTTCGGTTGGGGCGGCTGGGTGACCGGCGGCACCGCGACCAAGAACGCTGCCGTCGCCGCCAGCGAAGCCAAGGTGGCAGCGCTCGCACCGATCTGCGCCGATCGCTTCCGTGCGCAGGGCGACTCCGCGATCAAGATCGCCGAACTCGCCAAGGCGAGTTCCTGGGATCGCGGCAATATTGTCGAGAAGAGTGGCTTCGCCACGATGCCCGGCGCCAAGTCGGCCGACTCGGACGTCGCACGCGCCTGCGCCGACATGCTGGCGAACCCGACAACTCCCAAGACCTGAACGTCGAGATCGGCGCTTTACGCCTCACCCCTCCTTCGCGCCATAAAGCCGGCGCGGAGCGAGGGGACGAGACTTGAGCCAAACCGGCACCGACTACCGGCTGGTCGACAAAGATTACTTCGATAGCCAGGCTGGGCGATTCGCGCGCTGGTCGCCCAGCAACCGCCGTGCAGGACCTTGCGCGTTCCGGACCAGGGCTGCGAATAGTCCTTGTAGGGATCGGCGGCGAAGCCTGCGTAGGGCAGGAAGTCGGACGCGGCCCATTCCCAGACATTGCCGATCATCTGCCGGCAGCCGAAGGCGCTAGCTTGGCGGCAACGTAGATATCCAAGTCCATAGACGATGTCGTGTGACTAGCTCACACTCAATGCAAACAAACAGGGGAGGGACAGCATGCGATCATGGGCAAATTTATTCGGCGCACTTGCGGCATTGGGCATCGCGGCGATGGCCCCGCCGGCGCTGGCGCAGAAGAGCGGCGGCACGCTCAAGATGTATTTCCAGGATAATCCGCCCAGCGCCTCGATCCACGAGGAGGCGACGACCTCGACCGTCGTGCCGTTCATGGGCCTCTACAACAACCTGGTGCTGTTCGACCAGCAGATCCCGCAGAACAGCCTTGCGTCGATCCGGCCCGACCTCGCCCAGAGCTGGTCGTGGAACACCGACGGCACGCAGCTCACCTTCAAGCTCACACCAGGCGTGAAGTGGCATGACGGCAAGCCATTCACGGCCAAGGACGTGCAGTGCACCTGGGACATGCTGACCGGCCGGAGCGAGACCCTGAAGCTGCGCAAGAACCCGCGCAAGTCGTGGTACTGGAACCTCGACAAGGTCGCGACCAACGGCGACCTGGAGGCGACCTTCCATCTCAAGCAGCCGCAGCCCTCGCTGCTGGTGCTGCTGGCTTCGGGCTACAGCCCGGTCTACCCCTGCCACGTCTCCGCCGCGGACATGCGAACCAAGCCGGTTGGCACGGGCCCTTTCAAGATCGCCGAATGGAAGCAGAAGGAGATCGTGCGGCTGACGCGCAACCCCGACTACTTCAAGAAGGGCAAGCCCTACCTCGACGGAATCGAAATCCCAATCGTGCCGGCCCGCGCCACCGCGATCCTGGGCTTCGTCACCAATCGCTACGATATGACCTCGCCCTATGCCGTCACCATCCCGCTGCTCAAGGACATGAAGACCCAGGCGCCGCAGGCGATCTGCGAGCTGTCGGCGATGAACAACAACACCAACCTGATCGTCAACCGCGAGGCCCCGCCGTTCGACAATCCCGACGTCCGGCGCGCCATGCTGCTCAGCATCGACCGTAAATCCTTCATCGACATCATCAATCAGGGCGAGGCCGACATCGGCGGCACCATGGAACCGGCACCCAACGGCGTGTGGGGCCTGCCCAAGGCGATGTACGACGCCGTGCCGGGCTACGGGCCCGACGTTCAGAAGAACCGCGCCGAGGCGCGCGAGATCATGAAGAAGCTGGGCTACGGCCCCGATAAGAAGCTCAAGCTCAAGGTCTCGACGCGCAACCACCTACTCTATCGCGATCCGGCGGTGCTGCTGACCGACCAGCTCAAGGAGATCTATATCGAGGGCGAGCTCGATCTCGTCGACACCTCGTTGTGGTTTGCAAAGGTGGCGCGTAAGGACTACTCGATTGGGCTCAACACCACCGGCAGCGGCGTCGACGATCCCGACCAGATGTTCTTCGAGAACTTCGCCTGCAAGTCGGAACGCAACTACACCGGCTACTGTAACCCCGAGATCGAGAAGCTGTTTCCGCTGCAGTCGCGCGAGACCGATCTGGAGAAGCGCAAGAAAATCGTCCACGAGATCGACAAGAAACTGCTCGAGGACGGCGCACGACCCGTCATCATGTGGAACGCCGCCGCGAGCTGCTGGCACCCCTACGTCAAGGGTTTTAGGCCAATGGTGAACAGCCTCTACAACGGTTCGCGCTTCGAGGACGTCTGGCTCGACAAGTAAGCTGATCCGGTGAGAAGCGATTTTCGCCGAGACTCTTAGTCAGACGTCGTGACATTTTCTTGCCATTACCCGGAGAGGTAAATAGGGAGGTTGCACGGGGACTTATCAGCCGACGTGCACCCGTTATGGGGCCCGCTGTCCTTTGGGGCGGCGGGCCCTTTTCTATAAGTGGCAAGGGAAAGGATCTCCCCCGAAGAAGCCCCCAGACCCTCCAGCATCACGCCCCAGCGCGCTTGTCGTGGTCGTCTCGGTGATCGGCCATCTGCGTGACGTAAAAGATCCGCTGCGCACGGCCGAGGCGGCAGGCCGGCTGCCGGCCGAGAGTCGCGTGCGCATCGAGCAGGTCGGCCGGGCCTACACGCCTGAATGGGCGGCTCGTGCAGAGGCCAAGATCCAGGCCAACCCGCGCTACCACTGGCGCGGCGAGGTGCCCGCCGGCGCCGTCCGCCGGC
>JAQSDW010000049.1 GCA_029946105.1 Reyranella sp. | reverse complement strand
TTCCGCTTCTCGAAGTCGAAACAGATCGTCACCACCATGATTTCGTCGACCTGGTAGTCGGCGGCGTGCTGCTCGAGCGCGGCACGGACGGTTTCGGGCGATCCGACGACACCGCGGCGGCGCATGCTGGCGAGCCAGCTTTGGGTACGCGGATCCTTGGCGACTTCCAGCGCCTCTTCGACCGACGGCACCGGACCGGGATTACCGGTCGTGCGCAGACGCATCGCCCAGACGTCGCGGCTCTTGGCCAGGAGGTCGGCTTCTTCATCAGTTTCGGCGCACATCACGCCCATGGCGACCAGCGGCATGGGCGTGGCATGCAGCGCCGAGGGCCGGAAATGTGCCCGGTAGGCGCGCGTGACGCCGTCGCCGCCGTCGGGATTGATGAAATGGGCGAAGCAGAACGGCAGGCCGAAGTGGGCGGCCAGCGCCGCGCTGTCGTCGCTCGAGCCCAGCAGCCAGACATCCGGGGCACTCTCGCCCACCGGCTGGGCGACCACGCCGTGCCCCGCGTGGTCGGCGGGCAAGGCATCGTGCAGCCATGCCGTGAGGTCACGGACCTGGATCGGATAGTTGTCGGCGCTGCTCCAGTTGGGCTTGCCGTCGGCCAGCACGCGCATGGTGCGCTGGTCGCTGCCCGGTGCGCGGCCGACGCCGAGGTCGATGCGGCCGGGAAACAGCGTCTCCAGCATGCGGAAATTCTCCGCCACCTTGTAGGCGCTGTAGTGCGGCAGCATCACCCCGCCCGAACCGACCCGCAGGCGCCGGGTGAGGCCGGCGACGCGCGCGATCAGCACCTCCGGCGCCGAGCCCGCCAGCGCTTCGCTGCTGTGATGTTCGGCCAGCCAATAGCGTGTGTAGCCGAGCCGGTCGCAGAGTTGTGCCAGTTCGAGCGTCTCGCCCACCGCGTCGGCGGGCGTCCGGCCCTTGGCGATCGGCGACTGGTCGAGAACGCTGAGGCGCAGAGGCAACGGCGTCAGAGGCCCTTCTTGCCCATCGCCAGGAACTTGTCCTGGCGGCGCTGGCGCAGCGTGTCGCCATCGAGGTTGCCGAGCTGCGTCAACGCCTCGCCGATCACGCGGCCGACCAGGTCGATGGTCTCGTCGGCGCCGCGATGGGCACCGCCCATCGGCTCGGGGATGACCTCGTCGATCACCTCGAGCTTTTTGAGGTCGGCCGCCGTCACCTTCATTGCCTCGGCGGCGTCCTGGGCATTGGCGTTGTCGCGCCACAGGATCGAGGCGCAGCCCTCCGGCGTGATCACCGAGTAGATGGAATTCTCCAGCATGTAGACGCGGTCGGCCGAGGCGATGGCGAGCGCGCCGCCCGAGCCGCCTTCGCCGATGATCACGCTGACCAGCGGCACGCCGAGCGAGAGACAGGTGTCGATGGTGCTGGCCACGGCTTCGGCCTGTCCGCGCGCCTCGGCGTCGACGCCGGGAAAAGCGCCCGGCGTGTCGACCAGGGTCACCACCGGCATGCCGAAGCGGTCGGCGAGCTTCATCAGGCGCTGTGCCTTGCGGTATCCCTCGGGCCGCGCCATGCCGAAATTGTGCTTGATGCGCGCTTCGGTGTCGTCGCCCTTCTCCTGGCCGAGCACAACGATGCTGCGCCCGCCCAGCCGGCCGATGCCGCCCACGATGGCGGCGTCCTCACCGAAGGCGCGGTCGCCCGCCAGGGGCATGTAGCTGGTGATCAGCCGGTCGATGTAGCGCTGGGCATGCGGCCGCTCGGCATGGCGCGCCACCTGGACCCGCTGCCACGGCGTCAGCTTGGCGTAGGTCGCGCGCAGCAGCCTGTCGACCTTGGACTGCAGGCGCATGACTTCCTCGGCGATATCGACGTCGCCGCTGTTGGGAAGATGCCTGAGTTCGGAGATCTTGCTTTCGAGCTCCGCGATCGGCTTCTCGAATTCGAGATAAGTCGTCATTGAAATTCAGGTGTCGCCCGGCATCCGAATCCTGTCAACCGGCCTGCTTCAGCCACCAACCTCAGCTGGCGGGCCTGCGCTTCCGGCGCGCCAGGGGATGATGATCCTCCACGAGCGCGCGCACTTTTTCGGGTATGACGTGCGTATAGATCTGGGTTGTCGCAATGTCGGCATGGCCCAGCATGAGCTGGACGCTGCGCAGATCGGCGCCGGCTTCCAGCAAATGACTGGCAAAGGCATGGCGCAGCACGTGCGGCGAGACGTGCGCCGGATCGACGCCGGCCGCCAATGCGGCCTCCTTCAGAAGCTGGGCGAACCGCTGGCGCGTCAGGTGCCCGGTACGCCCGCGCGACGGGAAGAGATAGCGCGAGGTAGCGCCCTCGGCGAGCGCGCCGGCGCGGATATGCAGCCACTTCGCAATGGCCACGCGCGCCGGATCGGACAGCGGCACCTGCCGTTCCTTGTCACCCTTGCCACGTACGATCAGCATCGTGGGATCGCGCTCGGCGGCGACCAGCGGCAACGACACCAGCTCCGATACGCGCAGGCCCGAGCCATAGAGGATCTCGAGCAAAGTCTCCATGCGGCCGCCATCGAGCGCGCCCTTGGCCTGCGTCGCCGCAATCAGGCTGTCGACCTGGACGCGCGACAGGACCTTGGGCAGCGGCCGCCCGAGCTTGGGGGAATCGAGCGTGCTCGCCGGATCGTCGTCGCGCACCCGCTCGGCCAGCATGAACCGGAAGAACTGGCGGATCACCGACAAGCGGCGCGCCACCGTGCGCGGCGTCATGCCGAGATAGTCGAGCGCCTTCAGATAGGCACGCAGCGCCTCGGCATCGGCGGTCGCCGGCGCCTGCTTGCGGCGTGCGAGAAAGCTCAGCAGGTCCTGCAAATCGCCGCGATAGGCGATCTCGGTATTCTTCGACGCACCGCGTTCCGCCGTCAGCATTTCGATGAATGCCTCGGCCTCGCGGGCCAGGGGCGGGACGGGCGTGCGCTTCACGATCCGGGGTTCACTGGCGGTCGTTCAGAGGCCGTGGGCGATCGCCGTCTCGACCGCGAACAGCCGGCCGGCGTGCTCCTCGCCGACCTGACGCAGGGCCTGGACGATGGCGCCGACCGCGGCGGGGTTGAGATCGACCAATGGAGTCTCGCCGATCGCGATCGAGGCCAGCAACGCCGTCTCGGCGCGCCGCCGCCCGGCGGCGGCGGCCTGCAGCGCCTGCATCGTGGCGGCGGGCGGCGAGACCAGCCGGACGCCGGCGGGCGGTGCTTCGGGCAGGTTTGTCGACCCGCGCGGCACGTCGATGCCGGTGGCCCGGAACAGCTCGAGCAGGAGGTAGCCGCGGAGCGGCGCACGCGCGGCATCGTCCTGGCGCATCACGTCGTACCAGCGGTTGACCTCCTCGGGCGCCAGCCGCTTGGGGTCGTCGACGCCGGCGATGGCGACCAGCGGCATCAGCCGGTCGAGCGCGGCCAGGGCACGAGGGTTGTTGAGCGCGGCCGAGAGCGCCAGCTTCGTCCACGCCTTGGTCTGCGCCTTGTCGCCCAGCAGCAGGAACCCACGCATCGCCTCCTGGGCGATGTTGGCGAACTGCGGCTGCGCTGGAATATTCATCAACCCGATAGCGCTGGCACGCGCGATCGTGGGAAACAGCGCACTGCCCCGCGCCTCGCCGTAGACGGCGACGATCGAATTCACGACCTCCTGGGCGTTCGAAGCGCGACGCGCGGCCTCGACCAGCCGCGCCCGGCGCGTCATCGCCGGCGGCATCACGACACCGTCGCGCAGGGCCTCGATATAGAGGTCGCCGAGCTTCGAGGCCTCGATGATGGCCAGCGCCTCTCCACGTTCGGCGATATCGAGCCGCGTCGGCACCGGCAGCGTGCGATGGGCGACCAGCGAGCGCATCAGCGGTGGCTGCGTTGACCTGAGCGCCGATGCCGGCGGCTGCACAAAGGCGAGGTCGAGCATGACCATCGCCGGGCCGTCGAGCACCGTGGGCGGCGCGACCGACGGCGACAGGCCCTCGGCCGCGACCTCGACCAGCTTGGCGAACGCCGGATCGTTGCCGCGCAGCAGCGCCGCCGCTGCCATCGCGCCGGCGTTGTCACCTGCCACCAGCTTGCAGACGACGTCGGCGCGGCGCTTGAACGGCTCGACCATCGGATGGCTGCGGGCAATCCCGCAAGCGCCGTCCTTTTCCCCGGCCATCATCAGCGAATCGACCACCGCTGCGGCGATCGCCGGATCGGCATAGCCGCCTGCTGCCCTCACCATCTCGTTCAGGCTTTCGGCCTCGCCCATTGCAGCCAGGCGGTCGACCTTGCGGGCGAACAGGCTGGGCGACGGGCTGCCGTCGGCGGCCGGCGGGTTGAGCTCACTGACCAGGACCTTGAACTGCAAATCGCGCAGCGCGCGGCTGCGGGGTGCCGCCTGCAGCGCCGAGACCAGCCGCTTGGCCGTGCCGAGAGACGTGCCAGCCCAGGCATCGGGCGGCATGCCGCCGGTACGCACCGAAAGAAAGCCCGTCGGGCGGTCATCGAAATTGGCGGTTTGCGCCTGGGCTCCCACCGCAACCAAGGCCAGGCCGAGGGTCACGGCAGACAGGAAACTAACGCGCAAAGCGCTCACTGGGCACGGGAACCTCGAAATGGCGCATTGGCGGGCGTGGCTCGATGACGGCGAGCGCCACCAGCCCGGCAATCAGGACGCTGACGACAACGACCGCCACCGTCGGACCAAGCCTCAGGGTGGGGACGCGGAAATGGTTTCGAGAGCGGAACATGGCCACGGCGCGGGCAAACTACCCGGCCGTCGCCAAAGCGGCAATTGCCCGGTCGCTTGAAACCTCGGGCGGAATGGGCGACATGCATGCTTGCAGTTCGTCATGGACGCCTTTCCCCCCTTTTCCGTACCGCGCACCATCACCCTCGTGGGCCTGATGGGGGCCGGCAAGAGCGCGATCGGCAAGCGGTTGGCCCAGCGCCTCGGCTTGCCGTTCGTCGACGCCGATGATGAGATCGAGCATGCTGCCGGCTGCACGATCGGCGAGTTCTTCGAGAAATACGGGGAGGCCGAGTTCCGCGCCGGCGAGCGTCGCGTCATCGCCCGCCTGCTCGACGAACCGCCGCACGTGCTGTCGACCGGCGGCGGCGCCTACATGGATCCCGAGACGCGGGCGCTGATGCGTGACAAAGCAGTGACTGTATGGCTGCGCGCCGATCTCGACGTTCTGTTCGACCGCGTCCGGCGGCGAACACACCGGCCGCTCTTGAGCCAGGGCGACCCCAGGGAGATTCTCGGTAATCTGATGACAAAGCGCTATCCCGTCTACGCCGAGGCCGACATCGTCGTCGAATCGACCGCCCAGCCCGCCGATCGCACGACCGAGCAGACGATCGAGGCATTGCGCGACTATCTGCAGGCCCATCCGACCGGAGC
>JAQSDW010000048.1 GCA_029946105.1 Reyranella sp. | reverse complement strand
CTGACCGCGCGTGACGTCGCCGACCCCGGGCCTCTCCACTTTCAGCACATCGGCACCAAACCATGCCAGCAGCTGGGTACACGCGGGCCCCGCCTGGACACCGGTGAAGTCGATGACCTTTACTCCTTCGAGCGGCAGCACCATCATGAGACCCTCCTGCGCCGCATTCTGCTATCCAAACCGACCAGCGGCAACAGCTCGGCGATTTCAGATCGTTTTCGGTGGCGCGCAGGAGTCGCGCAGCACGAGATCGACCGGCAGCAGGGCGCGGTTCTGCGTCTGGCCGGCATCGCCGCGCAGCCGTTGCAACAGCAGCTCGGCGGCGGCGCGCCCGACATCTTCGAGGCTCCAGCGCAGCGCGGTGATGGCCGGCGTATGCACGGCGGCAAGATCGGTGTCGCCGACCGACACCACCGAAAGGTCGTCGGGCACGGAAAGGCCAGAATCGCGCGCCGCGCGCAGGACGCCCGCCAGGATCCGCGTGCCGAGCGCGACAATCGCGGTCGGCCGTCCACTTCCGTGAAGACCGCCGTCGCGGAGGAGGGCGAGCGCATCGCCGTGCGCGAAATCCATCGGCGATGATTGCAGGCAGAGCTGGGCGCCAGCCGGATCGATGCCGGCCTCGGCGAACGCTTCCTGGAAGCCCGCGATCCGCTCGCGACTGGGCCGCATCTCGGCATCCGCTGTCAGCAGCGCAATGCGCCGGTGGCCCAATCCGATCAGATAACGGGTTGCCGCCATTGCGCCGGCGCGATGATCGACCAGCACCGCGGGCCAGCTGACGTCGCCGTCTTCTTCCAGCGGATCGCGATCGACGATGACGAGGGCCGTGCCGGCCGCGCCGAGATCTCGCCAGGTCTTGGCATTGGCATTGCTGCCGGGCGCCACCAGCAGGCCGTCCAGCCGCCTGCCCCTGAAGGCGATCGCAGCCGTGCGCTCGCGCGCGGGGTCGTTCCCGGTGCTGGCGACCACCAGCAGATAGCCCGCGTCGCGCAGCCGCGCCTCGGCAGCGCGCACGATGGTGGCATTGAGCGGGTTGGCGATGTCGGAGACCAGGCACCCGACCATCCCGGAGGTTCGCGTGCGCAGGCTGCGGGCCGTGAAGTCCGGCTGATAGCCCAACCTGTCGGCCGCGGCCGCCACGTCGCGGGCGATGCGGGCGCTCACGTGCTTCCCGCCGTTCAGTGCCCGTGACACCGAGCTCAGCGAGACGCCGGCTGCCTGGGCGACATCGCGGATGGTGACGGCAGACATTCTGGAAACGTTTTCCTTGCAGTTGATCTGTGACTATTGACTCCGACGCTCTGGCTGGCAAGGTTACTGGAAACGATTTCAAGAATGTGGCCAGCAATCGGCCCGTCAATAAACGACCTATGGGAGGAAACTGATGTTCAAGATCAATCGCCGCACTTTGGCGGCCGGAAGTGCCGCCCTCGCGGTCGCCATGGCGCTCGTGCCCGCCGTCGCGTCGGCACAGGACAAGAAGACGCTGCGCTTCGTGCAGAACGGCAACCTCACAATCCTCGATCCGATCTGGACGACGGCCTACGTCACGCGCGACCACGGTTACATGATCTACGACACGCTGTTCGCCACCGACGCGAACACCGCGATCAAGCCGCAGATGGTCGACAAGTACGAGGTCTCCGCCGACAAGACCCTGTGGACCTTCACCTTGCGCGACGGCCTGGAATGGCATGACGGCAAGCCGGTGACGGCCGACGATTGCGTCGCCTCGCTCAAGCGCTGGGGCGCGCGCGACCCGATGGGCCAGAAGCTCATGGACTTCGTTGCCGAGATGAAGGCGACCAACGACAAGACTTTCACCCTGAAGCTGAAAGAGCCGTACGGTCTGGTGCTCGATACGATCGGCAAGCCCTCGTCGAACGTGCCGTTCATGATGCCCAAGCGCATCGCCGACACCGACCCGTTCAAGCAGATCGACAGCCAGGTCGGCTCCGGCCCCTTCATCTACGTCAATGCCGAATCCAAGCCCGGCGAGAAGCACGTCTACATCAAGAACCCCAAGTACAAGCCGCGCACCGAGGCCCCTTCGGGCCTCGCTGGCGGCAAGGTCGCCAAGATCGAGCGGGTCGAGTTCGTCGACATGCCTGACCCGACGCAGCAGGTGAACGCGTTGGTCGCGGGCGAAATCGACATGATCGAGCAGGTGCCGCACGATCTCATTCCGGTGCTGAAGAAGGACAAGGCCGTCCAGATCGTCAACTGGAACCCGCTCGGCCAGCAGTTCGTCATCCGTTTCAACTGGCTGACCAAGCCGTTCGACAATCCCAAGATCCGCCTGGCCGCGCTCTATTCGATGCGCCAGGAGGATTACCTCAAGGCAACGGTCGGCGAGTCCGAGTACTACAAGGTCTGCACAGCCGCCTTCGTCTGCGGCACGCCCAACGCGGTGGAAATCAAGGGCGACCTGCTCACCAAGCCGGACTTCGAGAAGTCCAAGGCGCTGCTCAAGGAGGCGGGCTACGACGGCACACCCGTGGTGCTCATGCAGTCGACGACGCTGCCGGTGCTGACCAACATGGCACCCGTCACCAAGCAGCTGCTCGAGCAGGGCGGCTTCAAGGTCGACATGCAGTCGATGGATTGGCAGACGGTCGTCACGCGCCGCGCCAAGAAGGACCCCTCCGACAAGGGCGGCTGGAGCGCCTTCCACACCTACGCCATCGCCGCCGACATCCTGAACCCGATCGCGGCCAACTTCACGGTCGCCAACGGCGACAAGGCGTGGTTCGGCTGGCCCAACGATCCGGAGACGGAGAAGCTGCGCGACGCCTATGCCAAGGAAACCGATCCGGCCAAGGCCAAGGCTCTCGCCGCCGCGGTGCAGGCGCGCCTGCTTGAGACGGCGCAGTATGGATGGCTCGGCATGTGGTACGGGCCGGGTGCATCGCGCAGCAACGTAGTCGGCTGGCTGCAGGCGCCCGTGACGGTGCTCTGGAACATCGAGAAAAAGTGAGCAGCAACCCAACGGCCGCCGGGGCGCGGAGCGACATCCGCGCCCCCGACGGCACGCGCCTCGCCGTCTACGAGTGGGGCGATCCGTCCGGCCCCGAGGTCGTACTCATACACGGCTTCGCCCAGAGCCATTTGTGCTTCGAGCCGCAGCTCCGCAGCGAACTGGCGCGGCATTGTCGTGTCGTGGCCTTCGACATGCGCGGCCACGGCGCCTCGGAGCAGCCGGTCGATGCGGCCGCCTACCAGGGCAGCCGCGTATGGGCGGACGACATTGCCGCCGTACTGGCGGCCAAGCGGCTCGATCGCCCCGTTCTGGTCGGCTGGTCGATGGGCGGACGGATCATCCGGCAATATCTGATGGTCCATGGCGATGCGCGCCTCGCCGGGATCAATTTCGTCGCCTCGCAGGTGATCGAGGATCCGAGCTGTCGCGGGCCGGGCGCGCCGAAGCCCGCGCCAGAGAACCCGACCTTGGCCGAGGAGATCGAGGCGGCAATCGCCTTCCTCGACGGCTGCTACGGCAGGAAGCCGCCCGAAGCGGAGTTTCGCCGCGCGCTCGCCTACAACATGAAGGTACCGGCCGCGGTGCGGCGGGCCATCGCCGGCTGGTCGACCCAAGCGGCACCGACGGTCGCGGCCCTTGCGAAGGTGCGCGTCCCGGTCCTGATCACGCACGGGCGCGCGGATACCGTCGTGCTGCCCCGTGCGGCGGACATGAGCCTCGCCGCCCTGCCGCATGCGCGCCAGTCGTGGTTCGACGGTTGCGGCCATTCGCCGTTCTGCGAGGATGCGCCCCGCTTCAACGCCGAGGTGATGAGCTTCGTTCAGTCCTGCCGCTGAGGCGGCGCGATCGCTCGCGGCTCAGGCGCCGCGCGCGCCGCGCATCAGCCGGCCGGGCAACAGACCTGTTGCCTCGCCGTGCCGGTAGACGACGGCGCCGGAGACGATGGTCGCATCGAAGCCGTCCGTGCGCTGGACCAGCCGTCGGCCGCCAGCCGGCAGGTCGTAGACGACCTCCGGGCGGCGCAGGCGCAGGTTATCGTAATCCAGGATGTTGATATCGGCCTTCATGCCGACTTTCAGCACGCCGCGATCGTTCAGGCCGATCGCGGCGGCATTGTCGGCGGCCAGCCGCTTGATGCCCCACGACACCGGGAACAGCGAACCCCTCCGGCGATCGCGCGTCCAATGCGTCAGCGTGTAGCTGGTGGCGGTGGCGTCGCACATGATCCCGACATGGGCGCCGCCGTCGCCGAGGCCGATCAACGAGTTGGGCGCGTCGATCATTTCCCGCACCACGTCGAGATTGCCGGCGGCGAAGTTGGTGACCGGCAGATAGATGATGCCCTTGCCGTCGCGTTCCAGCATCAGGTCGTAGGCGATCTCCTCGGGCGGGCGGCCTTGCCGGGCCGACAGGGCGGCAATGCTGTGCTCGGCCGTCGGCTCGTAGTCGGGCGGATCGCCGAACGGGAACATGCGATCCCAGCGCTCGATCAATTGGCCGCGCCGGTCGCCTTCGAACGTCTCGGCCAGCAGCCGGGCACGGAACTCAGGGTTACGCCAGTGCGCCAGGCGCTCGGCGAACGGCAGGTGGGCGATGCGGTTGGCGCTCGGCCGGCCGGTGAACGGGTTCTGCGACAGTTCGAGGCCCAGCAGCACGCTGGTCGGGCGCGAGCGGACCTGGGCGGTGATCCGCAGCCCCTCGGCATTGGCCTCGTCGATTTCCTTCATCAGCTCGCGCCAGCCGTCGGGCCGGGCGTCGGACTGCGTCATGGTGATCGTGACGGGGCGGCCGGATTCCCGCGCCAGCCGTCGGAACAGGCCGATCTCGCCGGCCTGATCCTTGAAGTCCGACACGATCTGCAGCCAGCCGGTGCCGGCCGCGCGCATGGCGTGGGCGATCGCCGTCAGCTCCGCTTCCTCGGCGCGCAGGGTTGGAATGTGCTTGCCGTCGGCAGAGCGGTGATTGAGCGTGCGCGAGGTCGAGAAGCCGAGCGCGCCGGCGCGCAGCCCCTCGGCGGTGAGCTCGGCCATGCGCCGGCGGTCCTGCTCGGTGGCGGGCTCGCGATCGGCGCCGCGCTGGCCCATCACATAGACGCGGAGTGCGGCATGCGGCACCTGGGACACGACGTCGGCATCGTAGGAACGGGCGGCGATCGCATCGAGGAAATCCGGGAAGCTGTGCCAGTTCCATGGCAGGCCTTCGGACAGCACGACTTCGGGAATGTCCTCCACGCCTTCCATCAGATTGATCAGCAGATCGTGCTGGTCCTCGCGGCAGGGCGCGAAGCCGACGCCGCAATTGCCGATCATGACGGTGGTGGCCCCGTTCCACGACGACGGCGACAGCCGGTCGCTCCAGGTCACCTGCGCGTCGTAGTGCGTGTGGACGTCGACGAAACCCGGCGTGACGAGCTTGCCGCGTGCGTCGATCTC
>JAQSDW010000047.1:47168-60261 GCA_029946105.1 Reyranella sp. | reverse complement strand
TCGATACATCGCTAACGCTGGATATGCTTCGATATGAACCGAAAAGACTCTAGGGCGATCGGCACCTAGAGCGTCACGCCGCCGTTCACATGGATGGTCTGGCCGGTGATGTAGCTGGCCGCCGGAGAGCAGAGGAAGGCGATCGTCGCCGCGACCTCTGTTGGCTTGCCGTAACGACCCATCGGCACCAGGGAGCTCATCTGCGCCATGCGATCGCGCGACAGGGCGACATGGGCGTCGGCATCCTTTTCGATCAGTCCCGGTGCCACGCAATTGACGGTCCCGCCCGACGGCGCGATCTCGACGGCGAAGGCGCGGGCGAGCGCTTCGACGCCGGCCTTGGCTGCGGCGGAGACGGGAAAGCTCGGCAGGCCACGGGCAAAGGCATGGGCCACGAAGGAAGACACGCCGACCATGCGGCCGCCGGCGCCGGCCTTGATCAGCCACGGCTTGGCCGCCGTGGCGAATTCGTAGAAGGCCGAAGTCATCGACGCGATGCTGGCATCCCAGGCGGCCCGATCGACCTCGCCGATCGGCCGGCGGTCGGCGAAGCCCGCGTTGCTGACCACGACGTCGAGCCGTCCGAACTTGCCCGTGATCTCGTCGACCAGGCGTCCCGCCGTGCCCGGCTCGGCGAGGTCGCCCGCGAGGAACCACGCTTCGGCACCGGTTTCGCGCACAGCCTCGGCGACTTTCTCGGCGCCCGCGCGATTCTTGCGGGCATGCAGCACGAGGGTGGCGTTCGGCGCGGCCAGCGCGCGGGCCGTGGCGGCGCCGATGCCGGAGGATGCGCCGGTGATCAGGATGACTCGCTGGAGGGAAGGCATGGTCGAAGCAGTAAAGTTCCCTAAGCTTAACGGCAAGGGCTCAACGGCAAGGGGCTCAACGGCAAGCCTCGCGCACGGCAGGCGCCAGACGTTCCGCGAACCGGCGCGCGCCCTGGACCGAGAAGTGCCCATTGTCGACGAAGTCGGCGGCCGCGAAGGAGGCGGGCGGCACACTGACGTAGACATCGCCGAGCGCCGCCGCGGTACGTTCGAGGATTGCGTTCAGTCTTTGCAGCAACGGCCAGACGTCGCGATCGCGCACGAGGGGCAACCAGCCATAGCGTCCATCGCTCTGGAGCTGTTCGCGGTTGAGCAACTGTCCGACCCAGATCGTGGCGATGCCGCGCGCGCGATTGATCGCTGAAATGGACCGAATATTGCGCTCGTAGAGCGCCTCCAGCGCGGGATCGGCGCCGCTCACCGGGGGGCGGCCATAGGGATCGACGGAGTAGCGCACGGTGTCGGTGTCCGCGCCGACAAGGCGTGCCAGTACCGTCAACAGCGGCGAGATCGTGACATGCGAGCCACCGATCCGGCGCACTTTTAGCGAGTCGACCTGGCTCGGCAGGTGAAAGTCGGCATAGCCAGGATCGAGTTTGGGGATGTGGGCGTTACGCAGGTCGTTCCAGCCGACATAATAGATGGCGCAGCGCGGCGGCTTGCCGAACTTGGTCTGGTAGAGCGCCGTCTGGATCAGGTGCTCGACGGTCGAATAGCCCGGCACGCCGTGGTTGACGACAAAAGTGCGATCCCAGCCGAGGGCCTCGCCCAGGCGATCGCTCCAGGTGTCACCCTCGCCCGCGCCGATATCGTAGGTCGTCGAGCCGCCGAACGTCGCCACGACCGTGCGGGTGTCGAGGGCGTGCGGCGCCGGATCGCGCCCGCGCGTGCCCTCGGAGGTGTGGCTGATCTCGAGTCCGGTCGGGCTCGTGACCCGGAGCGACGGGATCGGCACGGCCTGCAGGGAAGCATGCCATTGGAAGCGATGCGGTTCGGCATCGACGGGCGGCAACAGCGCCGGAACGGCGTATCCGGCCTTTATCAGAACACGGGAGCCCAGCCCCCACGACAGGTCGACCAGGGCGAGGACCAGCACGACCGTGGCGAGCCACGGCCAGCGGGCCAGCACCACGACCAGCGCCAGCAATACCAGGAGATAGAGGAAATAATGCGCGCGGGGGCCGCCATGACCCAGCCTGTCAGTCGCGGCCAACCACCCCGCGGTGGCAACGACGACGAGCGCCAGGGCCAGCGCGCACAGTACAGGAATCGCTCGCTCGAACCGGTATGGCCGCCGGAGGCCGGCATAAGCGAGGATCGGCATCAACAATGGAGGGGTATCAGGAGAATGGCGCGCCCGAAGAGATTCGAACTCCTAGCCTTCTGATTCGTAGTCAGATGCTCTATCCAGTTGAGCTACGGGCGCGAAGGCGCGCACCCTAATGAAACTGTTCCCCGGTTGCAAGCTGCCGAACGCCAGCGAAAACGCCCGCAAAAACAGTGCACAATGTCGGCCAAGTGCCTCTGCGGCCTTGGAAATCGACGCTTGTCGGTTTCCCTTGCTTTCAAGTAGCATCACAGGCATCTGAATTTGGGGGCCGGTGCCCCGAATCGGACTGGCCCATTATGGGCGGTCGATGCGGAGGCGCCCAATGATGATGCCAGGGCAGTTTCGAGGCCAAAGATGGCGCTAAGAGTCCAACGATCCGCGCTTCTTTTGGCGGCGGTCGTTTTGAGCGGATGCAACGAGGGAGGTCCCTTTGCGCCTTCCGTCAGCCCGCCATCGTCTAACCCGGCGATCAGCCAGACCGGCACGCAGACCGTGCGGCAGCGCATACAGCAATTGCGTTCCGACCAGGCGGCACTCGCCAACGGCATCTCGCAGCAGCAGGCCCAGCTCAACGCAACGCGCAGCCGGATTTCGAGCGATTCAGCGGCCTATAGCGGTCTTACCAACGGCATCACCTCGCGCCTGCAGACCGGCACCACGCCGGGCAATCCGGATCTGGTCAACCAGTGGAATGCCGCGCAAGCCAAGCTCGACGCCATCACATTGGGCGTCGGCCAGCTCAATTCCCTGGCCAGCCAGGTCACGACGCAGGCGTCGGTGGCGGGTTATCTGCTCGAGAACGTGCGCGCGACCTTCGCGGTCGGCGGCGCCGTCGATGAGGATCATCGTAATCTGCGCGCCATCGAAGGCCAGACGACCAGTTCGATGCAGCAGATCGATCGCCTGATCGCCGACCTCAATGCCGAGATCGGCCGCGAGAACAGCTTTCTCGCCCGCGAGCGCACCAACCTGGCCGCCCTCTCCTACGGCGTGAACCTCGGCCGTCTGGGCAATCCGCCCGGCATGGGACGGCCCACCACCGTCTCGCAGCGCCGTCCCGTTCCGCTGCAATAGCGGCCCAGCCTTCCCGACGGTCGCGCATCAGCGGCCGCGGGCGTAGACTTCGGCCCATGCTTCCTCGTCTCTTTGCCCTTCTCGCTCTGATAATTGGCCTCGCCATGTCGGCAGCGGCGCAGCAGCCCGACATTTCGGCCAAGGACCAGGCCGCGATCCGCGACACCATCCAGGGACAGGTCGAAGCGTTCCGGCGCGACGATGGCGATGCGGCCTTCGGCTACGCCTCGCCCTCCATCCAGGGCATGTTCGGACGATCCGACATCTTTATGGACATGGTGCGCCAAGGCTATCGGCCGGTGTATCGGCCGCAGGTCTTCGACTTCCGCGAGATCGTCGAGCTGCACGGCCAGGTCGCCCAGAAGGTTCACGTGATCGGACCGGACGGACGGCCCGTCACCGCCATCTACCCCATGACCCAACTGCCCGACGGAAGCTGGCGCATCGACGGGTGCTACCTGCAGGCGCCGGATGAACACCAAGCCTGACTGGCACCAGGCCTGACGGGCGCTTCCCCCCTCATCATGACTCGCGTTTCGCCCAAGGTGCTGGCGCTGCTCGGCGCGCTCACCCTCGTCTGGGGCACCAACTGGCCGCTGTTCCGCATCGCTCTCGACGAGATGCCGGTGCTCACGTTCCGCGCGATCGTCCTCGCGACCGCCGCGCTGATGCTGACGGTCGTCCTCATCGTTCGCCGCGAAAGCTTCGCCGTGCCCCCGGGCAAATGGCCCGCCCTGATCGCGGCCTCGGCGATGAACATCTTCATCTGGAACATCGCAACGTCGCTCGCCGTGCTCTACATCCCGTCGGGCCACGCCTCGGTGCTGGCCTACACCATGCCGCTGTGGGTGGCGCTGATCGGCTTCGCGGTCTACCGCCAGCGCCTCACCGGCCGCCTGCTGGCCGCGATCCTGATCGGCGCCACGGCGGTGGCGACGCTGATGGCACCCAACTTTCGCGACTATGCCCAGGCGCCGGCCGGCCTGTTCTGGGGCCTGCTGGCGGGCTTCTGCTGGGCCGTCGGCACCTTCATCGTCAAGCGCACGAGCTGGCCCGGCATGGGCCTCTCGCTCACCTTCTGGCAGGTCGTCCTCTGCCTGCCGCCCGTCGCCCTGGGCGCGCTGCTGATCGACGGGCTGCCGACACACTGGCCCTCGACCCAGGCGCTCGTGGCCACGATCTACACCGGCGCCATTCCGATGGCGCTGGGCACCGCGGCCTGGTTCGCGCTGGTCAAGCTGCTGCCCGCCCAGGTCGCCGCGCTCTCCTCCATCGCCATCCCGATCGTGGCGATCGTGAGCGGCATCCTGATCCTGCACGAGCCGCTGTCGGCCCTGCAGGGCGCCGCCATCGCCTCGACCGTGATCTCGCTGTGGCTGGCGCTGATGCCCGGCCGGCAGCGCTGAAACCGGGAGCCCGACCGACCGTCCATATCACGGCTCTCCGCACGCCGAAGAGCCAATGTTTCCGGGCCAATAGGCCTGCACAGGCGCACACCTGAATGAGACATTTGTTGTGCGCACACTGTGCGCCCTCTGCCCAAAAGCCATATGGCAGGGGCTTTTCTCGCGGTCTCGCTGTTCTTCAGTGTCACAGCCCGCTGTGCGCCTGTGTGCAGGCGTCGTTAAGTGTCTGTTCCGGCGTCGTTTTTCGGCGTCCATTTGAGACGGGGTCGTTTGGGACTCCCACGGCATATCGTGACGACCCGTGGCGGCTGCGCCCAACACGCCCAATGGCGTCATACACCCGCGGCGTGCGCGGGCGGGTCTTGCCCAACAGAAAAGCCGACGCAGTCCAAGCGCCAACCTATCAAAATTCATAGCATTTTCCTGCTGAACCTGCAACTTCACAATCGATTTATTCGCGCTATAGTGCTGGCAGTGACATCACTTCCATCTTTTGCGAAGAACGCCAAGCACGTCGAACGGCCGACCGTGGCGCAAACCCTCCATATGCGCTCGAATGGCTGTGGAAGGGCTATCCGGTCAAGTAGCGGCGACTCTTCCACCCCCGGCCGACGAGATGTCGCTTCAAGAACGGCCGGCGCGGCGGGGGACCATCGGCCTTGGCCGAAGACGCCACGGTCAACCGCGCGATGAGGCCGCTGCGGCTTTGCCCCACCGTCCGTGCCATGTCGTCGAGCCGCCACAACATCCGCCGCGGCAAGGTGATGTTGACCCTCTCGACCGTGTCGTCGAAGAACGAGTCTTCGAGGTCGACGAGGCCCACGGCCCATCCCTTGTAACCCGGCAGCTTGCGCGCGGCTTCGAGGGTCGATGGCGCCGACACGGGCATATCTCCATCCAACGCGGTGTCGATCCAGGCTGCGCCGCCTCCTTGGCCGCTTCCATTGCGCTGTCGGCCAGCCTGAACGAGCCTAGTATAGTCAGCCGATGACGGACGCCTCGGGACTTCATCTATCGCTTTGGAAGCAGGCGCTCGGGACCGTGCCCGACGAGGTATGGGACCGGAAGGACTTGCGGTCCCTCGTCCTGGCTGACAATGACCTGGCCGATGTCTCCGAGCGGATCGGTGAGCTGCGAGACCTGCGCATGCTCGATCTCGGTCACAATCGGCTTCGTCGCATTCCCGGCAGCATCGGGAACATCGAAGGCCTGACCGATTTCCTGTACCTGCACGACAATGAACTGACGGAGCTTCCGCCGTCGCTGAAGCGCCTCGATCGCTTGCGCTACCTGAACATCAGCGAGAATGCGTTCGAGGTCCTGCCCGAGGCCGTGACAGGGATGGTCGCCCTGATCGAGCTCCGCGTGACGGACAATCGCCTGACGTCCCTTCCGCCCTCGATTTCCCGATTGAGCCGCTTGCGCGAACTGCATGTGCGCAACAACCGGCTGACCACCCTCCCGGACGTCGTGGGGTCGCTGCCCGAGTTGCGTCAGATCGATCTCAGAGGGAACCCGGTGGTCAGCCTGCCCGGGAGCCTTCTCGCGCTGCCGCGTCTGGAGAAGCTCGATCTTCGCTGGGTGACCACGCTCAGCCCGCCTAAATGGCTCACCGAACTGGAAGACAGGGGCTGCGCCGTCTATCTCTAGAAGGGCGAGCGTCAAGCCGATCCACTACTGGTTCGAGATCGGCGACCAGGACCTGTTCACTCCCTACCCGACGATCCTCGACGGCATGCACGACTGGACGCTGTCGTCTGGCCTGATGGCCAAGGTGCTGGCCCAGACGAGGCCTGGCTGCGCCAACGCGGCAGACAGGAACCAATTCGACCCCAGACCGTTATCTCTGTTCAAGATGACAGAATGATCGAGCACTAGGGACGTTCGTACGTCGACGCTCGTACATCCTGGCCTGGAGGAAGACATGTTAAAGAGCTTTCCGAGACTGATGCTCGTTGTCGGCATCGGCATCACCGGGGCGGCGTGCCAGGAAGACAGCGCCGCCGCACCGCGCGGCTACTATCAGCCCGCGGCGACCGGCTACAACCAGCCGGCGCCCAACTATTACCAGCCGAACTACTACCAGCCGAACTACTACCAGCCCGCGCCCAACTACAACTACGCCAATCAGCAGGGGTATCAGGGTGGGTACAACCAGGCTCGCTATACCACGGTGTCTGTGACGAACCGCGGCCAGAACGGGTATCGCGACGAGGTCGTTCAGCAACAGGTCGCCTGCGGAAGCCAGTACTACGACGGCTTCCGTAACCGCACTGCGCCTCGCTGCTGATCGCAAAGAAGTGGGCTGATTGCAAAGAGGCGGATGGCAGGTTTCTGACGCGACCGCCGCCCAGCCTCGGACCTGCCTTTACGCCACCGAGCCTGGATCGGTGTTGGCGCCGCACACCAGCGTTGCCACCCGCTCGCCCGGCATGGGACGGTAAGCGCCCGCCATCAGCGCGGCGAGGCCGGTGGCGCCCGCGGGCTCGGCCACGACACGCAGTTCTTCCCACAGGGCGCGTTGCGCCGCGCGCACCGCATCGTCGCTGACCAGCACCGACTGGCGCACCAGCTTCTGCGCCACCTCGAAGTTGGGCGTGCCGATGCGGCTGGCGCCCAGCGCATCGGCGGCGATGCCTGAAATTTTTACCTCGACCGGGCGGCCAGCCTTCAGCGCCTCGTGCAGGGTCGGCGTGCCCTCGGTCTCGACGGCGACGATCCTCGTCGTCGTGCCGATGGCCGCGGCGCAGCCCGCGATCAGACCACCGCCGCCGACCGCGACCAGCAGCGTGTCGAACGGGGCCTGCTCGGCGAATTCCAGCGCCACGCTGCCGGCGCCCGCGAACACGACTTCATCCTCGTAGGCCGGCACGATCAGCGCGCCGATTTCCGCCGCGCGCGCCTCCGAGGCAGCCCTCGCCTCGGCATAGACGGCGCCGATCTGATGGACGACCGCGCCATAGGTCCGCAGCCGCGTCACCTTGGCGGGCGAGGCGATGGTGGGCACGAAGATCTCCGCCCTGTGGCCCAGCGCCCGCGCCGCATAGGCCGCGGCGGCGCCGTGATTGCCGCCGGAGGCCGCGACGATGCCGGCGGCCGGCACTTTCGACGCCAGCAGCTTGTGGAACGCCCCACGCCCCTTGAACGAGCCGCTGAGCTGCAGCGATTCCAGTTTCAGCGCCAGGGGGGACGCGACGCCGACCGAGCCGGCCGCGAGTTCGATCGCGGGCGTGCGGCGCACATGCGGGCGGATGAGGGCCCAGGCGGCCTCGACGTCGGTACGGGAGATCATGGAGGTGCTCTGTATCCTTCTGAATCATGCTCCTCTCCTCCTTGGGGGAGAGGTTGGGGGAGGGGGATTCGAGATGACCTGCTCAATCTCCGCCCATACACCCTCGGTGTTCTGGACGACGTGATTTGCCCAGAAGCGCAAGACCCGCCATCCCTCACGCTCCATTGCATCCGACCGCCGTGCATCGGCTTCGACCTGAAAGGCGTGATGATCGCCGTCGATCTCAATGACGAGTTTGCGCGAGACGCAGGCGAAGTCAGCAAAGTATGGGCCGATGGCATGTTGCCGGCGAAATTTGATGCCACCCATCAGGCGATCTCGCAGAAGCTCCCAGCAGATTCGCTCGGCACGGCTGCCATTACGGCGTAGCTCGCGTGCGCGCTTCGCTGTTTCGTCCTGCATTTCCCCCTCACCTAGCCTCTCCCCCAAGGGGGAGAGGAACATGAGGAAACTTGCCTAAACAATATGTCCACATCACCTGCGGCAGGCAGCGACGTGGCGCAGATAATAGTCGAAATCGGGCGTGCGAGCGTTGGGGTCCTTGGCCTCTTCGTCGTAGCGCCGCAGACGCACGGCCTCGGCGTGCTGCGGATGGCGGCGGAAAGCTTCGATCTCGTCAGCCGACATGGCCCCCCCCTGCAGGCCGAGGCTGCGCACCGAATCGTCCGAGAGCTTGCCGAAGTAGTCGGGCTCGACGGCGCAGAGATAGCGCTTGGCAGCGACATGGAGGCGAACCGGCTCGCTGACCTCGGGGCCGAAGCGCTCGGCCAGCCATTTGGCGCCAAGTTCCTCGTGGACGTCGTCGAGGCCGCGGGCGGCGGGATCTTCGCCCAGATGATGGATCATGTGACCGACGTCGTGCAGCAGCGACGCCAGCACCGTGGCGGGAGGTGCCGAGTCGGCCTCGGCCAGCGCGGCTGCCTGCAGCGCGTGCTGGAGCTGGTTGATGGCGCTCAAGCCGTAGCGGCGCGTGGCGCGGCCGGTGAAGATGTCGAGAAGTTCCTGGCGGAGTGGATCGCTCATGGGGGGATCGCTCATGGGTGGTGTCCTAATTTGGATTGGTCTGACACTTCAGTCGGCGTCTTTGCCATAGGACGAGCAACCACATCGTGACACCCATTGTCAGACCGAACCCCGCAGCACCTTCCGCGAGGGAGGCGATATTCAATTGAGGGAGAGCAGGCCAAAGAAATTGGCGGGCCGTCATCCATAGGAGCCAAAAGCCACAACCCCAAAGGGGGCCAAAAAAGAGACCCAATAGCAAGATGAACCGGAAGGGCCCCGCTTGCATCGTCCACTCATGAATACGATGCCGCCAATCCATGTCCAAGGCCTCCGCTCAGCGCACGATACTCGCTCATGCGCCCTTTTTAGCATGAACCGGGCCGTAGCCGGGAATCAGGGCGAGGGCTTTTTCGAGGGGATCGGCCTGCCACGCGCGTGTAACGAAATCGCCATGCATGTCGAGGCCGCCGCAGGGCACGAAGGAAGCCGTCCCCGGCGCGAGCGACCGCGGCAGGCCCCGCGTCACCGGAATACGCCGCTTGGCAAGAAGCGCTTCCAATGTCGCGTTCTCCTCGCGGGTCGACTCGGTGAAGGCGCTCAACAGGAACGCCTGCCGCCGGCGGGCGGCGAACCAGGCGGCGAATTTGTCCCCGTCGCCGTAGAGCGCGTCCATCAGGATGACGCCCTTGATGCGATGGTTGGCGCCGCCCCGCTCCAGCGCATAGGCGGCGGAGAGATAGCCGCCGCTGTAGGCCACGATCACCACAGACGCGAGATTGAACGAGCGGCCGGCGCTCCGGGCACCGTAGAGGCGCATCAGCCGTTCGGCGGCCTCGTCGAGATAGGTGGCGAAGTGTCCGCCGCGCCAGAAATTGCCGGCGCTCGAGTCGGTCGCGTCGAGGGCGAGCTGCGGCGCCACCAGTGCCACGTTCAGGCCCGACTCGGCGATCTGCCGCGGCACGGCCTGGCGGACCATCACGTCACGTTCGAGCGTGGCGGCCTGGCCATGGAGATAAAGCACGATCAGCACGGGACGCGCCGGATCGAAGCCGGGCGGGAGATAGAGCAGCGAGCGGCGGTCGCTGTAGGTCGGGTCTTCCCAGAAGACATCGCCGCGCAGCGTGGTGTGGCCGCGCCGCTTGGCGTCGCGCGCGTCGAGGAACGGCTTGGTCGTGCCGGGAATGAAGCCGCGGTAGGGGAACGGCGAGGCGTTGAAGGCGATGAGCTGCGTCTTCGCTTCCCGCGGCGGCGGTGGCGGCGGCGGCTTGGGGGCAGCTTTCACACCCGGCTTGGCGGGCTGGCGCTTGCTCGGCGTCTTGCGCGTTGTCTTGCTGGTTGTCTTGCCGGTTGTCTTGCTCTGGGCGTGCGCGGCGGTCGGCATCAGCAAGGCCCCCAGCAGCAACGCCCGCCGCTTCACGCGGCAGCGGGCCGCCCGTCCTTGAGCGGCATCAGGACGGAGAAATAGGCCGGCAGCGCCACCAGGTAGGCGATCGCGCCCACCAGCACGACGGCCGGCAGGCCGAAGCTGGTTGCCACGATCGGCACCAGGGCGGCCCCGATTACCGAGAAGCAGCCGTTGATGCCCCAGGCCCACAGGAACATGTGGTCCTTGCCCAGGCGGCCGAGCGTGGTCATCGCCGTCGGCATGGGGAAGCCCATGAGGAACGACGGCGGCAGCAGCAGCAGCAGGCAGAGTACGATGCGCAGCGCATAGGGCAGCGTGCCGATCCAGTCGAGCGCGTAGTCGATGGTGAAGGCGTAGAGCGTCAGGATCAGGAAGATCGAGAGGAAGATCTTGGGCATGAAGGTGCGCGTGCGGTCGAGGAAGCGTTCGGAGAAGAAGCTTCCGCAACCCGAGAACACCAGCATGCCGGTAATCAGCACCGAGGCCGACACCGTGGCGTTGGAGAGCGCCAGGATGAAGTGGGAGATCATGCCGACCTCGACGATGATGTAGCCGAGGCCGAGGCAGAGGAAATAGATCATCGTGCCGAACTTGCCGGGATAGCGGCTGAAGATGGTGCGCCAGCCGAAGATCACGGGAAACATTACCAGCGTGAGAGCGAAGATCGTGGCGATGCCGAGCGTCGCCCACAGCAGCAGGTAGCCCCACTCGTCCTGCACCAGCTCGAGCCGGTCGGTGAACTTCAGCAGGTCGCCGACCTTGATGTAGGCGGCGAAATACGGCTGGTGATTGGTGAGGATGCGGGTGTCGAAGACGTACTGGTCCGCCACCTTCTCCTGCCAGCCGCCGTCGATCAGAAAGTGCCAGGCGAGGCGGCCCAGCACCGTGGCCGGCACGATGGGCCCAGCTTGAGTCGAAGAGGCCGGCGCACCATCGGCCTTCACTTCAGTTGGCGCGCCGGGAGGAGGTTTGTCGTTTGGCTCTTTTTCCGAAGGCCCCGTCGGATCGGCCTGCTCGCCGGCGAAGAAGAACTGGTCGCGATAGTCGGAGAGGATCTGCGGCAGCGTCGATGTGTCGACCTTGAAGCCGGGATAGTAGATCTCGTCGAACGACATCGCCTTGGTGTGGGCGTTGAGCTGGACGATTTCCGCGGGCGTGAAGCCGTCGCGCTTGTAGAGCACGGTCGCGGTCGAGAGGTAGGACGACACGACATAGAATTTCCGGGCGATGTCCTTGCCGCCATCCACGTCGCGCGCCGCGGCCACCATCGTGGCGTAGAGCTTGAGCACCGATTTGGGCGGCTCTTCCTTGTTCCACAGCGTGACCGAGAGGACGCCGTCCGGCGCCAGTGCGCGCATGTAGGCGCTCATCGCCTCGCGCGTGTAGGAATATTTCTCGACGATGGAGAAGCCGCCCGGGCTCGACAGGCCGGCCGAATCGGCCAGCGACAGATCGATGATGTCGTAGCGGTTCCTGGTGCCGGCGACATAGAGCCGGCCGTCGTAGTCGATGACGGTGACCTTGGGATTGTTGAGCACGTCGCCGGTGAAGTCGCGCAGGCCCTTGTCCTCGCGGAACGCCGTCAGCAGCGCGGGATTGCCCTCGGCCACCGTCACGTGCTTCGAGCCGGACTTGAGCGCCACCGCGGTCGAGATGCCGCCGCCGAACTGCACGACGAAGGTATTGGGATCCTTCTTCAGCAGGTACGGATAGAACATCGGCAGATATCTGAAATACGGCGTCTCGTCGGCCGGCAGATCCTTGATGACCCCCGATGGCCCTTCTGAATCGATGTAGAGGCCGAGATAGGCGTTGGACGGCATCTTCTTGACGTTGAAGGCGGCGTTGTCGGACTGGCCCGGCGCAAAATGCAGATAGGAGCTGGAATAGACTTCCAGGTAGCCGAACGGCGAGGCGCGCTCGTAGGTGCGCACGGCGTCGGGGAACTTGCGGGCGTAGGACACGCCCTTGTAGTCGGAGACCGCGAGCTTGGGGATGCCGAGCAGCGGCGGCGCGGCGAAGTGCACGGCCGCGGCCAGGATGGCGACGCCGACGATGGCGGCAATGCCGCGGCGATCGCCCAGCGCCACGAACCACAGCACGCCACCGGCCAGCCACAGCAGCAGCGGCGCCATGATGAGGTCGTCGGGCTTGAAGAAGTACATGGCGAGCAGCACGGACAGCCCGCACAGGCCCGAGCCCACGAGATCGGCGAAGTAGACGCGGCTGAAAGTCTTCTGCGCCTTCAGGAAGATGACACCGAGATAGAGCGCGCCCGCCAGGAACGGCATGAAGTAGAGCACGAAGTTGGCGAGCAGCCGCCACTTCTGCATCGGGTCGGAGATCAGGAAGATGGCGTTGAACGGCACCTGCTGGGCGGCGAGGTTGCACACCACCATCAGCGGCCCGAAGGCCAGCAAGGCGCCCTTGACCGCGCCCTGCCAGTGGCGCTCGAACCAGCCCTTGCCCACGCACATGACGGCGCTGGTGAGGCCGAAGCCGAACATGGCGAGACTCACGACCAGCGAGCCGAAATGGGCCCAGCTGCCGACCGAGAACACCCGCATGATGCCGATCTGCAGCGCGATGATGCTGCCGGCGACGAGGCCCACGGAAAGGTAGAAGGCAAGCGACGGACGATTGTCGAGATCGACGGAGACGGTCAAAGGGGGGAGGCTCCGTGGTTTTTTGTTGGACCGTCGTTCGGACAGTCATGTTCTTGTGGACCGCGAGCGTCCCGCTCGCTCATGCTCA
>JAQSDW010000047.1:0-47131 GCA_029946105.1 Reyranella sp. | reverse complement strand
GGGGCACGCTCGCGGTCCAGAAGAGTCAGCGGTTGTGCGTGCCGGCGATCTTGTCGCCGTCGAGCTTGGTGAAGGGCACGAAGGGCACGATCTTGCCGCCGTAGATGTCCTCGCGGCTGGTGGTGATCGAACCATCGGCGCCTTGGGTCTTGGAGACCTTGAGCACGCGCTGGGCGCCCGGCGGACCGACCGGGATGACCATGAGGCCGCCGGCCTTGAGCTGCTGCAGGAGCGGCGGCGGCACGTGGTCGATGCCGCAGGTCACGATGATCTTGTCGAACGGACCCGCCTCTTCCCAGCCGTAGTAGCCGTCGGCGTTCTTGGTCTTGATGTGCTTGTACTCGGTGTAGCCCTTGTCGATCAGCTTGTCGTACAGCGCGCGCGTACGAACGGCGAGCGGGGCGATGATCTCGATCGTGTAGGCGTTCTCGGTCAGGTTGGCGATGTAGGCCGACTGCACGCCCGAACCGGTGCCGATCTCGAGCACCTTCTCGCCACGCTTGACGTCGATGACGTTGGTCATGCGGCCCTGGATGTGCGGGCCGGACATGGTGACGCCATAACCGATGTCGAGGAAGGCATGCTCATAGGCACGCTTGTGGATCGCCGGGCTGATCGAGGCGAATTCCTCGCGCGGGGTGAGGAGGAAAGCGCGGATGGTGGCCGGACCCCAGATGTCCTTGTTCTTCACCAGCGCCTGGAAGCGGTCCCAACGCTGCCCGAGGAACGCGGGATCCTCGCCGCGCGCCTTGCCCCAGGCGATGAAGTTCTCGCGGGTGTCGGTCGGCGGGGTGAGATCCCAGCTATAGGGCTTGATGCTCGCGGCAAACGCCGGCGACACAACACTGGCCGCGGCAAACGCCGTCGTGCCAGAGACGAAAGTGCGCCTCTTCAAGATATTCCTCCTTGGCGCGGACCCCGTGAGAGGGGGGGGGCGAACGCGCCGGAAGAGCCCGGCGAGTCGGGGGCGACCGCACAAACAATAGATACGGGAAATGTGGCGAATTTGCCAGTGCGGCACGTGAGCGAAACGAGTGCGGCACGCTCGCTTGGTCGAGTCACACACGCATGTTACGGGTGCCCCAACGATACAGAAACCCGAGGAAACAATGATCCGCCGCCTTTCCCGCCGCGCCGCCGTACGTTCCGCCCTGGGCGCCGCCGCTGCCCTGCCCGCAGCCACCCTCCTGCCGGTCGGCCTGGCAGCCCAATCGCCCTGGAAGCCCAGCCAGGCCAGCAAGATCGTCGTTCCGGCAGCCCCCGGCGGCACGACAGACATCGTGGCCCGCCTGCTTGCGGCCTACCTCCAGCAGGCCTGGGGCCAGTCCTGCGTGGTCGACAACAAATCCGGCGCCGGCGGCGTCATCGGCTCGGCCGAAGTGGTCAAGTCGGCCCCCGACGGCAGCACCATCCTGATGGGCAATATCGGCCCGCAGTCGATCGGTTACTCGCTCTACCGCAACATGCCCTACACGCCGGCCAGCCTGATCCCGGTGTCGTGCGTCCTCACCGCGCCCAACGTGCTGGTGGTCCATCCCTCGGTGCCAGCCAAGACGGTGCCGGAGTTCGTGGCCTGGCTGAAGGCGCAGAACGGCAAGGCTTCCTATGCCTCGTCCGGCACCGGCCAGTCGCCGCACCTGTCGGGCGCCTGGTTCCTCCAGCTCACCGGCACCAAGGCCGAGCACATCCCCTACCGCGGCGCGGCGCCCGCGCTGCAGGACCTGACCGCCGGCGTCACCCAGTTCTTCTTCGACAACCTTACCACCTCGATCGAGTTCGTGCGCGCGGGCAAGCTCCGGGCGCTGGGCCTTACCTCGAAGGAGCGCAATCCGCTCACGCCCGATCTGGTGCCGATCTGCGAGACCATGCCGGAGCTGAAGCCGTTCGACGTCTCGACCTGGTTCGGCGTCTTCCTGCCGGCCAATACGCCGAAGCCGATCGTCGACTCGCTCAACGCCCAGATGAAGGCCTGGCTCGACGACGCCGGCACCAAGGAGCGCTTCAAGACCATGGCGGGCTTCCCCGCCTACGGCACGCCCGAGCAGTTCAACAGCTTCGTGAACGCCCAGATCGCGCTGTGGAAGGGCGTCATCGACAAGGAAGGGCTGAAGCTCGACGTGAACTGAGGCCCGCGGTCCCTACATGATCTGGTTGACCACGCCGCCATCGACACGCATGGCGGCGCCCGACGTGCCGGACGCCACCTCGCTGCAGAGATAGACGCCCAGCGCCGCCACCTCGTCGGCGGTGGTGAAGCGGCGGATCAGCGAGGTCGGGCGGAAGTCGCGCAGGAACGCCGCCTCGATCTCGGCCACCGTCACGCCCGAAGCCTTGGCCCGCTCGGCCCGCAGCTTGTCGGTGGTCTCGGTGTGGGTCGGACCGGGCAGCAGCGCATTCACCGTCACGCCCGTGCCCGCCAGCTCCATGGCGAAGCCGTGGCTGATCGAGAGCTGGGCGGTCTTGGTCATGCCGTAGTGGATCATCTCGGGCGGGATATTGAGCGCCGATTCGCTCGACACGAAGAGGACACGGCCCCAGCCGCGCCTGGCCATGCCCGGCGCATAGTGGCGCGTGAAGCGAATGCCGCTCAAGACGTTGGTCTCGAAGAAGTGCCGCCATTCGGCGTCGTCGATCTCGAAGGCAGGCTTGCGTCCGTAGATGCCCAGGTTGTTCACCAGCACGTCGAGCTGGGGCACGCGCTCGAACACCGTGGCGGCGCCCTCCGCGCTGGCACAGTCGGCGGCGATGCCGGTCACCTTGGCCTCGGGCACCGCAGCGCGCAGGCGCGCGAGCGCCGCATCGACACCGGCCTGCGTGCGCCCGGTCAGGATCACGTGCGCGTCCTCGGCCGCCAGGCCCTTGGCGAGCGCGTAGCCGATGCCGGCGGTCGAGCCGGTGACCAGCGCGTGCTTGTTGCCGAGACCCAGTTCCATCCCGCCCTCACGTATACTTTCTGACGTCGTCGATGACCTTGCCGTCGTTGGGTAGGCTGCCGGGCTTGGCGAACTCGACCTTGCCACCGACCTTGCAGACGGTTCGGATCGTGTCCGTCATCGCCTTGTCCAGATCGGGCGACGGCTGCGCGGCCTCGACTTTCAAGGTCATGACGTCGGCCTGGTTCACCCAGTCGATCACCAGCCGGAGGCGGCCGAGGCCGGGGTGCTTCCGGGCGATCTCGGCGATCTGTTCCGGATCGACGAACATGCCGCGCACCTTGGTGCGCTGATCGGCGCGGCCCATCCAGCCCTTTATGCGCATGTTGGTCCGCCCGCAGGGGCTCGGCCCCGCCAGCACGGCCGACATGTCGCCGGTGCCGAAGCGGATCAGCGGATAGGCGCGGTTGAAGCTGGTGACGACCACTTCGCCGACGTCGCCCTCGGGCACCGGATCGCCGGTGCCGGGCTGCACGATCTCGACGATCACGCCCTCGTCGACAGTCATGCCCTGGATGGATTCGGACTCGTAGGCGATGGTGCCGAGATCGGCGGTGCCGTAGCTTTGCAGGCAGGTCATGCCCTTGTCGATGAACATCTGGCGCAGGCTGGGCGGCAGCGCCTCGGCGCCGACGAAGGCGTGCTTGAGCGAGGAAATGTCCTTGCCCAGTTCGGCCGCCTTCTCGATCAGGATCTTCAGGAACGAGGGCGTGCCGACATAACCGCTGGGCCTGATCGCGGCGATGGCGTCGAGCTGCAGCTCGGTGTTGCCGACGCCGCCCGGCACCACGGCGCAGCCCAGCGCGCGCAGGGCCGACTCCATCATGATGCCGGCGGGCGTGAGGTGGTAGGAGAAGGTGTTGTAGACGACGTCGCCGGGCCGGAAGCCGGCGGCGAACATCGCGCGCGCACCACGGAAATAGTCGGGCTCGTCGGTGTCGATCTCGAAGATCGGACCGGGCGACATGAAGATGTGGCGCACCTTGGTCATCGGCACGGTGATCAGGCCGCCCATCGGCGGGGTCTTCTTCTGCACCTCGCCCAGCATCGACTTGCGCAGCACCGGCAACCGGGCGAGCGCGGCCCGCGACGTGACCGAGGCTGGATCGACATCCTTCAGCCAGGTCGCGAAGAACGGCGCATTGGCCTTGGCGTGGGCGATCTGCTGCGGCAGCGCCGCCATCAGCGCCTTTTCGCGGTCCTGCGGCGAGCGGGTTTCCAGCGTGTCGTAGTGCTTGGCCATGGCGATACGTTTCCTTGGGCGTTTCCCTGATTTGGCATCGACCGTAGACCGGACCGGCGGGCTTGAAAACAATATCAGAGTTCTAATATCCTGCGGCGAAACCCGGAGATCGCCCCATGTCCAGCGTCCGCATCACCTACGACAGCTTCGCCAAGACCGCGCCCGCCGCCCAGGCCGCCCTGCTCGCCATGGGCAAGACGGCCGACGAGTCGGGCTTCGACAAGGAGATCGTCGAACTCGCCAAGCTCCGCGTCTCGCAGATCAACAACTGCGCCTTCTGCCTGCAGATCCATCTCAATGTCTCGCGCAAGCTCGGCATTGCCCAGGAGAAGCTCGACCTGGTGGCGACCTGGCACGAGGCCGGCATCTTCTCCGAGCGCGAATGCGCAGCACTGGCCTGGGCCGAGGCGCTGACGCATCTGGCCGGCCACAGCGTTTCCGACGCGGCCTACGCAGCCGCGCGCCAACATTTCAGCGAAAGCGAAGTCGTGTTCCTGAGCACCGCCATCGCCGCCATCAACGCCTGGAACCGCCTGGGCGCCGCCTTCCGCTTCGCACCGCCGATCCCGAAGAAGATGGCGGCCGCAGCGGCTTCCTGATCCTCGAGCCGGCGGCTACCTCGCAGGTAATTGCCCGTACGGCCGGCCGACGTAGAAGCTGCCGTAATGTGGACCGCTCTTGCCTTCGCCGTCGTCGGCGCCATTCACCTGATGCCGATCGCGCCGGTGTTCGTGCCTGAAACGCTCTCCCGCCTCTACGGCATCGCCCCGGGCGATTCGACGCTGCTGGTGCTGTTGCGCCACCGCGCGCTCCTGCTGGCGCTGGTCGGCATCCTCTGCCTGTGGGCGAGCTGGGCCGCGCCCGTCCGGCCCGCGGCGCTGCTGGCCGCGGCGATCAACGTCGTGGGCTTCCTGGGTTTCTATGCGCTCTACGGCAATCCGGCAGGCGCATTGCGCACCATCGCGATCGTCGACCTGATCGCCCTGCCGCCGCTTGCCTTCGCGGCATGGACGACGCTTGTCCGGACTTGAGCGCCAGCGCTAGAGCCAGCGCTTGCGCCGGCGGTAGTGCTTGACGTCGCGGAACGAGCGGCGGCCCTCGCCGCCGATGCCGAGGTAGAATTCCTTCACGTCCTCGTTTTCGCGCAGGGCATCGGCGTTGCCGTCGAGCACCACCCGGCCGTTCTCGAGGATGTAGCCGTAGTGGGCATAGCGCAGGGCCACGTTGGTGTTCTGCTCGGCCAGCAGGATGGAAACCCTTTCCTTCTCGTTGAGGTTCTTCACGATCTCGAAGATCTCCTCGACGAGCTGCGGCGCCAACCCCATCGACGGCTCGTCGAGCAGGATGGTGGTCGGCCGGCTCATCAGCGCGCGGCCGATCGCCGTCATCTGCTGCTCGCCGCCCGACGTGTAGCCCGCCTGGCTGGTCCGGCGGTCCCTGAGGCGGGGAAAGTAGTGATAGACCTTCTCCAGGTCGTCGGCGATCTGGCGGCGCTTGCTGCCGTGGATGAAGGCGCCGGTCAGCAGGTTCTCCTCGACCGTGAGATGGCCGAAGCAGTGCCTTCCCTCCATCACCTGGATGACGCCACGCCGCACCAGGTCGTTGGGCGTGAGCCCGTCGACGCGCTCGCCGCGGCAATGGATGTGGCCCTTGGTAACCTCGCCGCGCTCGGTGCGCAGCAGGTTGGAAATCGCTTTCAGCGTCGTCGACTTGCCGGCGCCGTTACCGCCCAGCAGCGCCACGATGCCGCCCTCCGGTACCGTCAGCGACACGCCCTTCAGCACGAGGATGACGTGATTGTAGATCACCTCGATGTTGGCCACGTCGATGACATTGATCGACGTGGCAGGTGTGGGCGCTGCCGACGGAGCCGGAATGGCATTCATCGCCGGATCAGCTCTCCTTGGAGCAGTCGCGGACGGGAAGCTTCTTCTCCTCGGCGTACTTCTTCGCCGCCGCATCGACCATCGGCTTCAGTACCTTGTCGTCGGACTGATACCAGTCGGAGACCACGACCCACTTGGCACCGTCCCACTGTTGGACGCGACCGGCGCGGGTACCTTCGTGATCGGAGCAGCTGACCTTGAGCGGCTGCAACATGCCCTCGAAGCCGAGCTCCTTGAGTCGCGCGGCGCTGATATCGAGATTTTCTATACCCCAGCGGACCTGCTCACCGGTCAGCGGCTTGTTGCCGAACTTGGTCTGCGCCTTACGGATCGCCTCGACGCCCAGCATGGCATTTACCAGGCCGCGGTTGTAGAGGACCTCGCCGACCTCATCCCACTTCGCCGAGCCCTTGCCCTTGTCATAGAGGAACTTCTTGAGATCGGCATGGACGCCGAACTGGCCGGCGCCGTGCTGCAGCATGGCGGCACTGTAGCCCTTGGCGCCGCCCTCGGCCGGACGCACGTCAGGCTCGGCACCAGACCACCACACGCCGAACATCTTGTCGCGCGGGAAGCCGACCGCGGCCGCTTCCTTGATCGACGTCGAGTTCATGATGCCCCAGCCCCACAGCAGGACGTAGTCCGGCCGGTTCTGGCGGATCTGCAGCCAGGTCGCCTTCTGCTCGACGCCGGGATGAGTAACGGGCATCGGCGTAAACTCGAAGCCGTGCATCTTGGCGCGCTGCTCGAGGAGAGCGATCGGCTCCTTGCCGTAAGGCGAGTCGTGATAGACCAGCACGATCTTCTTGCCCTTGAGCTTGTCGAACCCGCCCTCCTTCAGGGCGATGTGCTGCATGATGATGTCGGCGGCCGACCAGTAGGTGCCGAGCAGCGGGAAATTCCACTGGAACACGCTGCCGTCGCGCGACTCCGAGCGGCCGTAGCCCATCGAGATCACCGGGATCTTGTCGATCGGCGCCTTTTCGGTGAGGGCAAAGGTGATGCCGGTGCTGAGCGGGTTGACGTAGGCAGCACCGGTCGGGCCCTTGTTCTTGAGGCGCTCGTAGCACTCCACACCACGGTCGGTGGCGTAGCCGGTGTCGCACTCCTCATAGAGGATTTTTACGCCGTTGATGCCACCGTCGCGCTCGTTGACGAGCGCATAGTAGTCGGCGACACCGTTGGCGAATGGGATGCCGTTCGGCGCGTAGGCGCCGGTTCGGTAGATCAGACCCGGAATGAACTGCTCATTCTGGGCCTGGGCGGCCGACGCGAACGCCAATCCCGCCGCCGCGATCGATGCGCCCAGAAGCACTGCCTTGCGTAGTGTCATCGTGTTCCTCCTCAAATTGTGGCGGTCCTTGCCGGCCTGCCCTTGCCAGAAATCTAGTAGATCAGTGCGGAAACGGCCAGAGCCGCAACTTCTCCTTGGCGACCGCCCAGAGGCGCGCCAGGCCGTGCGGCTCGACGATCAGGAAGAAGACGATCATGGCGCCGAACACCATGAATTCGAGGTGGCTGAGGAGCGCCGTCGACATCCTGATGCCGAACCAGCCGGGAAGCTGGTTGAGCAGGATCGGCATCAGCACGATGAAGGCCGCCCCAAGGAAGCTGCCGAGCAGCGAACCCAGGCCGCCGATGATGACCATGAACAGGATCTGGAACGACCGGTTGATGTCGAACGCCAGCGGCTCCCAGGCGCCGAGCCGCAGGAACGCCCACATCGCGCCGGCGACGCCGATGAAGAACGAACTTACGGCAAAGGCGGTGAGCTTGGTGCGCAGCGGCCTGAAACCGACGATCTCGGCGGCGATATCCATATCGCGGATCGCCATCCACGAGCGTCCGATGTGGCCGCGCACCAGGTTCTTGGCGACCACGGTGGCCACCACCACGAGGCCCAGGATCAGCAGGTAGCGGTCGGCCGGCGTCTCGATCTTCCAGCCGAAGACGCTGAGGTTGCCCACCGCCACCGAGCCCGACGGCGTATAGTTGGTCAGCCACTTCACGCGGGCGAACAGCCAGTCGAGGAAGAATTGCGAGGCCAACGTCGCCACCGCAAGATAGAAACCCTTGATCCTTAGAGACGGGATGCCGAACAGAATGCCGACCGCGGCGGCCATCAGGCCACCGAACAGGAACACGACGATGAGGTTGTTCAGCTCGGGCACGCGGAGCCAGAGGTTGTAGGCGGCGTAGGCCCCGACCGCCATGAAGCCGCCGGTGCCGAGCGACACCTGCCCGCAATAGCCGACCAGGATATTGAGACCAATGGCGGCCAGCGACAGGATCAGGAACGGGATCAGGATCTCGGTGTAGAGATAAGGCGAGGCGAACATCGGCACGGCGAGGAAGGCCGCGACGATGACGGCAAGCACGAAAATGCGGTCCTGCAGGATCGGGAAGATCTGCTGGTCGGCAACGTAGGTCGTCTTGAACTGGCCGGCCTCGCGGTAAAGCATCGCCTACACCCGCTCGATAATGCGTTCGCCGAACAGGCCCTGTGGCCTGAACAGCAGGAAGACCAGCGCCAGCATGTAGGCGAACCAGTTTTCGATGCCGCCGCCGGCGAGATCGAACGCCTTCACCAGGATCGGCGCCAGGAACACTTCGGAGAGTTTCTCGCCGGCGCCGATGATCAGGCCGCCGACGATGGCCCCCGGCACCGAGGTGAAGCCGCCCAGGATCAGCACCGGCAGCGCCTTCAGTGCAATCAGCGAGATCGAGAACTGGACGCCGAGCTTGGCACCCCAGATCAGGCCGGCGGCGAGCGCCACCAGGCCCGACACGGTCCACACGATCAGCCAGATGGTATTGAGCGGAATGCCGACCGACTGGGCGGCGGCGTGGTCGTCGGCGACGGCGCGGAGCGCACGGCCGACGCGCGTCTTCTGGAAGAAGATCGCGAGCACCACGACCAAGCCAGCCGCAATGGCGGCCGCCACCAATTCGCCCGGATCGACCAGCAGGCCGCCCGGAAACACGGCTTCGAACAGGAAGATCGGATCCTTGGGCAGACCGAGATTGATCTTGTAGATGTCGCTGCCCCACAGCGTCTGGCCGAAGCCGTCGAGGAAGTTGGCGATGCCGAGGGTCGCCATGAAGAGAATGATACCTTCCTGGTTCACGAGATGGCGCAGCACCAGGCGTTCGATGGCATAGGCGAGCAGGCCCATGATGGCAGCGGTGGCCGCGATCGCGAGCCAGATCGGCCACGCGCCCTTGCCGTAGCTGTAGGCCGCAATGCCGCCGACCAGCGCGCCGACGGCGGCCAGGATCTGCATCTTGCGCCGCTCATCCGGTCCGCCGCCGCGCGCGACAAATTCGCGCCACGCGTACCAGCCGATGAGCGCGACCGCGAGACCCAGGATCGCCGCCGCCACAACGAAGTTTGCGAGATGGACCTCCTTGTTATCGATCTCGCCGGACAGCCGGGCGATTGTGAGCGCGGCGAAGAGAACCATCGCACCTTGCGCGAAATTGAAAACGCCGGAGGCCTTGAAGATCAGCACGAAGCCCAGCGCCACCAGCGAATAAAGCACGCCGGTGAGCAGGCCGCCGATCAAGGTCTCGAGGAACGCGCCCAGCATATGCACTCCGCTCAGTGACTGACGCCGAGGTAGGCGGCGACGACCGCTTCGTTGCCCCGGACCTCGTCCGGAACGCCGTCGCCGATCTTCTTGCCGTAGTCGAGCACCACGACACGGTCGGAGATGTCCATGACCACGCCCATGTCGTGCTCGATCAGGCAGATCGTCGTACCGAACTCGTCGTTCACGTCGAGGATGAAGCGGCACATGTCCTGCTTCTCCTCGATATTCATGCCGGCCATCGGCTCGTCGAGCAGCAGAAGCTCGGGCTCGGCGGCGAGCGCGCGGCCGAGCTCGACGCGCTTCTGCAGGCCATAAGGCAGCTGGCCGACCGGCGCCTTGCGGATGTGCTGGATCTCGAGGAAGTCGATGATCCGCTCGACCGCCTTGCGATGTTCGATTTCCTCGCGTTGCGCCGGGCCGATATGAAGGGCCTGCCAGAACAGTCCGGTCTTCATGCGCAGGTTGCGGCCGGTCATGATGTTGTCGAGGGTCGACATGCCGCGGAACAGCGCGATGTTCTGGAAGGTGCGTGCGATGCCCTGCTCGGCCGCCTCGTGCGGCTTCATCTGGCTGCGCCTGACGCCCTTGTAGGTGATGGCGCCCTGCTGCGGATGATAGAAGCCGTTGATGCAGTTCAGCATCGACGACTTGCCGGCGCCGTTGGGGCCGATGATGGCGCGGATTTCGCCTTTGGCGATGTCGAAGCTGATGTCGGTCAGCGCCTTCACGCCGCCGAATGAGAGACTGATGTTCTCGACCGACAGAAGAACATCGGGAAAGGAGCGCAAGCGGGTGGTCATCGCGGTCAGCCTGCCTTCTTCAGCGGCGTGTGGGGCGCCACGTCGCGGACCTGGACGTTGCCCTCGATGGCGCCCTTGCGGCCGTCCTCGAATGTGACCTCGACCTTGATGTGGGCGCTCCTGGAGCCGTCGTAGAGCGCATCGACCAGGGGCTTGTAGCGCTCGCCGATGAAACCGCGCCGCACCTTGTTGGTGCGCGTGAGTTCGCCGTCGTCGGCCTCCAGCGCCTTGCTCAGGATCAGGAAGCGGCGGATCTGGGCACCGGCCATGCGTGGATCGGCGGCGAGGTCGCGGTTGACCTGCTCGATCTCGCCCTCGATCAGGTCGTAGACCTCGGACCGGGCGGCCAACTCCTGGTAGCTCGCGTAGGAGATGTTGCGCCGCTCGGCCCAGTCGCCGACGGCGATCATGTCGATATTGACGAAGACGGCGACGTAGTCGCGACCGTGGCCGAACGCCACCGCCTCGTTGATGTGAGGATAGAACTTCAGCTTGTTCTCGATGAACTTGGGCGCGAACAGAGTGCCGTCGGTCAACTTCCCGACGTCCTTGGCACGATCGATGATGCGCAAGTGGCCGCGCTCGTCGAGGTAGCCGGCATCGCCGGTGTGGACCCAGCCGTCGGCGGTCTTGGTGTCGTTGGTCGCCTCGGGATTCTTGAAATACTCCTTGAACACACCGGGGCTGCGGTAGAGCACCTCACCCGATTCGGCGATCTTGAGTTCGACCTGGTCCACCGGCTTACCGACCGTTTCAGGATAGACTTCGCCGTTGGGATGGATGGTGACGAACACCGAAGCTTCGGTCTGTCCGTAGAGCTGCTTCATATTCACGCCGAGCGCGCGATAGAAATTGAAGATCTCCGGCCCGACCGCCTCGCCCGCGGTGTAGGCCACGCGCACGCGGCTCATGCCAAGTGTGTTCTTGAGCGGTCCGTAGACGACAAGGTTTCCGAGCGCATAGAGCAGACGATCAACCGGCGACACCGGCCGGCCGTCGAGCAACGCCGGCCCGACCCGCCGGGCCAGCGTCATGAAGAACCGGAACAGCCGGCGCTTGAGGAGGCCCGCATCCTCCATGCGGATGGTGACCTGGGTGATCAGGTTCTCGAGCACGCGCGGCGGCGCGAAGTAGTAGGTCGGGCCGATCTCGCGCAGATCGGTCATCACCGTGGCCGCCGACTCGGGGCAATTGACCACCAGGCCGACGACATAGCACTGGGCGTAGGAGAAGATGTGATCGCCCACCCATGCCATCGGCAGGTAGGAGAGAAGCTCGTCGCCTTCCTTGAGCTCGTCGAACTTGGCGCCGGCGCGTGCAGCCCACACCAGATTGTCGTAACTCAGCACCGCGCCCTTCGGCCGGCCGGTCGTGCCCGAGGTATAGAGCATGATTGCGTCGTCCGAGCCGCGCCCCTTGGCGACCTCGGCAGATACGGTGTCGGGGGCCGCCGCGAGCAGCCGGGCGCCGCGTTCCTGGATCTCGGCATAGGACTGGAGCTGGTCGTAGTGCCGCATGCCGCGTGGGTCGTCGTAGATGATGACTTCGAGCGACGGCACCGTCTTCTGGATCTCCAGCAGCTTGTCGACCTGCTCCTGGTTTTCGGCCAGGGCAAAGCGGGCGCCACCATGGTCGACGACATAGGCCAGCTCATCGGCCACCGCGTCCTGATAGACCGGCACCGGCACGCCGCCCAGCGACTGCGCCGCGCACATCGACCAATAAAGCCGCGGACGATTGTCGCCGACCACGATCAGCCGGTCGCCGCGGCGGAAGCCGAGATCGGCCAGGCCCGCGGCCAGCAACCGGACCTGTTCGGCGACATGTCCCCAGCTGTAGGTCTGCCAGATTCCGTACTCTTTTTCGCGATAGGCGGGTCGCGCTGCACCAGTGCGGGCACGCTCCGCGAGCAGCTTCGGAAACGTGTCCCGAGCGTCGGTCCCGGTGTCGGCCGTCCCCATCGTCATCCCTGCCCCGCGCTCCCACTGACGTCCGTTCGCTTCTATGGCGATTTCGTCAGGCAGATAGCCATAGCCGTTTCGAACCGGTCAAGCCAGCCACCGCCAGCGCCCGGAGAATGCGACGGTGTTACGCGGCCCCACGACACAAGGCACCGTCTCGGGAGCATCATGTCGGGAGCGGCTTCTCAGGCCGTCGCGTCCCGGCTACATCTGGACTGTGTCGACCTCCGACGACCTCCCCCCCGACCACCTCATCGATCTTGGCGATCGGCGCCTGCGCGTCCGCCGCCTGATCCCCGGCCGCAGCGACGGTCTCGAGCGCACGACGCTCGTCTTCCTGCACGAAGGGCTGGGCTGCATCGAGATGTGGCGCGATTTCCCGCAGAAACTATGTGATGCCACGTGCTGTCCCGGTATCGTCTACGACCGCACGGGATATGGCCGCTCGAGCCCGTGGCCATCGGATCCTGGCGTCCGCTACCCTGGCGTCCACTACATGGAGATCGAGGCCGACGACGTGCTGCCGCGCCTGCTCGCGGCGCTCGACGTCACCGACTGCGTGCTGGTCGGCCACAGCGACGGCGGCACGATCGCCCTCAACTACGCCGCCTCGGACCCCGAGCCGCTGCGCGCCGTGGTGACGCTGGCGGCTCACGCCATCAACGAAGCCGTCTCTGTCGAGAGCATACGCCGCGCCCGCGAGACCTTCGCCACCGGCGACCTGCGGCAGCGGCTGGTCCGGTATCACGGCGACAATGTCGACGGCTGCTTTCGTCTGTGGTCGGAGGCCTGGCTGGCGCCGGGCTTCGAGCCGATGAACGCCAACGGACGGCTGCCCGGCATCGTCGTCCCGGTGCAGGCGATCCAGGGCGAGGACGACGACTACGGCAGCGAGCTGCAACTCGGCATCATCGCCGGAAAGGTCGGCGGCTACTGCGAAACCCGGCTGGTCCCGGACTGCGGCCACAGCCCCCATCTGCAGCAGCCGGCCTATGTGCTGTCCGAGGTCGCGCGCTTCATCGCGCCGCTGGCTCTGTCAGATTGACGTGCGGGCAGATAGACGTGCGGACAGATTGAGGCGCGGCTAAAACCGCTTCAGTTCGCTCGTCGCCGCCCAGTTGAACTCCGACACGGTCGAGCAGCGTGCCTGGGCGAGCTGCAATTGCTCGCGGGCGCGCTGTTTGTCGCCACGGCGGAGCGCATCCATGCCGATGAAGAAGGCCGACGGGCACTTGCCGTTGGCGCGCTTGGCGGCGTCACTGGTTTCAGCGGCAACCTCCAGTTCGCCGGCGGAAAGCTTGCCCAGCAGGAACTTGGCGATCGGCGCAGGCCATTCGGAGAGATCCTCCTTGCCGAGTTCGCGCGCAAGGGTGGCACGCGCATCGGCCCTGCCGGGGACCTGGGCGGCGTAGCGCCACAGCAGCAGCGACAGCCGCGCCTTCAGTGTCGTGCGTCCCTCCAGCGAAGCCTCGAAATCGCTGGCGGCCTCGGCGTAGAGACCGAGATCGAAATGGGCGTGGCCGCGCAGGAACAACGCCGTGCGCCGATCGGACTCGGCGGTGGCGCCGGCGAGCACCCCATCGAGCAGGCCCAGCGCCCGCCGGAAATCGGCGATCTGCATGTAGACCTGCGCCTGGGCGATCGCCAGCCAGGGATCACCCGGCTTGTTCAGCAGCGCGTGGTCGAGCGTGCGCAACGCCGCCCCGCGATCGCCGTCGCCGGCCAGCTCGGGCAGGGTGCTCGACAGCACCCTCTGCCAGTCGCTCGGCAGGACCTTGCCCATTTCGTCGATGTCTTTGCGGCTGTCGGCCTCGCGGCCGAGGCGACTCAACTGATAGGCCCGGATGCCGAGATAGAGCGAGCGATCGAGGGCCGAGAGCTTGGAACTCGACAGGATCTTGTCGAGGGCATCCAGGGTGTTGTTGCGCGTCGCGGAAGGGGCGGAATTGCCGCTTCCCGCCGGCCGCTGGTCGAACGGTCGTGCGGACGGGTCCCAGTCGGTGGCGTTGCGCTGCGCCACGGCCTCGGTCGACACCATTGCGAGGGCCGCAAAAGCCCCAATCGCCTTCACGATTGCCCGTTGCATCGGACCAATCTGGCACAAGGGCCAACTGCCCGCATCCGCCGATTGCCTGCGCCGGTCCATGCCCCTATTTTGCCACCGTCCCGCACAGAACCGACTTCCAGGAGTATCCGACCATGGCCGCCGCCCATCCCAACAGCTTCAAGGCCCGCAAAACACTGAAGGTCGGCGGCAAGACCTACACCTACTTCAGCCTCAAGGCGGTCGAGAAGGAAGTCGGCGACCTCAGCCGCCTGCCCTTCTCATTGCGCGTCCTGCTCGAGAACCTCGTGCGCCATGAGGACGGCACCACGGTCAAGAAGGCCGATATCGCGGCCTTCGCCGACTGGATCAAGAACGGCGGCAAGTCGGTCAAGGAGATCAACTTCCGTCCCGCCCGCGTGCTGATGCAGGACTTCACCGGCGTGCCGGCGGTGGTCGATCTGGCAGCCATGCGCGACGCCATGGGCAAGCTGGGCGGCGACGCCAGGAAGATCAACCCGCTGGTCCCGGTCGATCTCGTCATCGACCACTCGGTGATCGTCGACAATTTCGGTAATGCGAGCGCCTTCGGTGCCAACGTGAAGCTTGAGTACGAACGCAACCTCGAGCGCTACCAGTTCCTGCGCTGGGGTGCGATGGCGTTCGACAATTTCCGCGTCGTGCCGCCCGGCACCGGCATCTGCCATCAGGTGAACCTCGAGTTCCTCTCCCAGGTCGTGTGGACCAGGAAGGAAGGCAAGGAGACGGTCGCCTATCCCGACACGCTGGTCGGCACCGACAGTCACACCACGATGGTGAATGGCCTCTCGGTGCTGGGCTGGGGCGTGGGCGGCATCGAGGCCGAGGCCGCCATGCTGGGCCAGGCGCAACCGATGATCATTCCCGACGTCGTAGGCTTCAAGCTGACCGGCAAGCTGCCGGAGGGCGCCACCGCGACCGACCTCGTGCTCACCGTCACGCAGATGCTGCGCAAGAAGGGCGTGGTCAGCAAGTTCGTGGAGTTCTACGGCGATGGCCTCGACGAGATGCCGCTCGCCAACCGCGCCACCATCGCCAACATGGCGCCGGAGTACGGCGCCACCTGCGGCTTCTTCCCGGTCGATGACATCACGCTGGGCTACCTGAAGACCACCAACCGAGGCCAGGCAGCCAAGCTGACCGAGGCCTACGCCAAGAAGCAGGGCCTGTGGCGGAGCAAGAAGGCGGCCGATCCGATATTCACCGACACGCTCTCGCTCGATCTCGGTGACGTCGTGCCGAGCCTGGCGGGACCGAAGCGCCCGCAGGATCGCGTGCCGCTGTCGGAGGCCGCGCAGCAGTTCGTCGCCAATATGGAGAAGGAATTCGACCGCAAGGACACCGGCAAGCGCGTCAAGTGCGACGGCGCCGACTACGATCTCGGCCACGGCGACGTGGTGATCGCGGCCATCACCTCCTGCACCAACACGTCCAATCCCTACGTCATGCTGGGCGCCGGCCTGATCGCGCGCAACGCAGTCAAGCTCGGCCTCAAGGTCAAGCCGTGGGTGAAGACCTCGCTGGCGCCGGGCTCGCAGGTCGTCACCGAGTACCTCGAAGCCTCGGGCCTGCAGAAGGACCTGAACAAGATCGGCTACAACCTGGTGGGCTACGGCTGCACCTCGTGCATCGGCAATTCCGGCCCGCTGCCCGCCCCCGTCACCAAGGCGATCGGCGACGGCGACCTGGTGGTCTGCTCGGTGCTGTCGGGCAATCGCAACTTCGAGGGCCGCGTCAATCCGCTGACCCGCGCCAACTACCTCGCCTCGCCGATGCTGGTGGTGATCTACGCGCTGGCGGGCTCGATGAAGATCGACATCACCAGGGATCCGATAGGCGTCGGCAAGGGCGGCAAGCCGGTCTATCTCAAGGACCTCTGGCCTTCGAACATGGAAGTGCAGAAGGTGGTCGACAAGTTCGTCACCATCAAGGCCTTCAAGAAGCGTTACGCCGACGTCTTCAAGGGCGACAAGTTCTGGCGCAGCATCAAGACCAAGCCCAGCCTGACCTATGCCTGGGACGACAAGTCGACCTACGTCCGCAACCCGCCCTACTTCGACGGCATGGGCAAGACGCCGGGCTCGATCACCAACATCACCGGCGCGCGTCCGCTCGGCCAGTTTGGCGATTCGATCACGACCGACCACATCTCGCCCGCCGGCTCGATCCGCAAGGACAGCCCGGCCGGCAAGTACCTGGAGGAAGAGGGCGTCGAGGCCAAGGACTTCAACCAGTATGGCACGCGCCGCGGCAATCACGAGGTGATGATGCGCGGCACCTTCGCCAACATCCGTCTCAAGAACGAGATGGTGCCGGGCATCGAGGGTGGATTCACCCACGACTACCGCTCCGACGAACCGGTGCCGATCTATGACGTGGCGATGCGCTACCAGAAGGAACACACGCCGCAGATCCTGATTGCCGGCAAGGAATACGGCACCGGCAGCTCGCGCGACTGGGCCGCCAAGGGCGTCAACCTGCTCGGCGTGAAGGCCGTCGTGTGCGAGACCTTCGAGCGCATCCACCGCTCCAACCTGGTCGGCATGGGCGTGCTGCCGCTGCAGTTCAAGGACGGCATGACGCGCAAGACGCTCAATCTCACGGGCCACGAGACCTTCGACGTCGGCGGCATCGACGGCGGGCTGAAGGTCGGCATGGACGTCCCGCTCACCATCCACCGCCGCGACGGCACCAGCGAGAAGATCGTGCTGACCTGCCGCATCGATACCGCCGAGGAGGTCGAGTACTTCAAGAACGGCGGCGTGCTGCGCTACGTGCTGCGCAATCTGGCGCAAGCGGCCTGAGCGACCGGAGACCCGCCATGGCGACGCCCGCTCAAGGGGGGCTGACCGGCCATTTCGTCGCCATGGCCCGCAACAACATCTGGTCGAACCATCGGCTGCTGCAGGCCTGCAAGGCGCTGACAGCAGCCGAGTTCGCGGCACCGCGCACGAACTTCTTCCCCTCGCTGCGCGCGACCCTGAACCATATCCTCTGGGTCGATACCTATTATATCGACGCGCTCGAACGCGATCCGACGGTGCTAAAGCGCTACCACGACCCGGTGCCGGATTTCGCCGACGCGACCTCGCTCCATGACGCCCAGATCGTCAGCGACCGGCGGCTGCTGGCTTTCTGCGAGCGCCAGACCGACACGACCCTGGCGGAAGGCCTTGTCCTGCCCCGCCCGAACCGCACGCCTCCCGCGTCACCCGTCGCGTCGATCCTCGAGCACCTGTTCCAGCACCAGATCCATCATCGCGGCCAGGCCCATGCCATGCTGGCCGGTACCGCGGTGAAGCCGCCGCAGCTCGACGAGTTCTTCCTCGCGGGCGAAGAGCACTTGCGGCGCGACGAGCTGCGCGCGCTCGGCCTGCCCGAGAGCTGATGCGGCCGCGCTCTTCCTTTGCCGGCGCCGCGATCGAGGTCAGCGACCTCGCGCGCTCGGTGGCGTTCCATCGGCTGTGGCTGCCTATGCTGGGCTTCCGCCGCGTTTGGGCAAACCCCGACCGCGTGATGTGGTCGCGCGGCTATGACCATTTCGTCATGCGCCAGGCCAAGGATGGCGTCTCCTACGGCCCGGGCGCGCTGTGGCTCGCCGTGTCGGCCGAGAGCCGGGCCCAGGTCGACCAGGTCCATGCCGAGCTGCGCGACGCCGGCGCCCAGATCTTGCAGCCGCCCAAGGAACTCGACTACTTCGCCCCCGGCTACTACTCAGTCGGCTTCCGCGATCCCGACGGCGTGCCGATCGAGGTCGTGCACCGCTGGGACGAACTGCCCGACCTCGCCGACGCCGAACAGGTCCGCGTGCCCGGCCATGGCGTCACGCTGGGCGGCTATTTCTTCAAGCCGCAGGCGGGCCAGCCGCCCTATCCGGCGCTGATCCTGCTGCATGGCTTCGCCGGCCACGCCCACACCATGGTTGGGCTGGCGAGGGCAGCCTCGGCCAACGGCTATGCCGCCCTCGCGCTGTCGCTGCGCGGCTGGCTGGGCTCGGAGGGCGAGAGCGACCAGGGACTGCGCCAGCCGCTCGACGTGCTGGCGGCCATCGACTGGCTGGCCAAGCGACCATTGGTCGATCGCGAGCGCCTGGCATTGGTCGGCGCCTCGATGGGCGGCCAGGTGGCGTTGCTCGCCGCCGCCCACAAGCCACCGATCATGGCCGTTGCCTCGTTCTTCGCACCGACCGATCTGGCGCGCTGGCGCGATGCCAACCCCTACATCCGCGACTACCTCGACGACCTGTGCGGGCCGGAAGGCCTGCCGGTGCGCTCGCCGATCCTCCGGGTGGCGCAGATCGACGCACCGGTGTTGCTGGTCCATGGCGACCAAGACGAGAACGTGCCGGTGGCGCAGACGCTGGCCATGGAAGAAGCGCTCAAGAGCCACGGCAAGGACGTCGAGAGTTTCATCGTGCAGAGCGGTACGCATTTCTTCACCGAGCAGCAAAATGCGCTGGCCCGGCGTAAGCTGTTCGACTTCCTGCGACGCCACCTCACTCGGAGCTGACTTTTCATGCGCGTATCCGAAGCCATCAACTCCCGCCGCTCGATGCGCGTTTTCACGTCAGATCCGGTGTCGAAGGCCGATGTCGAATGGATCGTGACCACGGCCAATCGCGCGGCGTCCAATGGCAACCTGCAGCCGTGGAAGCTCCACATCACGATGGGCAAGGCGCGGCATCGCCTGTCGGCGGCAATCCTGAAGGCGATGGACGACGGCGACAACGGCCCGGGGGGCGAGTACGACGTCTACCCGAAGGAATTCACGCCGGTCTATGACGCCCGCCGCAAGCTGGTCGGCAAGCAGCTCTACACGCTGCTCGACGTGCCGCGCGGCGACGCCGCCGGCATGCTGAAACAGTTCCGCAAGAACTACGACTTCTTCGACGCACCGGTCGGCATGATCCTGTGCGTCGAACGCCGCATGGGCAACGGCCAGTGGATCGACTGCGGCATCTTTCTCGACCAGCTCATGCTGCTGGCCCGCGAAAAGGGCCTGCATACCTGCCCGCAGGCGGCCTTCAGCCGCTACCAGCATGTCGTGCGGCGCGAACTCAAGATCCCCGAGGATCAGATCGTGATCTGCGGCCTGGCGCTGGGCCACGCCGACCCCGATGCGGTGCCCAACTGCCTGATCACCGAGCGCGCGCCGATCGAGGATTTCACGACCTGGCACGGCGAGTGACCGCGCCCAAAGTCGAATTGCCGAAACAGGCGGGAGCGCGGTAAAACCGCGATAATTCAAGGCAATAAGCCAAGCGGGAGGAATAAATGGCCGATGAGGTGATCGCCGTCAGCGCCGACTGGGCCAAGCGCGCCTATGTCGATGGCGCCAAGTACAAGGCGATGTACGAGGCCTCGACCCGGGATCCGGCCACCTTCTGGGGCGAGCACGGCAAGCGCGTCGACTGGATCAAGCCTTTCAGCCCCGGCGCCGTGCGCGATGTCGACTACACCGGCGACGTCCGCATCCGCTGGTTCCACGACGGCGTACTGAACGTCTCGGCCAACTGCATCGACCGCCACCTGGCCAAGCGCGCCGACCAGACCGCGATCATCTGGGAAGGCGACGATCCGGCCAAGTCCAAGAAGATCACCTATCGCGAATTGCACGCCGAAGTCTGCCGCATGGCCAATGCGCTCAAGGAACTGGGCGCCAAGAAGGGCGATCGCATCACGATCTACCTGCCGATGATCCCCGAAGCCGCCTACGCCATGCTCGCCTGCACGCGCATCGGCGCCGTCCATTCGGTGGTGTTCGGCGGCTTCTCGCCCGACAGCCTGGCTAACCGCATCCAGGATTGCGAGAGCAACATCGTCATCACCGCCGATGAAGGCCTGCGCGCCGGCAAGCACGTGCCGCTAAAGGCCAATTGCGACGAAGCCGTTAAGAAGAGCCCCGGCGTCAAGAAGGTGCTGGTGGTGAAGCACACCGGCGGACGGGTCGACTGGGAGCCGGGCCGCGACGTGTGGTGGCACGAGATCGCGGCCAAGGTGCCGGCCGAGTGCAAGCCCGAGCCGATGGGCGCGGAGGATCCGCTTTTCATCCTCTATACGTCGGGCTCGACCGGAAAGCCCAAGGGCGTGCTGCACACGACGGGCGGCTACATCGTCTTCGCCTCGATGACGCACCAGTACGTGTTCGATTACCACGATGGCGACGTCTACTGGTGCACCGCCGACGTGGGCTGGGTGACCGGCCACAGCTATATCGTCTACGGCCCGCTCGCCAACGGCGCCACGACCCTGATGTTCGAGGGCGTGCCCAACTATCCCGATTCGAGCCGCTTCTGGCAGGTAATCGACAAGCACCAGGTCAACATTTTCTACACCGCCCCCACCGCCATCCGCGCCCTGATGCGCGAGGGCGAGGCGCCGGTGAAGAAGGCCAGCCGCAAGAGCCTGCGCCTGCTGGGCTCGGTCGGCGAGCCGATCAATCCCGAGGCCTGGCTCTGGTACTACCGCGTGGTCGGCGACAGCCGCTGCCCGATCCTCGACACCTGGTGGCAGACCGAAACCGGCGGCATCCTGATCACGCCGCTGCCCGGTGCCACGCCGCTGAAGCCTGGCTCGGCGACCCAGCCGTTCTTCGGCGTACAGCCCGTCATGGTCGATGCCGAGGGCAAGAAGCTCGACGGTGCCTGCTCCGGCAATCTCTGCCTCGTGGGTTCGTGGCCGGGCCAGATGCGCTCGGTCTATGGCGACCACCAGCGCTTCATCGACACCTACTTCAAGACCTACCCCGGCATGTACTTCACCGGCGACGGCGCGCGCCGCGACGAGGACGGCTATTACTGGATCACCGGCCGCGTCGACGACGTGATCAACGTCTCCGGCCACCGCATCGGCACCGCCGAGGTCGAAAGCGCGCTGGTCGGCAACACCAAGGTGGCCGAGGCCGCCGTGGTCGGCTACCCGCACGACATCAAGGGCCAGGGCATCTACGCCTATGTGACGCTCAAGGCCGGCCAGAACCCCTCCGACGACCTGCGCAAGGAACTGGTCGCCTGGGTGCGCAAGGAGATCGGCCCGATCGCCACGCCCGACGTCATCCAATGGGCGCCGGGCCTGCCCAAGACACGCTCGGGCAAGATCATGCGCCGCATCCTGCGCAAGATCGCCGAGAACGACGTCAGCAACCTCGGCGACACGTCCACCCTTGCCGATCCGATGGTGGTCGACGATCTGGTGAAGAACCGTTCCAAGTAGGAGTGAGCAGGCGTATGGCGGCCAATCCAACAATCCAGGTTCTCGCGGCGGATCTCGCCGCCGGCCGCACCACCTCGCGGAAGCTGACCGAAGAGGCGCTGGCCCGCATCGACGATGCCAAGGGCGAGGGCAAGCGCGCCTTCATCAAGGTCTGGCATGGCCAGGCGCTTGCCGCGGCCGACGCCAGCGACCTGCAGCGCAAGGCAGGACTCGTGGCCTCGCCGCTGGCCGGCCTGCCGGTCTCGATCAAGAACCTCTGCGATGTTGCCGGCGAGACGACCCTTGCCGGCTCGAAGGCGCTCGACGATGCGCCGCCGGCCAAGGCAGATGCGCCCGTGGTGGCGCGCCTGCGGGCGGCAGGTGCCGTAATCGTCGGCAGCACCAACATGAGCGAGTTCGCCTTCTCCGGCGTGGGCTTCAACCCTCACTACGGCACGCCGGGCAATCCCGCGGACCGCAAGCGCGTGCCGGGCGGCTCGTCTGCAGGTGCCGCCGTCTCGGTCGCCGACCGCATGGCCGTGGCGGCGCTGGGCACCGACACCGGCGGTTCGGTGCGTATCCCGGCCGCCGTCTGCGGCATCGTCGGTTTCAAGCCGACGGCCAGGCGGGTGCCGATCGATGGCGTCGTGCCGCTCTCGACCTCGCTCGATTCGATCGGACCTCTCGCCAATTCCGTCGAGGATTGCGCCATCATCGATGCGGTGTTCGCCGCCGAACCCATTTCCGTGCCCGATCCGATGCCACTCGCAGGCCTCCGGCTCGCGGTTCCCAAGCACTTCGTCATGGAGGAACTCGACGCCGTCGTCGCCAAGGCCTTCGAACGTGCGTTGAAGGCGCTGGCCGCCAAGGGCGTGAAGATCGACCACATCGACCTGGCAGAGTTGAACGAGCTGCCCGTCATCAACGCCAAGGGCGGGTTCGCCGCCTCCGAGGCCTATGCCTGGCACCGCGAGCTGATCGCCCGCCGGCACAACGACTACGACCAGTTCGTCGCGCCGCGCATCCTGCGCGGCAAGGAGATGGGCGCCGCCGACTATGTCGACCTGCTGGGCACGCGCGTCGACCTCTGCCGCCGCGTCTCGGCCATCACGTCGAACTACGACGCGGTGGCAATGCCGACCTGCGCCATCGTGGCGCCGACGCTCGATGAGGTTTCCACCGCCGACGGCTTCACCAAGAAGAACATGCTGCTGCTGCGCAACACCACGGTCGGCAACTTCCTCGACCGCTGCGGCATCAGCTTGCCCTGCCACGCTTCAGGCGAACTGCCGGTCGGTTTCATGCTGATGGGCGAGGCGATGGCAGACAAGCGCGTGCTGGCGATGGCGCGGTCAGTCGCGCCGATTGTTGCGCCTCACTGAGAACAGGGATCGTCCGGCCGCCGCATCTTCCAGATGTTTTCGGTCGTGGTGTATTCGCTGTAACCCAGGCGCGCGACCGGCTTGAAGGCCAGCGTGTCGATACGGCCATCCTTGACGATGACGTCGTCGATATGGATGCCGACGACTCGGCCGAATACCACGGCAGCCTGCTGTTTCTCGCGGCCCTCCTCGATCGGCATCTCCATCGTCTTCCAGTACTTGCATTCCAGGGCGATCGGCGAGCGGGCGACGCGCGGTGGCTTGACGAAGCGCGACGGTGCGGGGGCAAGGCCCGCCAACTTCATCTCATCGACGCCGTAGTCGACCATCGTCGTCGTGACATTCATCTGCTCGGTGAGCTCCGCGCTCACCATGTTGACCACGAACTCCCCCGTCTCCTCGGCGTTGCGCCTGGAGTGCTTGGTCGGGTTGTCGCCATAGGTACCGGTGGTCGAGAAATAGACCATGGGTGGCGAGCCGCTGACGGCGTTGTAGAAACTGTAGGGCGCGAGATTGATCCGGCCCTGCTTGTCGACTGTCGAGATCCAGCCGATGGGACGAGGCACGACCAGCGCTGTGAACGGAATCTGCATCCCGCCGTGGTCACTGCCAGTCACGTCGTAGAACATTATTGATACCTCGGCCTATTGATAACGGGGATCGTCCGGGCGGCGCATTTTCCAGACGTTGTCGGTGGTGGTGTATTCGCTGTAGCCCAACCGCGCGACCGGCTTGAAAGCCATCACGTCGACCCGACCGTCCTTGATGATCCGGTCGTCGATATGGATGCCGACGACCTGGCCAAACACCACCGCGCCGCGCTGGCGCTCGTGGCCCTTTTCGGCCGGCATCTCGATGGTGCGCCAGTACCTGCATTCGAGAGCCACCGGCGATTCCTTGACGCGCGGCGGCTTGACCAACGTGCAGGGCACGGCGGTGAGGCCGGCCAGCTTCAGCTCGTCGACACCGAAGGCCACCATCGCCGTGGTGACGTTCATCTGCTCCGCGAGATCGGCGCTCACCATGTTGACCACGAACTCGCCGGTTTGTTCGGCGTTCATGCGGCTGTGCTTGGTCGGCGTGTCGCCATAGGTGCCGGTCGTCGAGAAGTAGACCATCGGCGGATGTTCGCCGACGCCGTTGTAGAAACTGTAGGGCGCAAGATTGACCCGGCCCTGGGCATCCATCGTCGAAATCCAGCCGATCGGCCGCGGCACGATCAACGACTTCAGAGGATCCTGCGGCAGCCCATGGTCGCGCTTGGCGGCATCGTAGAACATGGTCTTCTCCTTCAACCCGGCCGAGTTTAGCCCAAGCGGGCGGGTGGGGCCTGCACCGTCGGCGCCGCGGCCTCGAGGATCACCCGCCGCTCGCCCGACCGCGGCGGATAGATGCGTTCGCGGTTGATCAGTTCCTTGGTGCGCTTGGCCGCCGCACCGCGCGACACGAGCTTTCGATCCCACCCCTCGGTGTAGACAGCGCCCCACGGTCCGAGATCGAGGATCGTCACGTAGCCAGCGATCTTGAGCGGTAGCAGGGGCTGGCCAAGCAGGTCGCAGACGACGTTGTGGCCGGCGAAACGGCCCATCGGCCGACCGTGCTGACACGACATCACCGAACTATGGACGCCGTCGATCAGGAACCAGGCGGCGTCGCCGGCGGCGAACTCGGCCGCGAGTCCCTTGATCTTGAGCGACGGCTCGACCGGCAGGCGGCCGAGGCGATCGCGCTCGACCGGGAATTGCGCCGTGAGCGGATGGGCCTGCATACCGGCGCACCAGACGACCGTTGCGGCCGCGATCCGCTCGCCCGTCGCCAGCACCGCCCCGTCGGCATCGATGGAGGCGACCGACACGCCGCCGCGCCGCTCGACACCCAGCGCCTCGAGCGCTTCCTCGATGACGGGCAAGGCGCCCTCGCCCACGCCGGCGCCGACCCGCGCGGCGTGATCGGCCAGGATGACGCGAGGCGAGGCGACGCCGGCCGCACGCAGCTTGCCGGGCATTTCCGCCGCGGCCTCGATCCCGGTCAGGCCACCGCCGACCACGAGGACAGTGGACTGGTCGGGCCTGAGACCTGCGATGTGAGCATTAAGTCGAGACGCCGCCACGTAGGTATCGACGTCGAAAGCGTGGCTGTCGAGCCCGGGAATCGGCGGACGGGTGAGCCGGCTGCCCAGCGCGAAGACCAGGCGATCGTAGGTGATGGCCCTCTGCGCGCCGTTCACGGCGTAGACGACAGTCTTGCTGGTGACGTCGATGCCAGTCACCTCGCCCTCGATTCGGCGCACGCCGATCGGCCCCAGCACGCTGTCAAAGGCAACGCGCGTATCTTCCAGATCGGCCTCATAGTTGCGAACGCGGATCGAGTGCCACGCGGTCTTGTCGATCAGCACGATCTCGACGCGGTCGGACCCGACGCCCAGCGCATCGACGGTCCGAGCGGCACCGATCGCGCTCCACAGTCCAGCGAAGCCGCCGCCCAAAACGAGAATGCGTTTACTCATCAGCCGAGATGCCGCTTGGCTTCGGCGTGGGCCACGTCGAACGCCGCATCGAGCGTGACGTTGAGGCCGCGGCACGAGCGCACCACCTGCTCGGCCCACACGACATAGTCGCGCAGCCGCTCCGGCGGCCATCCTTTCGGCGGACTGGTCACCATGCTGCGCAGGTTCGAGGTCTTGTCGGCGATTTTCAGTAGCTTCGCCCGTCGCGACTTGGACGGCGTCTTGTCGATCTGCAGGCGCTTGCGCTCTTCCTGGGGCAGCGACTTGTCGTCGGTCACCTCGGCCACCAGCGCCGCGACCTCGGAGCCGAAGCGCTGTTCCAGATCCTCGTAGGTCGAATCGGTGTCCTCGAGCGTGTCGTGCAGCAGCCCGCCGGCCAGCAGTGTCACGTCATCGCCGCCGGTCGCCTCGGCGAGCAGCGCCGCCACCTCGGTCAGGTGGTTGATGTAGGGCTCGGCGCGTTCCCCCTTGCGCCGCTGCGCAATGTGCTGCCGGGCGGCGTAGTCGGCGGCGCGCGCCAGAAGGACGATGTCCGCGCTCATCAACTCTCCCTCATCACTTCCAGTTGTGCGACCAGTGGTCCGGCTTGTCGAGCCGCCGGGCACAGCCCATGTTCCCGCCCATGTCGCGTACCATGAAGGCCCTGCTGGGTGTCTGGATTGCAACCCTGGCCCTGGGCGCCGGCTGGATCGGCTGGGATGCCTTCCAGGGCGGCCGCCCCAGCATCGGCGGCCCGTTCACGCTGGTCGACCAGGAGGGCCGTACCGTCACCAGCGACAGCCTCAAAGGCAAGCCGACCTTGATCTATTTCGGCTTCACCTACTGTCCCGATGTCTGCCCGACCTCGCTCCTGCTGATGGAAACGGCAATCGAGAAACTGGGCCCCAGTGCCGCCAACAAGGTCAACCTGGTCCTCATCACCGTCGATCCCGAGCGCGACACGCCGGCGCTGCTCAAGGGCTACGTCACCAACTTCGGTCCGACCTTTATGGGTCTCACCGGTACGCCCGAACAGGTTGCCGCCGCGGCCCGCGCCTATCGCGTCTACTATCAGAAGGTCCCGGGCAAGGATGGCGCGCCCTACCTGATGGACCACTCCTCGATCGTCTACCTGCTCGATCGCAATGGCCGCTTCGTCACCCATTTCACTCATGACGCCAAGGCCGAGGCGATCGCGGCGGCCGTGGGACGGTTACTCTAAGCCATTGAATTCATTCAATTTGTGCGCTGCACTATTAAAGTGACAAGCAGTCGCCGCAGCGTACAATCCCCGCCCAATGCTTTATCAAGCTTATGAGTTCCAGCGGCAGTTCGCCCAGCCTGTCCGCCTCTGGGCCAATGCCCTCGAGCAGGCCTATACCAGCCCCTTCAATCCGCTGTCCGAGACCTGGATCGGCAAGTCCGTCGCGGCCAGCGCCGAGATCGTGGCGCGGCTGACCCAGAACTACGGCAAGCCCCACTTCGGCCTCGCGACCACGGAGATCGGCAACGAGACCGTCGACGTCAACGAAGAACTCCTGGTGCGCAAGCCGTTCTGCGACCTCGTCCATTTCCATCGCGATACCGCGCAGCGCGACCCCAAGGTGCTGGTGGTGGCGCCGATGAGCGGCCACTTCGCCACCCTGCTGCGCGGTACGGTCAAGGCGCTGCTGCCCGAGCACGACGTCCACGTCACCGACTGGAAGGATGCCCGCGAAGTGCCGCTCACCGCCGGCAACTTCTCGCTCGACGACTATATCGACTACGTCATCGCCTTCTGCCGCTACCTCGGGCCAGACGTGCATGTCATCGCCGTCTGCCAGCCCTCGGTGCCGGTGATGGCCGCTGCCGCCCTGATGGCCGAGGCCAAGGATCCACGCCAGCCCAAGTCTCTCACCCTGATGGGCGGCCCGATCGATACGCGCCAGAGCCCGACCGTTCCCAACGATCTGGCGATGCGCAACTCGATGATGTGGTTCCGCCAGAACGTGATCTCGACGGTACCCTTCGGTTATCCCGGCGCCATGCGCCGCGTCTATCCGGGCTTCCTGCAGCTCACCAGTTTCATCTCGATGAACCTCGACCGGCACGTCAACGCCCACATGCGCCAGTTCGAGCATCTGGTGAAGGGCGACGACGATTCGGCCGACGGCCACCGCGCCTTCTATGATGAATATCTCGCGGTCATGGACTTGAGCGCCGAGTTCTACCTCCAGACCATCGAAGTCGTCTTCAAGGAGCACCTGCTGCCGCGCGGCGAGTGGGTGAGCCGCGACCGCAAGATCGATCCCGCCGCCATCGAGACCGCCCTGATGACGGTCGAGGGCGAGCTCGACGATATCTCCGGCATCGGCCAGACCAAGGCGGCCCATGCGCTGACGCCCCACATTCCCGGCGCCCGCCACGTCCACTGGGAACAGCCCCGGGTCGGCCACTACGGCATCTTCAACGGCCGCAAGTGGCGCGAGCAGATCATGCCGCGCGTGCGCAGCTTCATCCGCGAGAACGACGCGCGCTGAGCGCGCTGCGACATTTCCCCGGACACTCGCGCGCGCAGCCCCTGCCGCGGCGAGCGGCAGATTTCGAGCGTCGGGCCCCTGCAGCGGTGGAGCGCCGCTCGGGATAGCAGTAACATCGACGTCATGGTCCTTCCCGTCGACGTCTCTCCCTGGAAATCCGCGCCGTTCGACGTGAAGGGCGAGACGGTGTTCGCCATCGGCGACGTTCACGGCTGCGCGGCGGAGCTCGCCGTCCTGCTGGAGTCGATCCACGGTCTGGCGCGCGACGCCAAAGCACGCGACGCGAAGGCCAGGCGCCGGCTGGTCTATCTCGGCGACATGATCAACCGCGGCCCCGACAGCATGGGTGTACTCAACCTGTGGGCCGAGGGCGAGGACGCGCGCGGCGTCGATCACATCGACCGGCTGATGGGCAACCACGAGATCATGATGATGCTGTCCATTATCGGCGGACCGCATGGCCACAAGGCCGAGGCCATGTGGCTCAGCAAGCGCATGGGCGGCCAGAAGTTGCTGGACCAGATGACGACGAAGACCGGCCGCGCCACGGCACATGCCGACCAGGCGCTGCTTCAGTCGGCGCTGGGCGAGGCGATTTTCCATCGGCTCTACGGCATGCGTTCGCATGTGACGCTGGGCAACACGGTGTTCGTCCATGGCGGCCTCGATCCGCACGCCGACGTCGACGAGTTCCTGGCGCGGCCGTGGACGATCTTCACCGAGGCGCGCTGGGCCTGGATCAATCATGGTTTCCTCGACTGGAAGAACGGCTTTGGCGGCACGCTGGTGGTGCATGGCCACACGCCGCCCGACAAGCACAAGGCGATCAGCGGTATGGACGATCCGCACCTCTTCGAAGGCGACCGCCTCGGCCTCGACGGCGGCAGCGCGCGGACGGGCATCGTGACCGCGGCGGAAATCCAGGACGGCCGCTACCGCATCCTCAAGGCCGGCACGGCTTTCGAGAACCCCGAAGCGTCGGGCGAGTGACGCGACCTAGATGTGGGCGCGCTAGATGTTGGCGCGCTAGACGGTGGCGCGAATGACTTCCAGGAACGCGGCACCATAGCGTTCGAGCTTGGCGTCGCCGATGCCGTGGATTTCGCGCATGGCGCCGGCGTTGGCCGGACGGTGCGAGGCGAGTTCGGCCAGCGTGCGGTCGGAGAACACGACATAGGCCGGCACGTTCTGGGTGCGCGCCAGCCTGGTGCGCAACGCCTTCAGGGCATCGAGCAGGGGCGTATCGGCATCGCCCACGATGGCAGCGGTGGCGGCACGCCGGTCGCGGCGCGAACCCGCCTTGCCCTTGACGGCACCCGACGAGAGGTCCTTGCGCAGCTCGATGCGCGCTTCGCCCTTCAGCACCCGCCAGCCCTCTTCCGTCACCCACCAGCGGCCGTGCTCCATCAGATCCTGGGCGATCAGGCCGACGGCCGAAAGCTGACGGAAGATCGAGCGCCATTCGCCGGCCTTGCGGCCCGAGCCGACGCCGAAGGTCGGCAGGCGGTCGTGATTGAATTTCAGGACGTTCTCAGTGCGATCGCCGGTCAGGATGGCCACCAGATGCTCCACGCCGAAGCGCTCGCCGGTGCGCAGGATGGCCGACATCGCCTTCTGCGCATCGATGGTGCCGTCGAAGCGCTCGACGCCCTCGACGCAGAGATCGCAGTTGCCGCAGGGTTCGGACTGTTCGCCGAAATAGGCCAGCAGGGTCTGGCGGCGGCAGCGCGGCGCCTCGGCCAGCGACAGCAAGGCGCCCAGGCGCTGGCGCTCGATGCGCTTGCGCTCGTCCGAGGAATCGCTCTGCTCGATCTGCAGGCGGCGAAGCTGCATGTCGCCCAGGCCATAGAGCGTCAGCGTGTCGGCCGGCAGCCCGTCGCGGCCGGCGCGGCCGATCTCCTGGTAATAGGCCTCGACGTTCGACGGCAGGTCGGCATGGCAGACGAAGCGCACGTCGGGCTTGTCGATGCCCATGCCGAAGGCGACGGTGGCGGTCATCACCACGCCGTCGTCCTGCTGGAAGGAATCCTGGTTGGCGTCGCGCACGCGCTTGTCGAGCCCGGCGTGATAGGGCAGCGCCCGCACGCCTGATTCGGCCAGCGTCGTCGCCAGCGCCTCGACCTTGCGGCGCGAGGCGCAATAGACGATGCCGCTCTCGCCCTCATGGGCGCGCACGAAGGCCAGGACCTGGCGCGACGAACGCTCCTTGGTCTGGAAGGCGAGCCGCAGGTTCGGCCGGTCGAAACTGCGCACGAAGACGCGCGGCGGCGCGGTTGGAAAGAGCTTCTCGACGATGTCACCGCGGGTCGGCGCATCGGCGGTCGCCGTCAGCGCCAGCGTCTGCAGCCGGCCGCCGATCTGGCGCGCGACATTGCCCAAGGTGAGATACTCGGGCCGGAAGTCGTGGCCCCATTGCGAGACGCAATGCGCTTCGTCGATCGCCATCATGGTGACCCGGGCCTCGGCCAGCATCTCGACCGTGTCGGGCCGCGCCAGCCGTTCGGGCGCGACATAGAGCAACCGCAGCTCACCCGTGCGCAGGAGCCCCATGACGCGGGCGTTCTCGGCCGGCTCGTTGCTCGAATTGAGACTGCCGGCCGCGACCCCGGCGGCGGTCAGCGCCTGCACCTGGTCGCGCATCAGGGCGATCAGCGGCGAGACGACCAACGTCAGTCCCGGCCGGACGATGGCCGGCAGCTGGTAGCACAGCGACTTGCCGCTGCCGGTCGGCATGACCGTGAGCACGTTTTCGCCCGCCAAGACGGCGCGCACGATCTCTTCCTGGCCGGGCCGGAATTCGCTGAAGCCGAAGACGGAATGCAGCAACGCGTGAGCGGTCGAGAGGGCGTCGGTCATTGTTTTGCCGGCACTATCGCCGGGCCGGTGGCCCACGTCATGCGCAACACTGTGGATGAACGCGGCCCTGGACGGTCGAAGGCGAAATTAAGGCGGAACTCGTGGGTCCAACGACCGTTGTCCCAGGAAGGAGGCAGTGGGGAGGAGCATGATCGTCCTGGTAATCACGGTCCTGAGCGCAGCAATGGGGATCGCCGTCATGCCCTGCTGGCGTTACAGCGCCCGCTGGGGGTACGGACCCGGCGCCTGCGTCGGACTGCTTCTGGTCGGGATCGGAATTTCGGCGGTGCTCGGGCGGGTCGGCGCGTCCGATGCGCTGGGCGAGCGGCTGGCCGTGCCGGTCAAATCCTTCGCCATGACCCAAGCATCCGCGGTCGACCCGGCACGGCCCAAGGCGATCGCCCCGGTGGAGTGACCGCAACAAGACAGATCGTACATGATCGCCGAAAGCGCCTAGGGTCCTGCCGCACAAACAGCAGGAGACTCGGCATGGCCCAGAAGCAACAGCGCGGCAATCGCGAAGCCAAGAAGCCCAAGCAGGACAAGTCCAAGAAGCTCGTCGCGGCCTCGCCGTTCGCCGCGTCACACACGAACCCGGGCGCCAAGGCGGCGGCCAACAAGCGCAAGTAGCCGCCTAGCTCCAAGTAGCCGCCTAGCTCAATGTCACGGCCCCGACGTCACGGGCCCAATGTCACGAGGATCGCGTGCGTGTCGCGATCCTCGCGCAGCGGGACGCACGCCTTGCCCCCCATCACCGGCGAGGGCTGGCCGTCGATCTCGAGGGCACTCACCCCGCGACTGACTCCTCCCGGATTGCGGACGGAGATCTCGTAGACCGCGCCGCGATAGCGCAGCGTCATGTCGTATCCCGGCCAGGCTGCCGGGATGCACGGGTCGATCCACAATTGATTGCCCTTGAGGCGCAGGCCGAGAATGGCCTCGGCGCCGGCACGATAGAGCCAGCCGGCCGATCCCGAATACCACGTCCAGCCGCCGCGCCCGACATGGGGCGCTACCGAATAGACGTCGGCGGCAACGACATAGGGCTCGACCTTGTAACGCAACACGCCGGCGCGCGTAGCGGTGTGGTTGATGGGATTGATCAGTGAGAACAATTCCGCCGCCTTGTCACCCTGGCCGAGCGCTGCAAAGCCCATGATCGACCAGGCGGCGGCATGGGTGTACTGGCCGCCGTTCTCGCGGATGCCCGGCGGGTATCCTTTGATGTAGCCGGGCTCGAGCGCCGTCTTGTCGAACGGCGGCGTGAACAGCGGCGCCACGCGGTCGCTGCGGTTGACCAGACGCCCGTCCAGTGCAGCCATTGCCTGCACTGCCCGATCGGGTCGGGCGGCCCCCGACAGTGCCGCCCAGGACTGTGCGATCGAATCGATCCGGCATTCGTCGCTCCCCGCCGAGCCGAGCGGCGTGCCGTCGTCGTAGTAGCCGCGGCGATACCATTCACCATCCCAGCCGTCGCGATCCAGCGCCTCCCGAAGCGCCTCGGCATGGGCCGTCCAGCGCTCCACGCGTGCGAGGTCCTTGCGCGCATGTGCGATCGGTATGAAGGCCGTGAGCGCGGCGTGCACGAACCAACCCAGCCATACGCTTTCGCCGTGGCCCGCCTCGCCCACCTTGTTCATGCCGTCGTTCCAGTCGCCGGTGCCCATCAATGGCAGACCGTGCGCGCCGGTGGCGAGGCTGAGATCGAGGCCGCGTGCGCAATGCTCGAACAGAGAGGCGGTCTCGTCGGCCTGGTTGGGCTGGAAGTAGAGATCGTGCTCGCCGGGCCGCAGCGCCGGGCCGTCGATGAAAGGCACTCGCTCGTCGAGGATCTCCGCATCGCCGGTGGTCTCGACATAGTGGGCCGCCACTGTGGCGAGCCAGGCGCGATCGTCGGAGATGCGCGTGCGGACGCCCTGGCCAGCGGGCGGGAACCACCAATGCTGCACGTCGCCCTCGACGAACTGCCGGGCGGCGGCACGAAGGACATGGGCGCGCGCGAGCTCGGGGCGGGCGACCATGAGCGACATGACATCCTGGAGCTGGTCGCGGAACCCGTAGGCGCCGCCTGCCTGATAGAACGCGGCGCGCGCCCAGTAGCGGCAGGCCAGCGTCTGGTAGAGCAGCCAGCCGTTGAGGAGAATGTCCATCGAGCGGTCGGGCGTCTTCACCTGAAGGACACCCAGCGTCTCGTCCCAGAACGAGACGACTTCGCGATGGACGGCATCGAGGTCGGCGGCGCGATAGCGTTCGATCAGGGCGCGCGCCGCGGCCGCATCCTCGGTCTGGCCGAGAAAGAAGACGATCTCCGTCGAGGCGCCGCGGTCGAGCTCGATCACGGTCTGCAGAGCCGCGCACGGATCGAGGCCGGCGCCGACCCGCTGCGACAGCGGAATCGTGCCACTCAGCGCCGCCGGATTGTCGGCGGTACAGTTGCGGCCGATGAACTCGCTGCGATCGGCCGTCCACGCGGTCTGGCGACCGCCGAGATCGGCGAAGGCGACGCGTGTGCCCTGATGCATGTTCCATGGATTGCGCGCGAAGATCGCGCCGCTCGCGGGATCGCGCTCGGTGACGACCGTCGGCGCCGACGCGCCGCGCCCGAGGCCTAATACCCAGTCGACATAGGCCGTGACCGAGAGGCGGCGCGGACGATCCGACATGTTGCGGATCGTGAGCCTGGAAATCTTGATCGAATCGCGCAGCGGCACGAACTGCAGCAGGCCGAGCGCGATGCCGTTCGCCACGACCTCGAACCGGCTGTAGCCGCGGCCGTGACGGACGATGTAGGGCGCCGTTTCATGACGGATCGGGAGCGCGGTCGGGCCCCAGAGATCGCCGCTGTCGAGATCGCGCACATAGAACACCTCACCGGGACGGTCGCTGACCGGGTCGTTCGACCAGGGCGTGAGCTGGTTATCGCGGCTGTTCTCCGACCAGGTGTAACCGCCGCCGTCGGTCGCGACCTGGAAGCCGAATGAGGGATTGGAAACGACATTGATCCAGGGCGCCGGTGTCGACTGCCCCGGGCCGAGCACGGTCACGTACTCGCGGCCATCGGGCGAGAAGCCGCCGAGGCCGTTGAAGTACTGAAGCGCGCCCAGCGCGGCGACAGGTGGCGGAGGCGCTGTCTCGACGGCATCGGTGAGCGGCCGGCGCCGGAGCGGCGGCACGACGCCGGGCGGCGTCTGCAGGCGGTTGAGCTGATCCGCCAGGCTGCCGCGCCGGCCCGGCAGGACCACGCGCGCAACCGCGAGCAACAGGGCGCGGGTCTCGGCCGAGATCAGGTCGCTGCGCAGGACGAAGATTCCCTTGTCGCCGTCGGCGCCGAAATGGGTCCGCGAGCGATGCGTTCGCACCAGGGTCTCGAGCGTCACCTGCAGGTCCTGGACATAGGAGGCACCGCGCTCGTTCAGGATGACCAGATCGACCGCCAGCCCCTTCAGTCGCCAGTATTCCCGCGCGCGCAGCAGCTCGCGCACGATCCCCGAATCCTCGACCTCGTCAATGCGCACAAGCACGATCGGCAGGTCGCCCGAGATGCCCTGGGCCCACAGCACCGGTGGTGGCGCAAGGCCGCGGCGAATCGTGTCGGACGAGGATCGCAGCGCCGGGTTGGCGTAAAGGACATGACCCGCCAGACGCTGATAGAGGGTGGCCTGTGCCGGCGCGATGTCGAGATGGCGCAGCTGCACCTGGGCCTGCGTCCAGGCGAGCGTGGCCGCGCGCTCGAAGGCGTTGGTGTCCTGGTGCTTGTCGATAGCGTCGAGCAGCGCCTCGCGCGACGATGCAACCATGGTCCAGAAGGCGATCTTCACCGTGCTGCCGGCAGGAATCCATACGCGGCGACGTAACGCGAACACCGGATCCAGTACTGGTCCGGCGGTGTTGGACAGCCGCCGGCCGTCGCAGACGGCGACGGGCGCGCCGACGTCGTTGCCGCGGCCGAGGAAGCGCGCGCGGTCGGTTTCGATCTCGACCTCGCCCACGCTCTCGCCCTCGACGACCGCCAGATGGGCGGCCCACAATTCGGGCTCACCGGGGCTGCGGCGGCGGCGCGTCGCCAGGATGGCCCGTGCGGCCGACAGGTATTCGGTTTGCACGAAGATCTTGGAGAAGGCCTGGTGTGCAGCATCGGCGGCCGGCGACGCCAGCACGATCTCGGCATAGGAGGTGACTTCGATGTCGCGCGCCTGGGCCCCGGTGTTGGTGATCGACACGCGCCGGACCTCGGCGTCATCCTCGGGCGACACCACGATGTCGAGCGTGGTGGTGAGCGTGCCGTCTCGGCGCATGATCTCCGCGCGATCCTCGGCGAACATGACGTTGTAACTGTCGGGCCGGGTTCCGCGTGGCTGATAGGTCGCCGACCAGACCGCGGCGCTCTCGATGTCGCGCAGGAAGATGTAGCTGCCCCAGTCGTCGCGCGTGGTGTCCTCCCGCCAGCGCGTGACGGCGACCTCACCCCAGCGGCTATAGCCCGAGCCGGAGGCCGTCAGCATGACCGAATAGCGGCCGTTCGACAGCATGTGGACGGACGGGCTGGCGGCATGGGGATTGTGCAGCCGGCGCACGATCGCAGGTTCCAGATCCTCGACCGAGCTGCTGGTTCCCACTTCCTCGGCCCGCGGATGGGCGATAGCGACGTCGCGTGGCGTGCGTTCCTGCAGCAGCAGCTCGGTCGCCTGGATCATGGGCTCGGCATGGAAGCGGGTCCGCATGATGCCGTCGAGCAGCGCGTTGGCGATGGCGACAACCGTCATGCCCTGGTGATGGGCCATGTAGGCGCGCACGACCCACTGCGTCTTGCCTTCCGGCAATCGCGCCGGCGTGAAGTCGATCGCCTCGTAGAAGCCGAAACGGCCTTCGCCCCCGATCGCAGCCAGCCGGGCAAAATTCGCGGTGGCGGCACGCGGATCGACCATGGTGGCCAGCGCCGTCGCGTAGGGCGCCATGACGGCGTTTTCGCTGAGGCCACGCTTGAAGCCCAGACCCGGCACGCCGAAGTTGGAGTATTGGTAAGTGAATTCCTTGTCGCGCGCGTTGTAGGCGGACTCGGAGACGCCCCAAGGCAGGCCGAGGCTGGTGGCATAGTCGATCTGCCGCCGGACGATCAGGTCGTTGGTCCTCTCGATCAAGCTGCCGAGCGGCGCCCGCATCACCAGCGACGGCATGAGGTACTCGAACATCGAGCCCGACCAGGAGATCAGCGCCGCTCCGCGGCCCACCGGCGTCACCGCCCGTCCCAGCCGGAACCAGTGCCGGGCTGGAACGGTCCCATTGGCGATCGCAACGAAACTGGCGAGCCGGGCCTCCGAAGCGAGCAGGTCGTAGCAACTGGGGTCGAGCCGGTCCTCGGTGGCGAGATAACCGATCGACAGCAGCCGGCGATCCTGGTTGAGGAGAAAATCGAACTCCATGGCATTGGCCATGGCGCGCACCGTGTTTGCAATCGTCTGCACTCGGCGTTCGAGGGCCGCCCGGGCTTCGGCGGTCTGGACGGAGTCGCCTCGGCAGCTGTCGATCGACCGCTGCGCCGCCTCGACCCAGAAAAGCATGTCGGCGCTGGCCTCATCGCCGCGTTCGCTGGCCAGCGTTCGCGCGAGGTCGGCGACAGTGCCCGCCTGTGTCGCGAGGGCAGCCGTCATCTTGTTCAGCGTCCCGTCGGGCTTCTCGACCCGCGACATGGCCTCCGTGAGACTCTCGACTGCTGCCGTCAATTCCTGGTGCGAAACGAGATGGGTGCGCCGATCGTCGGGCAACGCGGCGAGGGCCTGGCGGGCAAGGGCCAGATTGTCGCTCACGCCAGTGGCCGCGGCAGGCGGCGACGACTCGGTCCGCCACACCGCGCAGGCGTTGGCCAGAGCGATCAGATGGCCCGCCAGATTGCCGCTGTCGACTGTCGATACGTAGGCGGGTTCGAGTGCCCGCAAGTCGGACGTGTCGTACCAATTGAAAAAGTGGCCGCGATACCGCTTCAGGCGCTCCATGGTGGCAAGCGTCGCCTCGATCCGCTGAACCGCCTCGATCGTGCCGATCCAGCCGAAATCGCGAGCCGCCACCGTCGACAGGAGATAGAGGCCGATGTTGGTGGGCGAGGTCCGCCGCGCCACGACGGGTTTCGGATCCTCCTGGAAATTGTCCGGCGGCAGCATGTGCTCCGCCTCGGTGACGAAGGTCTCGAAGAAGCGCCAGGTCCGGCGGGCTATCAGCCGCAACGACCGGGCATCGGCCGACGAGATTGCGAGCCGGCCGGCGTCGGCCTGGGCAAGGCTCACCCAGCGCGCGATCGCGGGCGACAGAAACCAGGCGAGCAGGATCGGTGCGGCAACGGGCAGCGCCGCACGACCGGCGTAGAACACGAAGACCGCAGCCCCGCACGCAACCGCCAGGCTCCCGGCCATCTGCCCGACGAAGCCCCACCGATCGGTGCGCAGCAGTTGCTGGGTCTGGGCCGCGGTCGTCCACTCGAGGAGACGGCGACGGCTGACGAACAGCCGGAACAGGGTGCGCCCGATCGCATCCAGCATTTGCCAAGCCTGATGAGCGAGGAAGGCAATGATGAGAGCCATCTGGGACAAGGCGAGTCCAAGATCCGTCGCCAAGGCGCCGAGGTGGCTCCGCGCCGTGACGCCAGAACGCCGCGGCAGCAGCGCGGCGGCGACCGGCAGCATCGTGGGCAGGCCCAGGACCAGCACTACGAAGACCGTCCAGGCCAGTGCGCCCGGCAGCGGCAGCGTCCAGCCCGCCAACAGAGCGACAACGGCGGCCGGCGGCGAGAGGGTGCGGCGCAGGTTGTCGAACATTTTCCAGAATCCGATCGCCGGCACGTGGTCACCGCGCGGGCCCCGGCGCCGGCCCAGCATCCAGGGCAGCAGCTGCCAGTCGCCGCGGGTCCAGCGATGGTGCCGGGCCGCCGCGACATCGTAGCGGGCAGGAAACTCCTCGATCACCTCGATGTCGCTGGCCAGGCCCGAACGGGCGAACACGCCTTCGAAGAGATCGTGACTCAACATGGAATTGTCGGGCACGCGACCGTCGAGCGCCGCTTCAAAGGCATCGATGTCGTAGATGCCCTTGCCGGAATAGGAACCTTCGCCGAACAGATCCTGATAGACGTCCGATACCGCCGACGAATAGGGATCGATGCCGCTGTTGCTCGAGAAAATGCGCTGAAACAGCGAGCCTTCGGTGCTGACGGGCAGCGAGGCGGTTACGCGCGGCTGCAGCACGCCATAACCTTCAACGACTCGGCCTTCTGCCGAATCGAAACGCGGACGGTTGAGCGGGTGCGCCATCTTGCCGACCAGACGACAGACGGCATCCCGGGGAAGCCGCGTATCGGTATCGAGCGTGACCACGAAGCGGACATCAGCCGGCAACTTACGGTCATCCAGCGTGAGGAAGGTCGTGTCGGTCGAGCCGCGCAGCAGGCGATTGAGTTCATGCAGTTTGCCGCGCTTGCGCTCCCACCCCATCCATCGTCCCTCCGCTGCGTTCCACAGGCGGCGGCGGTGAAGCAGGAGAAAGCGATCACCGCCGAGCGCGCTGGGATAGCGTGAGTTGAGACGGGCGATGCCCGCGTCGGCTGCGGCCAACAGGACCGAATCTTCCGGAGTGGATTCCGTCGAGGCATCGCTCCAGTCCGACAGCAGCGCGAAATGCACGGCGCCGCCGGGATTGGACAGATAGTGGACTTCCAGCCGTTCGATCAGCTCCTCGACGCCGGCTATGCTCGGCAGCAGCGTTGGAATCGCCACCAGGGTACGCAGTTCGGGCGGCACGCCATCGCGCAGCGCCAGGCTCGGCAGCAGAGTAGCCCCGAAGCCACCGGTGATGACGCGATTGACCACCATCAGAGCTGCGTCGACTGCCGGTGGCAGGCCGATCATCGTCATCGCGGCGAGCTGCCAACCGAGCACGCCCATATCCGCCAACGCCCACAGCGGCAGGAAGAGAATGACGCCCGCCGTGAGAGCAACGCTGCCGACATACCCGGCGATTCCGGCGGTCGCGAAGCGCCGCCTGAGCGCAAGGCCGGGCGGACGGAACGCGAGCGAGCGCTCGAAGGCCGCCCGCCCCCGGCCAATCAGGTGATAGCCGGGATCGTGCTGTCTCGGGTCGCCCTCCTGATCGGCGGCGGCAGCGGCCGCCAGCGCGCGCCGAGCGATCTCCGGCTCGCTCAATCTTGTGCCGCGCGCCATCTGCTCGATGGCCGTGCGATAAAGATTGCGAGTGGCGAAATCCATGTCGGCAAAGGCACTACCGGCGCGCAGGACATCGTCAACCGGGCTCACCGTCTCGAAGAACTTGGCCCAGTCGACGTCGGAGACCAGGCGCATGCTGGTGATGATATTGCGCACAGAGACGTTGGTGGCGCCCTGGAGCTGGTGTTCGCGGCGCACCAGTTCCTCGGCGGTCAATCCTTCGCGCGCCAACCGCTCTTCCAGCCAGCGAACCGCTGGCGTGGCTTCGGGATCCTGGTCGCGCAGCCGCTGCACAAGCTGGACGACGAAGCCCTCTGCCAAGGATGTTCCTTCGTAGGGCACCAACGCCGCCGGGTCTGGTGCGGTCTCGTTCACGCCGAGCAGCCGGTCGGCCACGGCGTCGGCCTCCTCGCGGGCCGAGCGCCGGATCATGATGCGTCTGGCCGACCGTCGGAGATTTTCGACCAGCACAAGGCGCAAGGTGATCGCCACTGCCCACAGTTCGCCGATGCCGAGCGGCTGGACGGTCTGATAGGCGCGCACGAAGCGCGTGAGAGTCTCCGGATCGAACCGACTGTCGGTATGGGCGACGAAGGCCCATGCCAGGCCGAACACCCGGGGATAGCCGGCGAGTGGGCCGTCGCTCAGCTTCGGGAGCTCTCGATAGTAACCCGGCGGCAGATCGGTGCGGACTTCGCGCACCTGTTCCTCGACGAGATGGTAGTTGTCGAGCAGCCATTCCGCAGCCGGCGATATGGGGCGTCCTTCATCGGCCGCCTTTGCGATACTTCGGTAGGCTTCGAGCAGGACGTTGTCGTTTTCCCGCAGGCGGGCGACCAGCGATCTTCCCGACGTGGGCTTGCGATGGACGGGCTGGTTCGAGGCGAGGCTCTCGGCGTGCTGCTCCAGACGCTCGACGCTGAAGAGTTCGCTGCGGATGGGTTCTTCTTCTTCGTGCGCAGCAACAGGTCGAGCGCGCCCGAGGGCGCGCAACAGGAGAGATTTCAATGAGACCGGCCTTTCCGACAAGTAACGCGCCTGCGGCATGAAGGTTGCCGGGTGCGTCAACGTTCCTGAAGCGAAGGGCCGCAGACACTTCTCTCTACAGCAAACGCTGAGTGTGGACCAATCACTGACTGGCATGATTCATGCGCGGAAACAGGACGGTTCCGCGACTGATTGACAGGCGCGCGCCGGCCCTTCCATATGCCGCAAGAGCGGGACAAGGACGGAACGAATCGATGGCAAACAAGGTCTACAAGGATGCCAAATCGGCGCTCGAGGGCGTGCTCAGCGACGGCATGATGGTGATGTGCGGCGGCTTCGGCCTGGTCGGCATTCCCGACAAGCTTATCCACGCGATGCGCGATGCCGGCGTAAAGAACCTTACCTGCGTCAGCAACAACGCCGGCATCGACGGCGCAGGCCTCGGCCTGCTGCTCGAAGCCGGCCAGGTGAAGAAAATGATCTCGTCCTACGTCGGCGAGAACAAGACCTTCGCCAAGCTCTACCTCGAGGGCAAGCTCGAGATCGAGTTCAATCCGCAGGGCACGCTGGCCGAGCGTTGCCGCGCCGGCGGCGCGGGCATTCCCGCCTTCTACACCAAGACCGGTGTCGGCACCGAGGTAGCCAAGGGCAAGAAGACCAAGGTTTTCGACGGCCAGGAATATGTCATGGAGCGCGGTCTGGTCGGCGACCTCGCACTGATCAAGGCCTGGAAGGGCGACACCTCGGGCAACCTCGTCTATCGGAAAGCAGCGCGTAACTTCAATCCGATGATGGCGACGGCAGCCAAGATGTGCGTCGCCGAAGTCGAGGAGCTCGTGCCGGTGGGCCAGCTCGATCCCGACCACATCCATACGCCCGGCATTTTCGTCAATCGCATCCTCTGCGGTGCGCCTTACGACAAGCAGATCGAACAGCGCACCATTCGCAAGGCTTAGGAGACTCCACGATGGCCTGGACCCGCGAACAGATGGCGGCACGCGCCGCCAAGGAATTGAAGGACGGCTTCTACGTCAATCTCGGCATCGGAATTCCGACCCTGGTGTCGAACTACGTGCCCGAGGATGTCGACATCACGCTGCAAAGCGAGAACGGCATGCTGGGCGTCGGCCCCTTCCCGCTCGACAACGAAGTTGATGCCGACATCATCAATGCCGGCAAGCAGACCGTAACCGAGCTCAAGGGCACGTCTTATTTCTCGTCGGCCGACAGCTTCGCCATGGTGCGCGGCGGCCATATCGACCTCTCCATCCTGGGCGCCATGGAAGTGGCGGAGAACGGCGACCTCGCCAACTGGATGATCCCGGGCAAGATGGTGAAGGGCATGGGCGGCGCGATGGATCTCGTGGCCGGCGTCCGGCGCGTCATCGTCACCATGGAGCATGTCTCCAAGGACGGCGCCTCCAAGCTCCTGGGCGAATGCAGCCTGCCGCTGACCGGTCGGCGCGTGGTCGACATGGTGATCTCGGAGCTCGGCGTCTTCGCCATCGACAAGCATGGCGATGGCGGCGTTACGCTGATCGAGCTCGCCGACGGTGTGACCGTCGACGAGGTCAGGACCAAGACCAAGGCCAAGCTCTCGGTCGCGGCAGACCTGAAGGCGACGACCTAAAGAATTCCGACTACCACTTGGCGAGGAATTTCCGCAGCGGTTCGGCGCCGGGATTGCTGAACTTGCGGTCGATGGCGATCGCCTTCGCCGTGGCCCCCGTGCCGTAGTAGAGCGCATTCCAGTCGCTGTCGGGCTCGAGGAACGAGCCCTCGATGGAGGCGCCGGCAAAGAGGCCGGTAGAATTGGCGAAGGCCACGATGTCCGCCCCGCCCGCTGCCGTTGATGCACCCTCGAGGCCGATACCTACCGCCACCATGGTGACGCCGGCTTCGGCGCCGAATTTGAACTTGTGGTCGAGGATCGCGGCTAGGCCCTTTTCGGTCCGGATGATGAACACGATCTCCGACACCTTGCCGCCGATCTGCAGGCCGATGCTGCCGGAGCCCATGCCGTAGAAGACAGGGAAGCTCCAGTCGTTGGGCTTGGTGCGTGCGACCAGGACGCCGCGCCCACCGGCGGCCCCCAAGATGAACCCGCCCTGCACCAGCTCGGGAATGATCAGCACGCCCCGGGCGCCGGACATGAGCCTGACGGCGTCGGGGAAATCCTTGCCGCTCAGCACCTTCTGGCCTGATGCCAGGCAGGCATCGACCAGCGACTGGCGCTTGGCATCGGCACGGGCCGAGGAAGTGAGAATCATCGGGGCGGCGAACGCAGCGGCGGCGCCCGTGAGAACGGTTCGGCGATCGAGCTTCATTTTCTGCTCCTTGGCTGGCAGCCGACGCCGGGGAAGCGCCTGGATGGCTACTACGCTGTCGATAATACCACGGTTCCGGGCGGAATTGCGGCTTTCAGGGGCGGGGCGCCGGGCGGTCCTTCATGGTGAGCGGCAGGCCGGCGGCCATGAAAATCACCCGGTCGGCACGCTCGGCCACCGCCATGTTCATGCGCCCCATGGCGTCGCGGAAGGAACGGCCGAGCGGAGTCTCGGGCACGAGACCAAGACCAAGTTCGTTGCTGACGAAAACCACCGGCGAAGCATAGCCGTCGAGCGTGCGCACCAGATCGTCGGTCGCCTCGTCGACGTCGGAGCCAGAGTGCATGAGGTTCGAGAGCCAGAGCGTCAGGCAATCGACCAGCACCGGCTGGCCATGAATGGCGGCGGCTTCCAGCGCTTCGCCCAGCTTCAGCGGCTCCTCGATGGTAGTCCAGCCTCCGCCGCGCCGTGCGCGATGCGCCATGATGCGGGTCGCCATCTCGACGTCGCCCGCTTCGGCAGTGGCAATATAGACAGCGGGCCTTGGTGCCGCGCCAAACAGCGTGCCGGCGACCAGCTTCTCGGCGTGGGTGCTCTTGCCCGACCGCGCGCCGCCCAGCACGAGGCTGACCGGCGGCAAGGAATAGGTCGGAATATGCTCCATCAGGCGGCGTGGGCACGGACCAGCCAGCAGGCGCCGGGCAGGACGACGCCGGCCGACGTTTCGTGCGGCGCCAGCGCTTCGCCGATCGCGGCTTTCGCCTTCTCGATCTGCTCGGGCGTCGCCTCGGCGAAGGCGCGCGCCATCGGCCCGAAACGACCGGCATTGTCCACCACCTCGGCGACGCTTCCGCCCATCCAGATCGGCCGGTCGAGCGGTTCGAGCGTGACCGACGTAAAACCTGACTCCTTCAGGATGCGCTCGACGCGCGCACGGTCACCAAAAGAATACTGCCCGGGATCTTCCGGACCGGGCCGCGGCATCGGCGGCAGATGAGGCGCCGCGGCGCGCACCGGCACGAGGCCCCAGGGATTTTCTGCGGGCGACCGCCAGCAGACGAACACCAGCCGGCCCGTGGACTTCAGTGCCTGCTGCAGGTTGCGGAAGGCCGCCACGGGATCGCCGAAGAACATGACGCCGAAGCGCGAGAAGACGAGATCGTGGGCCGCCGCCTCGAACGGATGTGTCGCCGCGTCGCCCACCACGAAGGTGGCATTGGGCACGCGCTTCGAGCGCGCCGCACCGATCAGCGGCTCGGAGATATCGGCGCCCAGCACGTGGCCGCCCTTTTGACCGATGGGGGCGCCAACGGCTGCCGCCAGCGCCTCGGTCGTGCCGCCGGTGCCGCAACCGACGTCGATCACGCGCTCGCCCGGTTTGGCCGCGGCGGCCGCGACGGCGGTCTTGCCGATATCCGCAATGGACCGTTCGATGCGCGCGTAGGAGGCGAGCCAGCCCTGCCCGCCCGGGCCGTTCCAGAACGCCGCCTGCTCGGCTGCGAGCTCGGCGGCGCTTTTCACGCCTTGCTCCCGCCGTGCGCGATCACCAGTTCGCGCGGCATGTAGTTGGTGAAGGCGACGCGCCAGGCGTGCGCGGGATCGGCCTGCTCGAAATGCTCGATCAGGGTGATCGAGACATTGTCGATCTCGAACCGCACCGCCGCCTCGGGATGCATGTTGAAGGCGTGGCTGAGGGCGGCGCGGATGGTGCCACCGTGCGCGGTCACCACGATGTCACGGCCGCGGTGCGACGCGGTGATCTGGTCGATGCTGCTGGTGGTCCGTTCGCGGAGATCGATGAAGCTCTCGCCGCCCGGCGGCCGGAACTCGGGCGGTCCCAGCCAGAACAGGTGGTTGCTGCCGTGGTTCTGGGCGATCTCGGTGTAGGTGAGGCCCTGCCACGCGCCGAAATGCTGCTCGGCGAGGCGGGCATCGATCTGCAGCGGGCTCATCTCGGCGCCGGCCTTGCCGAGCTGCTCGGCCGTCTTGCGCGCGCGCAGGAGATTGGACGAGTACCAGACCGCACCCTTGGGCAGCAGGGCCGCCTGGTGCTTGAACAGGGCCTCGTTGCTGACGTCGCAGTCCTTGTCGGACTGGCCGTAGCAGCGCGCCTCGGGATTGGGGACAGGTGCATGCCGCACCCACCACCAGCGGGTGATGGCACCCGTAACCTTTGCAGCTGTTGCCATGACGAGCCTTCTAGCGGGCGATGAAGAGCGCCGCCACCACGAGAAAGGCGATCTCCGCCGTCTGCTGCACGGCGCCCAGCGTATCGCCCGTGTAGCCGCCCAACCGCTTGGCGATCCAGTGCGAGGCGCCCCAGGCCGCAGCCAGCGCCGCAAGGGGCGCCAGGATGGCTACCAGGAAGCCCTTGCCCAGCAGCAGCAGGAAGGCCAGTGCGACGCCGATGCCGATCGCGAGCCAGACGTCGTTGTCGGTCGGCTTGCCTACGCGCGCGCCCAGGCCATTGTCCTGCGCCGGCCCGAACGCCAGCAGCGGATAGGCGATGGCGGCGCGCGACAGCGCATGGGCCGAGATCAGCACGACCAGCCCCGTGGCGCCGCCGAACGGCGCGAGACAGGCGACCTTGATCAGCACCGAGAGCGCAATGGCCAGCACGCCGAAGGTGCCGTTCCGACTATCCCGCATGATCTCGAGCCGCCGCGCGGGCTCCAGCCCGTGCGGGCCCAGGCCATCGGCGGTGTCGGCCAGGCCATCCTCGTGCAGCGCCCGCGTGATCAGCACCGCAGCACCCACGGCCAGGACGCCCGCGAGCCAGCCCGGCCCCGCGACACCCCGAACGACGGCGAACACAAGGCCCGACGCGAGGCCGACGCCGGCCCCGATCACCGGCAGCACCGGCAGCACGTCGGCCAGTTGCCAGCGCGGGATGCCGACATCGAGCTTCAGCCCGGTGAAGAACGAGGCCTGTTCGCGGAAAGCCAGCAACCACTCGTCGAACGACGAGGGCCGGCCCGGGGATGTCTCGAACTCGTTGGGTTGGTTCATGGGGGGCTGCTCATGGTCCGCAGAATATAGGGCGCCCGGCGCTCAAACCCTACCCAAACCCTCCCCTGAACACCCCCGCCTGTTTTCAACGCCGGACACGCCCAAAAGCCCACAATACCGAGCCTTTGGACGCTCCCGGGCGCCCACCTGGTTGAGACAAATGTTGTGCGCCAAGCTGTGCGCGCACCACGGGTCAGTGCCCGTGGGCGGCGCCCCGGCTCCCTAGGCGCCCCTGCGTCCCTCTGCCGGGTTACTGCAGAAGACGGCGATCTTGTTGCCCACGGGATCGCGCAGGTAGGCGACATAGAAGTGCTCGGTGTACTCGGCGCGAAAGCCGGGGGCGCCCTCGTCGGACCCGCCGGCCTGGAGGCCGGCCGCATGGATGGCGCGGACCGACGCGTGCGTTGCTGTCTGGAACGCCGTCATCGAGCCGTTGCCGACGGTCGCCTCGCGGCCATCGTATGGCTTGGCGACATAGATGGTGTTGGGACCGCCCAGCCGATCCGGCCCCTCCGGCCGCACGAAGATCGCCGCGTTCCCGGCGTCCGTGTGCGCATAGCCGAGCGGGATCAGGATCGCGGCATAAAACCGTCCCGAGACAGGCACATCGTTGGCACCGATCGTGATGTAGCTCAGCATTCGATCGCTCCTCCAGGCACCCTTTCCCTGGCTCATCATTGGCGTTTTCAGGGGCTATGGAAATGGCTTCCGCGTTCCAAACGCTGCATGTTGTGGCCGTCGGATCGCCGATGCCAGCACGATGCCAGCATCCGAAAAAATAAAGCCGCGTGCCAGCACTGCTGGGGACTGGAACGCGGCCACAACACCGGTCTAGCGTGGCGGCCATGGACCTCTCCCGCGACCGCTTCCTCGACCATTTCGTCATCGCCTTTCAGGTGCATTGCCTAAAACCCTGGAAGAAGCGCGCGAAAGAGCCGCCCTTCCATGTGTCGACGACCATGTATGAAACGATCCGCATGTGCGGCGGTCGCATGCCCCTGAAGGCGCGCGAATTCAGCGACCTCCTTCAGCCGCTCATCGAGGAGCTGCATCGGCGGACACCCAAGGGCGAGCGGCCACAGCCGCATGACCTCGCCGGCGGTACTTATGACGCCCTGGCCGCCGCCGGGGTGGAGGTGACGATCAAGCCGCCGATACACGGCCACGGATGTTTGTCAGCGACGAAAGAGGAGTGCACACCATGATTACCGGCGGCTGCCATTGCGGCACCATCCGCTATCAGGCCGAGGGCGCGCCGATCGTCCACGCGCTGTGTCATTGCTCGGATTGCCGGCGCCATGCCGGTGCGCCGATGGTCGGCTGGACGATGTTCCCGCAGGACGCGGTCAAGGTGACGAAGGGCAAGCCCAAGGTCTACGCCTCCTCGGAACATGGCCGCCGACATTTCTGCCCCGACTGCGGCACCGGCCTCTTCTATGACAATGCGCAAATGCTGCCGGGAAGCATCGATATCCAGAGCGCGACCCACGACGATCCCGACTCGGTTCCCCCTGTGGCGCACATCCAGGTGGCCGAACGGCTCGAATGGATGGCGCACGCGCACGAACTGCCGACGTTCGAGCGTTACCCGCCCAAGCATGTCTGACGCGCGTGTCCTAGAGCGGGATGATTTGAGGTCCGTTCGTCATCCAGACGCGCCACTGCGATCG
>JAQSDW010000046.1 GCA_029946105.1 Reyranella sp. | reverse complement strand
CCGATGGCGGGGCAGGCGAACCACTTCAACATGTATGCGCCGCAGTTCAATCCGCCGGAGCAGCTCGCCTACGGGCAGGCCCGTTACAGCAACGAGGTCAACCGCCTGTTCGGCGTCCTGAACAAGCGGCTGGCCGACCGATCGTTCGTGGCCGGAGATTACTCCATCGCCGACATGGCGATCTGGCCGTGGGTGGTCGGCTTCAAGAACTTCGGGCAGAAGCTTGAGGACTTCCCGAATCTTCACAAGTGGTTCGACGAAACGGGCAAGCGCCCTGCCGTGGTAAAGGGTAAGGCGACAGGCGCCGATCTGCGCCCGACGCCGGGCATCAATACCGAGGAACAGCGCAAGATTCTGTTCGGGCAGACAGCCACGGTGGTGCGGTAACGCCCGGCCCTTGACGCTCTGTCAGGGGACAACCACGTTGACGGAGCCCCGCGAACCACGACGGGGCAGGAGGCATTGTCATGCAAGCACAGGAACGCGACCTGATTACCGGCCTGTTTGGACGCATCCAGCAGTTCGAGACGCAGCCGCGCGATCCCGAGGCCGAGGCGCTGATCTCGGGCTCGGTCGTGCGTCAGCCGGCCGCGCCCTATCTGCTGGTGCAGACGGTACTGGTCCAGGAGCAGGCCCTGAAGGCGGCGCAGGAGCGTATCGCCGAACTCGAGGCCAAAGTGAGCGCGGCGCCGGCCGCGGCGACGAGTTTCCTGGGCAGCGCGCCGAAGATAAGCCCGTGGGGTACCCAGCTCTCACAGTCGGCGCCCGCGCCCTCGACCCGTTCGCCGCTGCAGGCGGCAGTGGCCCCGGCCGCCCCGGCAGCGGCGCCCGCGGGCGGCAGCTTTCTGCGCACGGCGATGATGACAGCGGCTGGCGTGGCTGGCGGCGCGTTGCTGTTCGAAGGCATCCGCGGCTTGATGGGCAGCAATCCCGGCCCGTTCGGCCAGGCAGCTGCCCAGCCGCTGGCACCGGCACCATTGGCGGACGCTCAGCAGCAGGCCATGGCGCAGGATACGGGCCTACAGGATCAGGGTCTGATTGATCAGGGCAGCAGCCCTGACGACAGCTACGACACGGCATCGGACGATTCGGGCTTCGGCGGCGGAGACGATGACAGCTTCGCCTGAGCTCCGTTCATGAAATCGCAATAAAGGGGGGAATACCGAGATGATCGAACTTCACACTTGGGGCACGCCCAACGGCCGCAAGGTCTCCATCATGCTCGAGGAATGCGGGCTGCCCTATAGCGTGCACAAGGTCGACATCTCGAAGGGCGAGCAGTTCAAGCCCGAATTCCTGCGCATCAGCCCCAACAATCGCATTCCCGCGATCATCGATCCCGACGGTCCGGGCGGCAAGCCCTACAGCCTGTTCGAGTCGGGTGCGATCCTGATCTACCTCGCCGACAAGACGAAGAAGTTCATGCCGGCCGATCCCGCCAAGCGCTACGACGCGCTGCAGTGGCTGATGTGGCAGATGGGCGGCTTCGGCCCGATGCTGGGCCAGGCGCATCACTTCCTGCGCGCGGCGCCGACCAAGATCGAATACGGCATGAAGCGCTACGTCGACGAAGCCAAGCGTCTCTACGGCGTGCTCGACAAGCAGCTCGCGGGTAACGCCTTCGTCGCCGGCGAGGACTACACCATCGCCGACATGTCGATCTTCCCGTGGGCGGCGCGCCACGAATGGCACACGGTGAACCTGGCCGACTTCCCCAACGTCAAGCGCTGGTACGACATCGTCAATGCCCGCCCCGCCGTGACCAAGGGCATGTCGGTTCCGTACCTGAACTAGCTGGAGGTGCGCCCCCCAGCCTCGAGGTTGAGAACAATGAAAAAATTGCTTCTTTTGCCGGCGCTGCTGCTCTCGGCCTGCGCCCAGCCCAACGCGCCCGCCGCCTGCACGGCGCCGCTCAAGCCCGCGCTCGAAGTAAACCTCTATTTCGGCCGCGACATCGAAGGCCGTGGTGAGGTGAGCGATTCCCAGTGGGCCGAGTTCGTGGCCGCCGAGGTGACGCCGCGCTTTCCCGATGGCCTCAGCATCCTCAACGTCGCCGGACAGTCACGCAACTCCCAGAACCAGACGTTGCGGGAACGCGCCAAGCTGCTGGTCGTCGTCGTGTTCGACGCGCCGGCGCATCGGACCAAGGTCCAGGCGATCATCGAAGCCTACAAAAAGCGTTTTGACCAAGACGGAGTCTTCCGTATCGAACGGCCGGTCTGCGCCGGGGTCTAGAGCGCTGCCGGGCGGAAGCGCTGGAGCGCGAGGACCGCGAGGCCGACGATGATCACCAGGACCGCGCCCTGCGCCGCCAGGAACGGCGGCTCGGATTGGGTCGGCGACAGCGGCTTCAGGAAGCCGAGCTTCTGGAAAGACTGCACCACGCCCACCACCGAATTGAGATAGAGCGCGAAAGCGGCACCGGCGATGTAGATCCAGCGCCACGGTCCGGCCAGATGGTAGCGATAAAGCGCCAGCAGGACAGGTGTCAGCACGACGAGGGATACGACGCCGAAGATGACGGCTGGCCCGACCTTGAGATTGGGAAAGAAGAAGCCGGTCACGCTCGTGGCGACCGTGGTCAGCAGGAACGTCGCCGTCAATCCGGTGGGCACCCGTGAGTTCAGCAGGGCGAGCAGGCAGGCGACGCCGGTGGCGATACCAATCTGACTCAGCACGACATGCAAGGTCGTGAAGGTCGACAGCGACATTCCCAGGATCATGATAAACTCCTCCTCAGCTCCGCTTGACCATCGTCGGCGTGAGATGTTTCAGCGTCGGCGCGCCGAGCTGTAGCATGGCGGCGCGGGTTTCCTGCAGCAACAGACCCAGCACGCGCTCGCCCCCCCGGCTGGCCGAAGGCACCAAGCCCCCAGAGATAGGGACGGCCGATACAGACGCCGCGCGCGCCCATCGCCAGTGCCTTCGCAATGTCCGTGCCACGCCGAAAGCCTGAATCGATCAGCACCGGAATGCGGCCGTCCACCACCTCGAGGATCTCGGGCAGGACTTCGATCGTCGAGCTGCCGTTGTCCTCGGCACGGCCACCGTGGTTCGACACGACGATGCCGTCGAGGCCGTTGTCGACGGCGAGAAGGGCGTCCTCGGGCGTGAGCAGCCCTTTGACGACGATCCGGGTCTTCACCGTATCGCGCAGTCGCTTCAGATATTCCCAGGTGAGGTTGGTGGCGCCCGTATTGTTGATACCGGAGATATCGAGCCCGTTGAAGTTGGGCTTGAGCTTGACATAGCTTTTCAGCCCCAGCCCATGGCACGGACCGCAGGTCCTCGTGTCGGTGCGCCATAGCCGGGCGAGCGTCTCCCAGTTTTGCCGTGCTACGACGTCGACCGTCACCACGATAGTCTCGACGCCAGCTTTCTCGGCGCGGCGGGCGAGCGCGTCGCCCAGTTCCCACTTGTTGGTGGGGTAGAGCTGGAACCAGATTGGTTGGCCGCGCGCCGCGATCGCGTCCTCGATGGATACAGTGGCCACGGTCGACAGCATCTGCAGGTGATTGCCGGTCCGTGCAGCACGGGAGACGGCCAACTCGCCATCCTCGTGGAAGGCGCGATTGGACGCGGTGGGCGCGATCACGATCGGGCTGGCATAGGTTCGGCCGAACAGTTCCATGCGGAGGTCGAGCTTGCTCACATCGATGAGACGTCGCGGCCGGAGCTGGAACTTCTGGAAACCATCGCGATTGGCGCGCAGTGTCGCCTCGTCGTCGATGCCCGTCGCCATGTAGCCGTAATGCGCCGGCGGCACGGCCTTCTGCATCGCCGCCTCGAAGTCGAAGACGTTCAACGCTTCCTGCGGCGAGGAGATGACCTTGTCGGGGAAGCGTGCGGCCTGTGCCAACGCCTCGCCAGTGGCCAGGAGCGGGCTGGCCGCCAGAAACTGCAGGAGACGCCGGCGACTGGCGTGGCGAAGGCTAGCGTGCGGGGCAATCATGCTGATGGATCGGGCGGCATGCCAGGGGCGGCGTCAAGCCCGACGCGCCGAGCAGCTTGTTGACAAGAAATTAACGAGAGACGGGAGCGACTGAAGCGCACGCGCCGAGGCCGCTGGGCGCACCACGCTAGCGATGAGCTACTGACGCTCCGCCCAGCCGATCATCCTGCCGATGAAAGCATCGCAGGCATCCATCTGCGAGCGGGCGACGAATTCGTTGGGTTGATGGGCCTGCGAGATGTCGCCAGGGCCGCAGATTACGGTCGGGATGCCGTGGCCGCGGAAAATCCCAGCCTCGGTGCCATAGGGCACGGCGTAAGTGCGGTTACCGCCGGTCCATTGCAGGGCGAGCTTGGCCGCTTCCTCGTTCTCCTCGGGTTTGAGGCCGGGCACGAAGGATCGGCGCTCCAGCGTGATGTTGGCGTCGGGGTGCTTCGCCTTCATCTTGGGTAACAGCAGCTCGGCGACATACTTCTCTGCCCGGCGCTGCACTTCCCATGCATCATCGCCGGGCAGCGTGCGATAGCCCCATCGCAGGGTGCATTCGCGGGCCAGGATATTGCCCGCGGTGCCGCCGCCCACGATGCCGATGTTGATCGTGGTATGGCCGGGGATGGTGTCGGTGCGCTTGCGCTCGGCCAGCTCGACCTGCAATTCGTTCAGCCAATGGATGAAGTCGCCGGCGAAGTGGATGGCGCTGACTCCGAGATGAGTCATCGAGGAATGGGCTTCGACGCCGGTGAAGATGGCGACATGGCCGCCACCGGCATTCTGGGCGTTGACTACGCCCATCATGGTGGGCTCACCCACGATCACCGCCTGCGGGCGGGGCACGTTGCCCATCAGCTTCTCGGCCAGAGAGTGGGCGCCGAGACAGCCGATCTCCTCGTCGTAGCTGAAGGCGAAATGCATCGGCACCTTCAGCTTCGCGTGCTGAAACGCAGGGACGTGCGACAGGCAGGTCGCGATGAAACCCTTCATGTCGCAGGTGCCGCGGCCGTAGAGGTTGCCGTGGGGCTTTTCGCTCAGCGTCCACGGATCGGTGACCCAGGCCTGGCCGTCGACGGGCACCACGTCGGTGTGACCTGACAACACGATGCCGCCTTCGGCCTCGGGCCCGATCGAGGCATAGAGGTTGGCCTTGGTGCCGTCCTCGTTCGGAACCAGCGTGCTCCTGACGCCGTAGTCTTCGAGGTAGCCCTGGATGTACTGGATCAGCTCCAGGTTGGAGTTGCGCGAGGTGGTGTCGAACGCCACCAAACGCTGGAGCATGTCGATCGAACTGGGAGCGGAGGAACTCATGGCAACAGCCTCGCATGCCGTGTGCCGGGACGCCAAGAGCCTGATATCGCTTGCGAAATTCGGGGGTTGTTTGACACTCCCGGCACCCCCGGCTAGAACCGCCCCGCATCCGTCGTGGATATTTCGATCGCCGGGGTCTTAACGGGCTGCGGAGAGGTGGCCGAGCGGTCGAAGGCGGCGGTTTGCTAAACCGTTATAGGGGGTAAACCCCTATCGAGGGTTCGAATCCCTTCCTCTCCGCCATTA
>JAQSDW010000045.1 GCA_029946105.1 Reyranella sp. | reverse complement strand
CGATCTGCTCGCCCGCGTCGGCATCACCGCGCCGGGCCTGCGCCTCGGCCAGTTCCCGCACCAGCTCTCGGGCGGGCTGCGCCAGCGCGTCATGATCGCCATGGCGCTGATGTGCGACCCGCAGCTCCTGATCGCCGACGAGCCGACGACGGCGCTCGACGTCACGGTGCAGGCCCAGATCCTGCGCCTGCTGGCCGAGCTGCAGCGCGACCTCGGCCTCGGCATGCTGCTGATCACCCACGACCTCGGCATCGTGGCCCGCGTCGCCACCCGCGTCTCGGTGATGTACGCGGGCGAAGTGGTCGAGAGTGCCGCCACCGCGCAGCTCTTCGCGGATCCCAAGCATCCCTACACGCAAGGCCTGCTGCGCTGCGTACCGGTGCCGGGCAAGCAGCGCCAAGACGAACCGCTGGGCTCGATCCCGGGCACGGTGCCGCGCATCGGGCCGGGTTTCGAGGGCTGCGGCTTTCGCGAACGCTGCTCCTTCGCCGATGCCACCTGCGCCCACACAGTGCCGCGCCACACCGCGGCCCCGGGTCACGACTATCTCTGCCGGCTCGCCCCATGAGCACTGACTCGCTGCCCGCTATCGAATTGAAGGGCGTCCACAAGACCTTCCGCGTGAAGGGCGGGCTGCTGGGCAAGGACCGCCATGTCGTGGCCTGCGACGACGTCTCCTTCGCGGTGCCCCAGGGCGGCGTGCTGGGCGTGGTGGGCGAGTCGGGTTGCGGCAAGTCCACGCTCGCCCGCCTCATCCTCGGCCTGCTCGACCCCACGTCGGGCGACATCGCGGTCGAAGGCCGGCGCCTCGCGGAGATGGACCGCCGCGCCCGTGCGCGCCTGATCCAGCCGGTGTTCCAGGATCCGTTCTCCTCGCTCAATCCACTGGCCCGCGTGCGCGATATCGTTGCCATGCCGCTGCAGGCACAGAACAGCTTCGACCGCGGCGAGATCGCCAGGCGCGTCGACGAGATGCTGGCCCGCGTCGGCCTCACCGCCGAGATGGGCCAGCGCCTGCCGACCGAACTCTCGGGCGGCCAGCGCCAGCGCGTCGCCATCGCCCGCGCGCTCGTGCTCAGGCCGCGCATCGTGGTGTGCGACGAGCCCACTTCGGCGCTCGACGTCTCGGTGCAGGCACAGATCCTCAATCTGCTGGCCGAACTGCGCCGCGAACTCGGCCTCACCTATCTCTTCATCAGCCACAACCTCGCCGTGGTCGAGCATGTCGCCAGCGAAGTGGCGGTGATGTACCTCGGCCGCATCGTCGAGCGCGCGCCGACGCAGGCATTGTTCCACACGCCCGAGCATCCCTACACCAAGGCGCTGCTGGCCTCCGTGCTGACGCCCGAACCCGGCCTCGGCGTGCCCGATGTCGGCCTGGGCGATGTATTGCCCGACCCGGCCAATATCCCGCCGGGCTGCCGCTTCCATCCACGCTGCCCGATCGCCGTGCCGCGCTGCTCAATGGAGACGCCGCCGCTCAGGTCTCGGCCCGGCGGCGGCGTGGAATGTCTGCTCGTTCCCTAAAAGCGAGATCCCTCGACTTCGCTCGGGATGACACGCCTACGGCGTGTCACTTCCACTTGGCGAAGTAGAAGCGCGGCAGTTCGTCGGGGTAGGTCTTGAAGTCGAGCGACTTCGCGAAGGCGTAGGTGTTCACGTAGGTATTGATCGGCATCCAGTAGGCCTTCTCGGTCACGATCTTGACCGCCGCCGAATAGGCCTTCTTGCGCACCGCCGGATCGGAGGTCGAGCCGCCGTCGGCCACCAGCTTCTCGAGCTCCGGATCCTTCGAATAGTTGTCGAGCGCGCCGGCGCCGAACATCACCGGCATGATCGCCGAGACGTCGTTGATCGAGTAGCTGCCCCAGCTTCCCATGTAGAGCGGCGCCTCGCCCTTCTGTGCCTTCTGGATGGCGGGCGAGACCTGGAGCTGGGTGATCTTGGCGCGGATGCCGACAGCCTGCAGGTAGTTCTGCACCGACGCGGGCCACGAGGTCGGCTGCACGTAGGTCACGAACTCGATGTCGAAGCCCGAGGGATAGCCCGCCTCGGCCAGCAACGCCTTGGCCTTGGCCGGATCGTAGTTGTACTTCACCGCGGCATCGGCATCGCAGCCGAACTGGCTCGGGAAGCAGGGCGCGGGCGGCACGCGGCTGCCGCCACCCACCAGCTTGTCGGCGAACTGCTGGCGATCGACGGCATGCCAGATCGCCTGGCGCACCTTGAGCTTGGTCAGTGGATTGTCGGCGCCGGTGCGGCCGGCGGCGTCGATCGAGAGATACCCGACGCGCATCGATTCCTGACGCACGGCCTGGAGGTACGGCATCTTGTTGATGCTGTCGGTCTGGTCGGGGTTGATGTTCCAGATCCAGTCGGCGCGCTGGGCCAGCAGCTCGGTCACTGACGTCGCGAGGTCGGGCACGAAGCGCACGTGCAGGTTCTTGATCGCGGGCTTGCCCTTGGGCGAACCCGCCCAGTAATCCTCGAAGCGCTCGAAAAAGACTTCCTTGCCCTGCTCGTTCTTGACGATCTTGTAGGGGCCGGCGCCGACCGGCTTGGCCGAGAAGCCCTCGGGGCCGACCTTCTCGCGATAGGCCTTGGGATGGATCGGCGTCACCATGGCGAGATATTCCAGCGCCGCCGGCGTCGGCCGCTTCATCTTAATGCGCACCGTCCAATCGCCGGTCTTCTCGGCCTTGTCGATCCAGGCGTAGTTCGACGGCGTCGCCACCTTGCTGGCCGGATCGGCCGCCATGTTGATGGTGTAGACCACGTCGTCGGGCGACAGCGTGCTGCCGTCGTGGAACTTCACGCCCTGGCGGATGGTGAGGTCGAGCGAGTTGTCCTCGGCGAACTTCCAGTCGGTGGCGAGGGACGGCTTGATCTCGAAGGTCGAGGGATCGCGATGCACCAGCATGTCCCAGGCCTGATGGGCCAGGATCAACCCGGTGCGCTGGCTGTTGAAGTACATGTCGACGTTGGGCACGGCATCGTTGAACAGGATGCGCAGCGTATCGGCCGTCTTCTGGGCAAAAGCGGATGGCGCAGCGGCCACGCCGAGGGCGGCCGTGGTGGAGAGAAGCGCGGAACGACGGGTGATTTTCACGAAAGGCCTCCTGTTTGTGGGATCGAGCCTAGGCTGCGGCACTGCAATGAGGCAAGCTTCACGCCAACTGAAGAGGACGCTCATGACCGCCAAGCTCGAAGGCAAAGCCCGTACCGACGCTCTCGCCTCGCTCCGGCACTGGACCGAGGTACCGGACCGCGATGCGATCCAGCGCAGCCTCAAGTTCGCCGACTTCAACCACGCCTGGGGCTTCATGACCCGCGTGGCGCTGGCGGCCGAGAAGGCCGACCATCATCCCGAATGGTCCAACGTCTACAACAAGGTCGAGATCACCCTTTCGACCCACGATGCCGGCGGCGTCAGCGCCAAGGACGTGGTGCTGGCGAAATTCATCGATTCGCTGATGTGAGAAATGTCCGCCGCCTTGCGGAAAAGAAGGAAACCGACTTCCGGATTTTGCTCTGCCCCTGATTTGGCACCCAAGCCCCTGACCTTTCTGACCGCGCGCGGCTCGCCCGAAAAATGTCCGCCAAAAGCGGACATGATGGAAACCGGCATCAGTCCTTTTCCGGCGGCCGCGGCAGGCGCGCGATCAGGCGCAGCAGCAACCGGTTGTTGAAGCGCTTGAGGTGGCCGATCTGCCGGCCGCGATACCAGACCGGTTTGTACTCTGGCGTCTCGGCCCGCGAGAGCACCTCCATCTCGATCGCCTCGCAATAGAACTCCAGTGCCAGCGCGCAGCGCCCCGCGAACTCGGGCTCCTGCCGCCAGCGCCGTGCCGTGCGCTCGTCGACGCCGGTGCGCGCCGGCGCCTCGGCGTGATGGCCCCAGCGCGCGAGATGGCGCTCGTAGTCGTATTTCTTGCGCGCGACCGTCCGCTTGCGCGGTGCCGGCGGTGACTCGGCCAGCACCTCGGCGGGAACCTTTTCGATCGGGCATTGCGTCCAACCCATGTATTTTCCTCCTCCAGCGTCGAGCAGGAAGAGGACTATCATATTTCCGTCTGATCGTCAATATCCTATAAACGGCAGCAGCGACTGCAGCGAGACTTGCGCCTGAACTGGTAAGGTCCAGGGGTCCATGGCCCGCAGGATCAATCCAAAGACCGAGTCCCGTCTGGTCGTGATGCTGGTCTACCCCGGCATCATGGCGATGGATGTGTTCGGCCCGCTCGAGGCTTTCGCCACCGCGAACAGCGTGACCGAACGACCGCTCTATCGTCTGGAGATCGCCAGCATGGATGGTGCCGCCGTCGAGACGTCGATCGGGATCAGCCTCACCCCGTCGATCGCCGCACCTGCCATCAGGGGACCGATCGACACGCTGCTGGTCTCGGGCGGTCACGGCCAGGTCACGGCACGAGCCGACAAGCGTCTCCTCGGCTGGCTGAAGGCGGAAAGCCGCAAGGCCAGGCGCACCGGCTCGATCTGTACCGGCGCCTTCGTGCTCGCCGCGGCCGGCTTGCTCGACGGCAAACGCGCGACGACGCATTGGGCGATGGCCGACGAGCTCGGCCGACGTTTTCCCAAGGTGGCGGTCGACGCCGACCGGATCTTCGTGCGGGACGCCTGCGTCTACACCTCGGCCGGCGTCACGGCGGGCATCGATCTCGCGCTGGCGCTGATCGAGGAGGATCATGGCCGCAAGCTGGCGCTGCGCGTGGCGCGCGCGCTGGTCGTCTACCTCCAGCGCGAGGGTGGACAGACACAGTTCAGCAGCCGGCTGCAGGCGCAGTTCATCGAGAGCGGTCCCATCCGACGCGCCCAGGACTGGGCCCTGGAGAATCTCGCCGCCGATCTCCATGCGCCCGCGCTGGCAGCGCGTGCCGGCATGAGCGAGCGCACCTTCCGGCGCAGCTTCGCCGCCGAGACGGGCGAGACACCGCGCGACTTCGTCGAACGGGTGCGCGTCGACGCCGCGCGCCAGCTGATGGAGGATTCCCGGCTGCCGCTGCAGACGGTGGCCCGGCGCTGCGGCCTCGAGACCATGGATACGCTGCGCCGCGCCTTCGTGCGCCGTCTCGGCATCACCCCGCAGCAGTATCGCGCACGATTTTAGACATTCACCCGCAACTGGCCAAAAATCCGGCAGATTTGGCCAGTTCTGCGACGATCGCGCAGTGGCTCGACCGCCTCGTCTGGGCGATGATTGATCCCGGTGCAATTTGTTCGGGCGCCTGACAATCGTATGGAAGAGATGCAGACGAGCGAGGCAATGTGGGTCCGTGGGAGCGGCTGGCAAAGCGCCCGCCAGGCCCTGACGGCCGGCGTCATCGCCGCACATCCAGCCTTCCACGGCCATCTCCGTGAACAGTCCCGGCTGCTCGTCCAGGCCTACGAGAGCAATCCGCAACTTGCGACGGTCTTCGCCACCCAGCCGCGATGGCTGATGGCACACACAGCTTTCTCGCTTTACTTCCGCGCGAGCGGCAAAGGCGAAGGTCTGAACACCGCGCGATTCGTCGAACTCATTTCCC
>JAQSDW010000044.1:8929-60876 GCA_029946105.1 Reyranella sp. | reverse complement strand
GAGCGCCGCCTTGTAGACATCGCGTGCCGTCACCCAGCCGTGAAGGCCGGGACCGAGCGGCCGTTCGGCGAGGCCGAGCGCCTTGCCGCGCTGTGCCGGCGACAGCAAGTCCTGGCCGGAAATATCGACGAAGGGCGCCGCGCCGCCGGGCACATTGCCGCCCTTTCGGCCATAGCTTCCGGTGAGTGCGTAAAGGATAGAAATCGCGCGATCGGTCTGCGTGGCCGTGACGCTCTGCCCGACACCGTTCCAGGCATAATAGGCAACCGACGCGGCACCGGCGATGATATCGGCGGCATTTGCTAGATTGCCAGGCTCGATCCCGCTCACCTCGGCGACGCGCTCCGGCGGGAATTCGGCGGCGGCTCGCGCGAACAGTTCGAGCGCCGTGTGGCACACGACGGGCCCAGCCAGCGTTTCGACGGTACCCTCCCAGCGCAGGACGGGCGCGGTGCCGGTTCCGAGAACCCAGCTTCCGCACACTTGATCGTAGGCGAGCAGTCCACCACCCTCGCCGGCATGGGAAAACAGAACGTCGACCCGGCCTCCGGCCTGCATGTCGCTCTCGCGCAGGAAGCGACCGGTATCGGAACGCACCAGCAGGCTGGCGTTCGTCCACGTCGCGGAAAATGCCCGATCGAAGCGCCCGCTCGAGACCAGCAGGTTCGCCAATCCCAAGGCAACCACCTGGTCCGTGCCGGGGCGCACCCGCAGCCACTGCGTCGCGCGCTTTGCCAGCACTGTCGGCCGCGGATCGATCACGATCATGCGCGCGCCGCTCTTCAGGCCCTTCTGTATCTCCACCTGGCGCGCCAGCCAGGTCGCTGTGGGATTGTTGCCCCACAGCACCACGCAGTCGGTGTTGGCGAAATCCGGCGTCCCGATATCGTGGCCGTAGGTGAAGCGCGAGGCGTAGTCCTTGTGCCAATTGCAGATTTCGGTTCCGTAGATGGTGTTCGGGCTTCCGTAGGCGCGGATGAAGCGTTCGACCCACGAGATCGAGTCCGAAACGTGCGAACCGCTCGGGGTCGTTACGGAAAAGGCGACCTGTTCGGCGCCGTGCGTCTCGCGGATATCGGACAGGCGTGCGGTGATTTCAGCCAAAGCCTCGTCCCAGCTTATCGGCTGCCAGCCGGGATCGGGCGCGCCCTTGGGTTGCGTGCGGCGCAGAGGACGCGTCACCCGTTCGGGATGATAAACAAGTTCAGGCGCCGCCCGCCCTTTCGGACAAAGCGCCTGGCCCGTGGGGTGGTCCGGCATCGGCTCGATCCCCAACAGCCGCCCGTCTTCCACGACCGCGAGACAGCCGCAGCGCGACCGGCATTGCGTGCAAAAGGCTGCGATCTTCTGCGGTCCAACCATCGGCAATCTCCCACCCGGCGTCACGATAGCCGCACTTTCACCCCGTGGCTGCAACCTCGATCAAGCCCTGGCCGGAATGCCGCCCCGCATTGTGATCAGGGGGAAGACTCTGTAGAAGGTGCGCCTGTTGAGGGGGCTGAATATATGGCTTGGACGGATCTGGTTTCGGGTTGTTTTGGCTTCGGCACAGCGCCCTTCGCGACCAATCGCCCGGACGAAGAGAGCGCCAAGGAGGCGATTGCGGCGGCGCGGGCCGAGGGAGCCAGCAAGGCCGAATTCGCCCAGGTGATTGCGATGTACCCCCGCAAGTACATCAAGAGCGACCAGCTGCTGCGGGAGCGCATCAGGGAAGATGCCGCGCGCCTCGACAAGCTGTGGAAGGTCGCACCCGTCTACTGACGGCCCCCTTTACTGACGGGCCCCTTCATCCCTTTGGGCGCAAACGCGCCGGGAATCGGGCTCCCGCGTCATGACCAAATCCGGGGAGTGGGCTACTCTCCGGCCCCTGGGGGCTCGAAGCCGGATGAAGGCATTTCCAATCGCAGCGTTGATCATCGTCGCGGGCTTGGCCGGCGCGCCCCGCGCCGCATGCGCCTGGGGCCCGACCGGGCACGAGTGGATCAGCGGCATCGCTATCGACAAGCTGCCGGACAGCCTTCCCGCCTTCGTCCGCACGCCCGAAGCGGCGGCGGAAATCGCCGCAATGGGGCGCGAACCGGATCGCTCCAAGGGCGCGGGCGAGACGCATGACGCCGACCGGGACCCGGCCCACTACATCTTCCTCGCGGACGACGGCGCCGTCATGGGCGTCGTGCCGCTGGAGAACCTCCCCGCCGCGCGCAAGGACTACGACACGCTTCTGCGGGCCAAGGGTTTTACCCAGTACGAGGCGGGCTACGTGCCTTATGCGATCGTCGACGGCTGGCAGCAGATCCGCAAGGACTTCGCCTATTGGCGCGCCGACGTTAAAGGGGCCGCGACGGCCCGCACACAGGCCGAACGCGACTGGTTCGAGGCCGACCGCCGGCTGCGCGAGAGACTGACGCTGCGCGACATCGGGATCTGGAGCCACTTCGTGGCCGACGCCTCCCAGCCCCTGCATGTGTCGGTCCACTTCAAGAACTGGGGGCCCTATCCGAACCCGCACGGCTATACGACGGCCGACATCGACATGACGTTCGAGGAGGACTTCGTTCGGGGCAACCTCACGCGTGCCGCGGTCGCCGCAGAGATCGGGCCCTATGTCGACTGCAAGTGCGGCATCTGGGACATGACCAAGAATCTGCTGCGCTCGAGCCTCGCCAAGGTCGGCCCCCTCTACGGACTCGAGAAGGACGGCGCCTTCACGCCCGCGAACCCGAATGGCATCCGGTTCGCGGCCGGCCGGCTTGCCATGGGCGCCGAGACGGCGCGCAACATGATCGTGGCGGCCTGGGAAGACAGCGCGCATACGCCGGTCGGGCCGCCGCCGATGATCAATATGCGCGACATCGAAGACGGCAAGGTCCGGGTGATTCCCAACATGTTCGGCGCCGACTTGCCGGGACCTTGAGAGCGCCCGCCCAAAAGCCAACCAAATCCCTGGCGATAAGGATCGAAGGATGATTCACTGCGGCCTAGGGAGATCACAGAGCGTGCAGTGACAATGAGGGCGAACCTTGGTCCGGCGGTCAGTCTGGATTTTCTCGATGGCTATCTGTTCCGCCTCCTCCAGGAGATCGCGGGCAAACATGGTCTCGAGGATTCAGGCTTCCAGAACTACTACGGCAGCCGCCTCACGGAGAAGATCGGCGGACTGATCGAGTACGAGGAGCGCCTGGCGCGATATCTGCTGGAAGGCTACCCGGGCCACCGGGTCGTTCACGCCGGGATCGGCATTGGTGTCCTGGCCTGTGCACTGGTCTGCAAGGGCGTGACCGTGGCCGGCGTCGAATACTATCCCAAGCGCGTCGCCTCGGCGCACTACCTGCGGGCGGCCTTGATCGAAATCTGGCCCGAAATCGAGGCGCGATACGAGATCATCGAAGGCAGCTATCCCGACGCCTTGATCCCGAGGGACAAACCAGCGCCGCCAACGTCGCGCTTCCTGCGCTGGCGGCGCGCGCCGAAACCGCCCGCCGCCGCCCCGGCCCCGGGACCGCTAACCCGGGGACCCTGGTTCAATTCGAACGCCATCCTGGTCTTCACGAATGTCGCCAGCAGCTGGAGCGACGACAAGCTGGCTTCGATCATCGGATCCTTTCCCAGGTTCGCCGAGGTTCTTCTCGATCTCCGTCTGTTCGGAGCGGTCCGGGACACGGACCGCAAGTGCGACGACCTGTTCAACCGCATTGCCGCAATAGCCCGCTCGGCGGAGCAGCTGCCCGAGCTTGCGATCGGGTCGCACTTCGCCCGGTTCGTCTTCACCTGAGATCGCGCCGGCCTCGTCAAATGATGACCAAGCACGACTTGAAATCGGCGCCCGCGACGTGGGTCGCCGATCTCGTCCTGCTGGCGGTTGGGATTAGCGCGCTCCTGATCGCGATCATCCTGTGGTTCGACAATGCCCAGGGCGGCCTCACCGGCAACGGCGTGTTCAAGAGCCTCGAACTGAAGCCCTGGGTCGTCGATCCGGGGCACGCGGCGCTCTATCCGTCGAACTATCTCTTCTATCCGGCCTACGGCGCGCTCTGCCGGGGGCTCGACCTGCTGGGGGTGTTCGCGGGCGATCCCAGGCGGCAGATCACCATCCTGAATGCACTGAGCGCGAGCCTTTGCCTGTGCGCGGTCTATCTGATGGTGCGCGCCCTCACGGCCGACCGGCTGGTGGCGCTGCTCGCGGCGCTGTTCCACATCTCTTCCAGCTTCGTGATGTTCCTCGCCATCGTGAACGAGGACATCCTGCCCTCCTACACGCTGCTGTTCGCATCGATGTCGCTGGCCGCCGTCTGGTTCGCGCGGCCGACGGCGGCGCGGGTCGTGGCAGTGGCGGCGCTGTTCTCGATCGCCTGGCTGTTCGAATGGCGGCTGATGTTCCCCACCCTGCCCGCGATGCTGGCGGCGCTGTGGCTCTGCGAGCGGCGGTTGGTCATGCGGCTGGCCTGGATCGGTCTGTTCCTCGCCACGATGCTGGCGATGGCGGGCGTCGTGGCCGCGGCCTGGCAGGGCCATAACGGCGCAGTCGGACCGATCGATCTCATCTGGACGGGCAAGGCCGTGCGCTCGGTGTGGGCGGGCTTCAGCTGGCCCAAGGTCGGCTACTTGTGGGACGGCATGGTGGCCTATCTGCTGGGCGCCGGCGTGGCGGCGATCCCCGGCATCCCGGGCTGGGACATCTGGCGCTATACCGCGACGCTCTGGATGCTGGCCATCGCCGCCGTGGCCGGGCCGATGCTGTGGCGCGCCCGCCACGAGGCGTGGGCCCGGGCGCTCGGCGCCGTCTTCGGCGTCACCTTCGCCGCCGGCTCGGTGTTCAACCTCTATTCCCAGCCGCAGGATCCGCAGATGCAGATCAACGTCATGGCCTGGCTGACGCCGGCATGGGCGCTGGTGCTGGTGGCGGCCCGGCAGCGCTGGGGGCGGAACGGCCTGGCGGCGCTCGGCGGCCTCTCAGCGGCGCTGCTCGCTTACAACGTCTGGAGCCTGGCGCCGCTGCGCGGCCTCGACAGCAGATGGCAGCAGGCGATCGAGCGGCTGGAGGCGCGGGCCGACCCGGCGCGCAGCGTCTTCGTCCTGCACGATTTCGACTGGTCGATGATCTACGCCTCGCTGCACTGGGGACCGGCGGAACCGGGCATCGAAGCGCTTGGGCCGGCGCCACAGGCCACACCGAAATTCAAGTGGATCGGCTTCACCAGCCAAGTACTGCGCCATCCGGACTGGAGCACCGAGGCGCATGTGGCTGACCTCAAGCGTCAGATCGACCGCGCGCTCGACCTCGGCTACGACGTGTTCATCGTCAGGCTGTGGCCCATGGAGCAGAAGCAGCTCGAGACGGAGACCGGCATGATCGCCGACAGCGCCCGCCTTGCCGCCCTGCAGCGCATGCTGCACGCGGACTATACCGCGAAGCTGGCCTTCGACGATCCGATCGCCGGTCCGTTCCACCAGCTCCGGGGCGCGCCTGGGCGGTAGGCACCGGCGCGACTACGCCGGCGAAACCGCGAGCTGGATGCGCCGCTCGTCGAGGCCGACGCCGCGCGCCGTCTCGACGATGGCGGCCCACGTATCGTCGGGCAGCGGCACGCCCTCGGCCAGGCGCTTGGTGCGCGTGCGCTGCTCGGGCTCGCCCGGCACCAGCACCTCGCCGCCCGCGCCCGTGGGCTTCGAACTCTTTACGAAGGCCACGTACTTGGCGATGTCGGTCGGGAAGAAGCCCGATGAATCGAAGACCTTGGGATCGACGTAGAACGACAGCATGCCGTTGGCGAAGCGGCCGCGCTTGGGATCGGTGGCGCCGTTGCCGCTGAGCGAGCCGCCCAGAATCTCGCACATGAAGGCGAGGCCGGAGCCCTTGTGATCGCCGAAGGCTTGGATGGCGCCGGTACCCTTGCTGTGGTCGCGTGGGCCGGTCGGCGTGAAATCGCCGTAGAGCAGGTGCGGATCGGCGCTGGGCTTGCCTTCGGGGCCGATCAGCGCGCCGTCGGGCACCTTCTTGCCGCCCTGGCTCGCCACCAGCACCTTGCCCTCCGCCACGATCGAGGTGGCGAAGTCGAGGACCAGCGGCTCCTGGCCGGGACGCGGCACGCCGACGCAATAGGGCGCCGTCGAGAAGCGGCGCTCGACCCCGCCGTAGGGCGCCACCAGCACGCTGCCCGAGGCATTGACGAAATGGATCGAGACCAGCCCGGCCTCGGCCGCCATCTCGGCCCAGTCGCCGACGCGGCCGACGTGGCCCGCGTTGCGCAGGGTTACGGCGGAGAGGCCGTTCTTGAGGCACTTCTCGATGCCGATACGCACGGCCTGGGGAGTCACCGTCTGGCCGAAGCCATACTTGCCGTCGACGACCGCGATCACCGGCGTGTCGACCACGACCTCGACCGTAACGTCGGGCACCACCGTGCCGTTCTTCTTCTGGGCAGCGTAGCGCGGCACGCGCACGACGCCGTGGCTGTCGTGGCCCGAGAGATTGGCGCTGACGAGATAGCGGCCGATGCGGCCACCTTCTTCCGGGGAGCATCCGGCGAAGGCAAAGATGTCCGCGACGAAGGCTTCCAGTGCCTTCGCCCTGATCGTGACGGTCATATCAGAGTGGGCATGTCACGCCTTGCCGCGCTGCAGGTTGGCGACGTAGCTGCGGTTCCAGGTCGGGTTGATCATGACCTCGTTGATCACGATATGCGCCGGCAGGCAGGCGATGTAGCGGATCAGGTCGCCGACATCCTCCGACTGCGCCATGCGCTTGCGCTCGGCCGGCGTGATGGGGATCGGCCGCTTGTCGAGGATCGGCGTCGCCACCTCGCCCGGACAGACGACGCAGGAGCGGATGCCGTTGACGCACTCCTCCATGTTGATGGTGTGGCTCATCGCCACGACGCCGTGCTTGGCCGCCGAATAGGCCGGACCGCTCAGGAGGCTCGCCTGCCGGCCGGCCATAGAAGAGGTGTGGATCAGCACGCCGCCCTTGTTCTTGCGCATGATCGGCAGGACCGCGCTGGTGCAGTAGAAGGCGCTGGAGAGATTGCCGTGCACGACCTCGTCGACGCCCTTGGCCGAAAGCTGCTTCCAGCTCCGTTCCACGATGTTGAGGCCGGCGTTGTTCACCAGGATGTCGAGGCGGCCGAACTTCATGCCGATGTCGGCGGCGATGCGGCTGACGGCGGCGGCCTTCATCAGGTCGGCCGGCTTGACCACGGCCTTGCCGCCAGCCTTTTTGATCGCCGCCGCAGTCACATCGAGCGGCGCCTTGCGGCGGCCGGTCAGGACGACGACAGCACCTTCCTTGGCAAGGGCCACAGCCGCTGCCTGGCCAATACCCGAGCCAGCACCAGTCACCCAGGCGACCTTGCCCGTCAACGTAGCCATCAATGTCTCCTTAACGCTGCGAAACGATGCTCCGAGGGACGATTAAAGCACCTTCCCGGTGCCGTCGTCGATCAGATGCATGTTGCTGAGGTCGGCGCGCAGTTTCATCGACTGCATGGCGACGGCTCCCGCATTGGGATTGACCCGCCCGCAGATCTCGGCGCCGGCGAGGGTGAAATAGACCAGCGTCTCCATGCCCATCGGCTCGACGACGTCGATCATCATGTCGAAATCGTGCTGGTTGGGCTCGGTGTGCGGCCGCGTCTCGGCGATGTGCTCGGGCCGGAGGCCCAGCACCAGGTTGGCCTTGCCGACCTGGCTGGTGTAGCGCGCCGTGCGGTCGGCCGGCACCGGGAAGGAAAGCTTGTCGCTGAGGCGAATGTTAAGCGCCCCGGCCGCCTGCTCGAGCTGGCAGGGGATGAAGTTCATCGCCGGCGAGCCGATGAAGCCCGCCACGAACTTGGTGATCGGCGAATGATAGAGATCGTTCGGCGTGCCGACCTGCTCGATCAGGCCGGCGTTCATCACCACGACGCGGTCGGCCAGGGTCATTGCCTCGACCTGGTCGTGGGTCACGTAGACCGTGGTGGTACGCACCTTCTGGTGCACCTTCTTGATCTCGGTGCGCATCTGGACGCGCAGCTTGGCGTCGAGGTTGGAGAGCGGCTCGTCGAACAGGAACACCTTGGGATCGCGCACGATGGCGCGGCCCATGGCGACACGCTGGCGCTGGCCGCCCGAGAGTTGCTTGGGCTTGCGGTCGAGCAGTTCGGTGATGTCCAGGATTTGCGCCGCCTGCTTCACGCGGCGGTCGATCTCGTCCTTCGGCGTCTTCTTGAGCTTCAGTCCGAACGACATGTTCTCGTAGACGTTCATGTGCGGATAAAGCGCGTAGTTCTGGAACACCATGGCGATGTCCCGGTCCTTCGGCGGCACGTCGTTGACCACATGCCCGCCGATGGCAATGTCGCCACCGCTGATCTCCTCCAGTCCGGCGATCATGCGCAGCGTCGTGCTCTTGCCGCAGCCCGAGGGCCCGACCAGCACGATGAACTCCTTGTCGACGATATCGAGATCGATTCCACGAACGGCGAGGACTTCGTCGTACTTCTTGATGATCTTGCGCAGCGTCACTTGAGCCATTGTCCCTTACCCTTTAGTAGCGCCGGCAGTCAGACCCGCGATGTAATAGTCCATGAGGAAGGCGTAGATGATGAGCGGTGGCGCGGCGCCAAGCAAGGCGCCAGTCATGATCTGACCCCAATTGAACACGTCACCCTTGATCAGGGTCGTGATGATGCCGACGGGCAGTACCAATTCCGTCGTCGAGGTGGTGAAGGCGAGCGGATAGAGGAACTGCGCCCACGCCACCGTGAAGGTGAAGATGGTGGCGGCAATGATGCCCGGCAGAGCCACCGGAATGAAGATCTTGGTGAGCGTCTGCATCCACGTGGCACCGTCGATCAGCGCCGCCTCGTCGAGCTCCTTGGGGATCGAGGCGAAATAGCCGATCATGATCCAGGTGGCGAACGGCACCGTCAGCGTCGGATAGAGGATGATCAGCGTCCACCAGTGGTTCATGAGCTGGATGTCGAAGGTCTCGTTGACCCAGGCGAACATCTTGAACAGCGGGATGAACAGCAGCGTTTCCGGAATGAGATAGGTCAGGAAGACACCGGTCGCCAGCGTTGCCGAGCCCCAGAACTTCATCCGCGCCAGCGCGAAAGCGGCGATGACGCTGATCAGCATGGTGATGATGACCACGCACACCGCCACGACCGCCGAATTGCGGAAGAATGTCAGGTAGTGGTTCTGCGTAAGAAGCTCGAGGTAGTTCTCGATGGTCGGATTGTAGATCCACCACGGATTGCCGGCAGCCGAGATCTCCTGACTGGTCTTCAGCGAGGTGATCAGCATGTAAATCGGCGGCATCAGGAAGAAGATGGCGAACAGCACCAGGAAGAAATAGGACCAGCGCAGTGCCCAGCGCCGATCGCTGCTCATGCTGCCATAGGCGGGACGGGTGGACGGGGCGTCCGTGATTGCGACGTTGGTCATCAGACTTCACTCCCCCGCTTGGTGATATCGCGCAGGATGAAGGCCGCGGCGACCGCCAGGATCGGCACCATGAACAGCGACACGCTGGCGCCGAGCGGTATGTCGCCGCCCTCGATGCCGACGCGGAACGCCCAGGTCCCGAAGATGTGGGTACTGTTGAGAGGACCGCCCGCCGTCAACACGCGCACGATGTCGAAGTTGGCGAAGGTGACGATCAGCGAGAACAGCGCCGTGATGGCGATGATGTTGCGCATCATCGGCAGGGTCACGTACCAGATGCGCTGCCACCAGGTGGCACCGTCGATGGCGGCGGCCTCGTAGAGCTGCTCGGGAACCGACTTGAGCGCGGCGAGATACATGATCATGAAGAACGGCGAACCGATCCAGACGTTCACCAGGATGACCGAGAAGCGCGCCCAGCCGGCCTCGCCCGTCCAGGGGATGCGATCGATGCCGAGCGGCTGCAGCAGGTAGTTGATGGCGCTGTAGGACGGATCGAACAGCCACAGCCAGGCGAGCGTGCTCATGGCCGGCGGAATGACCCACGGCACCAGCAGCATGCCGCGCCACTTACGCTGGCCCTTGCTCGGAATGTTGTGCACGAAATGGGCGACGACGAAGCCGATCAGCGCCTTGAAGATGACAGCGGTGATGGCGAACAGGCAGGATTGATAGACGACCAGCCAGAAGGTGTCGCGGCCGAACAGGAATGTGAAATTGCCGAAGCCGACGAAGCGCGTCATGCCTTTGTTCAGGGTTGCCAGGTAGACGGCGTACCCAGCCGGATAGGCGACGAGGATCGTGATCAGCAGGATCAGCGGCAGCGCCATCAGGAAGGCAACGGTCGATTTGCGCTGCATGAGCTTGTGCAAGCTGCTGCGGCTATCGCCGGTACCGGCGATCGAACTTGGGGCGGCGATGTCTGCCATTGGATGCTCCCGGCGAGGTTGGCCGATGTGTTGCACCCGCGGGGACGCCGTTTCCGGCGGCGTCCCCTAGAGCGCGTCGACGAGCCGCGCTAGTTGCGCGAGAACCCTTCGATTTCCTTACCCGCCCAATCGAGCGTCTTGTCCATCGCCTCACCCTTGGCATGGCGGACAGCCATCTGGGTCATGATGGCCTGCGTGTAGATCTGCTCGGCGATCTTGTGCGGCGCGGGCGCCGCGGCGATCGACAGGACCTGGTGGTTGTATGGGTTCGGATAATGGAAGAGCGTGCCCTTCGGCGGCACTTCCTCAGCCCAGGTCTTGAACGTCGTGAAGTTGGCGAAGGACGGCAGGTCGTAGCCGCCGCTGGCCGCCACCAACTTCTCGGCCGAAGACGCCTGGCTCAGGAAGACCAACAGGCTCTTGGCCGCCGACTGGTTCTTGCTGAAGGTCCAGGTGCCCCAGAAGAATGGCAGGAACGGCGCGTAGCGGCCCGCCGGTCCAGCCGGGAAACCGTGTGTCCAGAGCTGCTCAGCGACCTTGGGCGCGTCGCGCTTGGCAACGGCCCAGGCGCTGGGCGGGTTCATGATCAGCGCGCCCTTGCCCGAGACCAGCCACTTGTTGTTCGAGGCATCGTCCCATGCCGGGGCATCTTCCGGCAGGAACGCCATCAGGCGCTTGTAGTAGTCGAGAGCTTTCCGGACGTTGTCGCTCTTGACCGTAATGTCACCCTTGGCATTCACCAATTGCGCACCGAAGCCGTGGAAGATCGCGCCGGCCGTGTCGACTGAGTCGGAGGTTGTGCCGAGACCGATGCCGAAGGCGTGACCGCCCTTCTGGCAAGCCTCGGCGGCCTTCAGGAAGGCATCGAAAGTCCAAGCGTCGGCCTTGGGGGGGGCGCCAGCCGGATACATCGCCTGTACGTCGATGCCGGCATACTGCTTCATCAGGTCGATGCGCGAGCACGGGCCCTTGATCTGACTGCCAATAGTCGCCGGGACGGCCAGCCACTTGCCGTCGACCTTGCCGAGATATTCGACGGTAGCGTTCACGGCGCCGTTCTGCTTGATCAGCGGCTCCATGACGTCGTTCATCGACACCAGTTGGTCGGCATAGCGCGACGGCAGCCAGGTCGAGAACGACAGCACGTCGTGACCGGACTTGGCCTGCGATTCCGCGGCGGTAGTCAGCAGCAGCTTGTTGCCCTGCGAGGTGATGTAGTCGATCGTGACATCGACCTTTTCCTTCTCGGCCCACTCCTTGATCAGCGCCTCGCTGGCCTTGTTGGCGCCGGGAACCCAGTGGTCCCACAGGCCGAGCGAGAGCTTGCCGGCAGCATAGGCGCCACGAACGAAGGGTGCCGCCACCATGGCGGTCGACAGAGCGGCCGTACCGGCCACGAAACGACGACGAGTGACTTTCCTGGAAGCCATAAATTTCCTCCTAAACGCTATCCTGATCGGACGGCTGATCGTTTTGCCCGCGTCGCCGCGATGCGATGGCTCTCGTTGGAGCCTTGGATCGGATGCTATGCATAAGACAGGGCGCAAGCAACGCATTTTCGAATAGCAGGCCGCTCGGAGCGGGAGTTTGACAGGCTGCAGTGGGACCCGGATGCTCCCGCCGCTTCCCGGGAATGCCCTGCGGGAAGCAGCAGGAAATCATCGTGCAGGAAATCACTGTGGAATTGTTCTCAAGAGTAAACATCAGCGCAAGTGCCAAGCGCGCCGACGGCAGCAAGGTCTGAAATGCAACGCATCCCCGCCGTCAACCCGTGGCTCGCTGCCGTCGAGCCCTCGCCCATCGGCGAAACCAAGCGCTGGGTGCTGGGCCGCACCTTTTCCGCCGAGCGACCGCTGATCGACCTCAGTCAGGCTGTACCCGGCCATCCGCCGGCGATGGAACTGCGCAAGCATCTGGGCGAACTGCTGCTCGATCCGGCGGTGCATGGCTACACGCCGATCCTCGGCCTGCCTGTGCTGCGCGAGGCCTATGCCGCCCACCTCTCCGCATTCTACGGCTCCGCCGTCACGGCGGGAGAAGTCGGCATTACCTCAGGGTGCAATCAAGCCTTCTGCCTGGCGCTCATGAGCCTCGCCAAGGCCGGCGACCAGGTGATCCTGCCACGACCGCACTACTTCAATCACGACATGTGGCTGCGCATGCAGGGCGTCGAGCCCGTGTCGCTCGATTTCCGTCCCGACTCGGGCGGCGTCCCCAACGCCGAGGACGCGGCGAAGCTGATCGGACCGCGTACCCGCGCCATCGTCCTCATCTCGCCCAACAACCCGACCGGCGCGGTCTATCCGCGCGCGACCATCCACGCGTTCTACGAACTCGCCAAGCAACGCGGAATCGCCCTCATGCTCGACGAGACCTACAAGGATTTCCTGCCGGAAGGCGAGCGGCCGCACGATCTCTTCGCCGACCCCGAATGGCGCGGCACGCTGGTCCATCTCTACAGCTTCTCCAAGGTCTTCGCCCTGACCGGCTATCGCGTCGGCGGCGTGACAGCGGGCCGAGGCTTGATGGCGGAGATCGAGAAGGCGATGGACTGCGTCGCGATCTGCCCACCCCGGCTCGGCCAGGAAGCAGCGCTTTACGGCCTACGTAACCTGCTGCCCTGGGCAAGACGCAACACCGAGGCCCTGAAGGCGCGGGCCAACATGCTGGGCGACGGCCTCTCCCGCTCCAACCGGTGGCGGCTGGTCAGCATCGGCGCCTATTTCGCCTATGTGGAACATCCGTTCGCAGGCCAACGCTCGACCGACGTGTCCAAGCGCCTGGCCGACGAGGAGAACCTGCTGACGATTCCAGGCGACATGTTCGGTGCCGGCCAGGAGCGCTTCGTGCGGCTGGCCTTCGCCAATGTCGCCGACGACAGGATCCCCGTGGTGCTGGAGCGGCTGGAACGTTTCGGCGCGTAGAAATTTCAGGACGGAGCAGGAGATGCCGCAGGCAACGACGCCCGATGGCGTGAAACTCTACTACGAGGAAATCGGCAGCGGCACGCCCATCCTTTTCGTCCACGAGTACAGCGGCGACTGGCGCAGTTGGGAGCCGCAGATGCGCTTCTTCGCCCGCAAGCACCGCTGCGTCACCTATTCCTTCCGCGGCTATCCAGGCTCCGACGTCCCGGAAAGCCCGGCAATGTACTCCCAGCAGCATGCCGTCGATGACGCCAGGCACATGCTCGACCATCTGAAGATCGCCAAGGCGCATGTGGTGGGACTGTCGCAAGGCGCGTTCGCCACGGCCCATTTCGGCCGCTGCTATCCCGACCGGGCCCTGTCTCTCACCCTGGCGGGCGTCGGTTCGGGTGCCGGCCGCGACGGCCACGAACAGTTCAAGAAGAATGCCCAAGCGACGGCCGGGAAGATTCGCGCGGAGGGCATGGTGAAATATGCCGAGAGCCTGATCGGCAATCCGACGCGCTCGCGCTTCAAGCAGAAGGATCCGCGTGGCTTCGCCGAGTTCGTCCGCCAACTCGGCGAGCATCCCGACGTCGGCGCCGCCAACACCATGGAGAACTACCAGGGCAAGCGGCCGTCGCTGTACGACTTCGAGGAAGAGTGGAAGAAGCTCGACCTGCCGACCCTGATCATCTGCGGCGACGAGGACGATCCCTGCCTGCAGCCCAGCCTCTACCTCAAGCGCGTGCTGCCGAATGCCGGGCTCGCGATGTTCGCCAAGACCGGCCACACCGTGAACGTCGAGGAACCGGACGCCTTCAACCGCGAGCTCTGGAACTTCATCACGCTGGCCGGAGCCGGCAAATGGACACCGGGCCATCCGGCGGCGATCGGCGCTAGCCCGGTCTGATCGTTACGGCGTGGTTTAGCGGGCCGAGGCCATGGCCGAAGCCGGGCGCGGTTTCGATGGCAGCACGCACATAGGCGCGGGCACGTGCCACGGCATCCTTGAGGCTCATGTTTTGGGCGAGGCCAGCGGCAATCGCTGACGCCAGCGTGCAGCCGGTGCCGTGCGTATTGCGGCTGGCGATGCGCGCATCCTCGAACCGCTCGAAGCGACCATCGTGGAACAACAGGTCGATCACGCGGTCGCCTTCGAGATGGCCGCCTTTCATCAGGACAGCTTTGGCACCCAATCCGGCGAGGTGCTCGGCGGCACGGTGCATGTCGACCTCGGCCCGAACCGGAAAACCAACAAGAACCTCCGCTTCCGGCAGATTGGGCGTCAGCAGCGTCGCCATTGGCAGCAGCACATCGCGCATTGCCGCCTCAGCATCATTCAACAGGAGGCGGTGGGCACCCTTGGTGGCGACCATGACAGGGTCGACCACCAGAGGAATCGAAGGCGCAAGCCGGGCGAAGGCACCCGCCACCGCGCCGATCACCTCGGTGCTGTGCAGCATGCCGGTCTTCAGGGCATCGGCCCCGATATCGTCCAGGACGACCTCGATCTGCTGCACGATGAAGGCGGGGTCGATGGGCACGACGCCATGAACGCCCCGGGTGTTCTGGGCCGTCAGTGCCGTCACCGCGGTGGCGGCAAAACCGTTCATGGCGGTCACGGCCTTGATATCTGCCTGGATCCCCGCCCCGCCGCCGGAGTCAGACCCGGCAACGATCAGAACGCGACCCTTCATGCCGCCTGCCGGGGGATCGCCTCGATGATCTGGTCGACCACGGCGCGCACGAGATCCGAATCGTCGCCCTCGGCCATGACGCGGATCAGCGGCTCGGTGCCGGACTTCCGCACCAGGATGCGGCCGTTCTTGCCGAGCCGCTGCTCGGCGGCGGCGATCGCCTTGACGACCGACACCGCGCCCATGGCCGCGTTGGCATCTCCCACGCGCACATTCTTCAGGAGTTGAGGCACCGGCGTGAACGCATGGAAGACCTCGCTCGCAGGCTTGCCCGTCTTGATCATGGCCGACAGTGCGTGTAGCGCGGCCATGAGGCCGTCTCCGGTCGTGGCGTGATCGGTCATGATGATATGGCCCGACTGCTCGCCACCCAGGTTGTAGCCATCGGCGCGCATCCGCTCGAGGACGTAGCGATCACCCACCTGCGTGCGCACCAGCGCCAGGCCAAGCGCCGAGAGGTAGCGCTCCAGTCCCAGATTGGACATGACGGTGGCGACCACGCCGCCTCCGGCCAGCCGTCCCTCGCGCGCCCACTGATCGGCGATCGTGCCCATCAGCTGGTCGCCGTCGATCAGCCGGCCCTGCTCGCAGACCAGCAACACCCGATCGGCATCGCCGTCGAGCGCGATACCGATATTTGCCCCGTGAGTGACAACCTGCTCCTGCAGGACCGCCGGATGCGTCGAGCCGCAGCCGCCGTTGATGTTGAAACCGTCGGGCGAGACACCGACGCGGACAACCTCCGCGCCCAATTCCCACAGCACGGTGGGCGCCACCTTGTAGGCGGCACCATTGGCGCAATCGACGACGATCTTGAGGCCCGTGAGATCGAGACCGCGGGCCACCGACGCTTTCACCGCCTCGATGTAGCGACCCTCGACGTCGTCGAGTCGCTTGGCGCGGCCGATGTGGCGGGGCGCCGCTAGCTGCATGCTGGAGTGGGATTCGACCAAGGCGCCGATCTTGCCTTCGACGGCGTCGGAAAGCTTGAAGCCGTCGGGGCCGAACAGCTTGATGCCGTTGTCCTCGTACGGATTGTGCGACGCCGAAATCATCACGCCCATGTCGGCGCGCATCGATCGCGTCAGGAAGCCCACGGCCGGTGTCGGGATCGGCCCCAGAAGCAGGACATCGACGCCGACCGACAGAAAGCCCGCAGTTATCGCCTGCTCGATCATATAGCCGGAGAGCCGGGTATCCTTGCCGATGACGGCGCGGTGGCGGTGCTCACCCTGCCTGAACATCTGTCCCGCGGCCATGCCGATACGCATGGCGATCTCGGCCGTCATGGGTTCGCAGTTGGCGCGACCGCGCACACCGTCGGTACCGAAGAGGGAGCGGGACATGCGCCGGAGCCTATCGCATCGCCATCGACACGGCGAGAGCCTGCCGCGTGCCGGCGACGTCGTGCACCCGAACGATCGCGGCGCCCCGGCGTGCGGCCTCGACCGCCAGCCAGATCGAGGCCGGATCGCGGTCGCGGGCCTTGGGGACCCCGGTAAGGCTGCCGATGAAGCTCTTGCGCGAGCACCCTATCAGTACCGGATAGCCGGCATCGCCCAGCCGGCTTGCCCCGGCGATCAGCTCGAGTTCCTGGGCGACGCTCTTGCCGAAGCCGATGCCGGGATCGAGCGCGATCCTTTCCCGCTTCACGCCCGCGGCCTGGCACACCGCGGCACGCTCGAGCAGGAACTGGCGGACCTCTTCCACGACGTCGACATAGGCCAGTCCTGCGAAAGTATTCTCCGGCAAGCCACGCCGATGCATCAGGACCACCTCGACGTCCCGGCTGGCCACCAGCGGCAGCATCGCCTCGTCGTCGCGCAAGGCCGAGACGTCGTTCACGATCCGCGCGCCGGCATCGAGGGCCGCACGCGCGATCGATGCCCGCCGCGTATCGATCGAAATACACACATTGTGCAGCGCCAGGCCTTCGATCACGGGCAGGATGCGCCGCAGTTCGTCGTCAGGCGAGGTCGGTTGTGATCCCGGCCGCGTCGACTCACCGCCGACATCGATGATGTCGGCGCCCTCCGAGACGAAGCGCAGACCATCGTCGATGGCCTGCGCCGGGTCGAGGCGTTCACCGCCGTCGGAAAACGAATCGGGTGTGACGTTGACGATCGCCATCAAAAGCGGGCGATCGAGCGGACGACCGGCGTAGGCCGCCGTCAAATGCCCGGCTGCGGCTCTGGATTGGCGCCGGGCGCCGGACCACCACTGCTGGTCGGGACCGAGGCGCGGCGACGCCGTTCGGGACCCGCGCCACCGGTGTCATCACGGATGATTTTCTCGCCGCGCAGAACCTGGCCGATCTCCTCGGTGCCCAGCGTTTCGTACTCGAGCAGCGCCTTGGCGATCTTATGCAATTCGTCGAGGCGCTCGGTAAGGATCGTACGCGCACGGCCTTCGGCCTCTTCGATGAGGCGGCGGACTTCCTGGTCGATGATCTGCGAGGTCGCCTCGGAGACGTTCTGTGTCTGCGTGACCGCGTGACCCAGGAACACTTCCTGTTCGTTCGCCTGGTAGCGCACGCGTCCGAGCTTGTCGGACATGCCGAACGCCGTGATCATGGCCCGCGCGGTCTGAGTCGCCATCTGGATGTCGCTGGCAGCGCCGGTCGTGACGTTCTCGGGTCCGAAGATGATGTCCTCGGCGGTGCGTCCGCCGAACAGGATCGCCAGGCGTGATTCGAGGAACTGCTTTGTGTGGCTGAGATGATCGCGCTCGGGCAGCTGCATGGTGACGCCCAGCGCTCGGCCACGCGGAATGATCGTGACCTTGTGCAGCGGATCGCTCTTGGGCACATGCAGGGCGACCAGCGCATGGCCGGCCTCGTGATAGGCCGTGAGCGTCTTTTCCTCGTTGGTCATCGCCATCGAGCGGCGCTCGGTGCCCATCAGCACCTTGTCCTTGGCGTATTCGAAATCCGCCATGGTGACCAGGCGCTTGCCGACGCGCGCGGCGCGCAGTGCCGCCTCGTTGATCAGGTTCGCCAGATCGGCGCCGGAGAAGCCCGGTGTGCCACGCGCGAGCACGCGCGGATCGACGTCGGGCGCCAGCGGCACCTTGCGCATATGGACCTTGAGAATCTTCTCGCGGCCACCGACGTCGGGGTTCGGCACCACGACCTGGCGATCGAAGCGACCGGGCCGCAGCAGGGCCGGATCGAGCACGTCGGGACGGTTGGTAGCGGCGATCAGGATCACGCCTTCGTTGGCTTCGAAGCCGTCCATCTCGACCAGCAGCTGATTGAGCGTCTGCTCGCGCTCGTCGTTGCCGCCGCCGAGGCCAGCGCCACGATGGCGGCCGACGGCGTCGATTTCGTCGATGAAGACGATACAGGGTGCGTTCTTCTTCGCCTGTTCGAACATGTCACGCACGCGGGACGCACCCACGCCCACGAACATCTCGACGAAGTCGGAACCGGAGATGGTGAAGAACGGCACGTTGGCTTCGCCCGCGATCGCGCGCGCCAGCAGCGTCTTGCCGGTACCCGGCGGGCCGACGAGGAGACAGCCCTTGGGAATCTTGCCACCCAGGCGCTGGAACTTCTGCGGGTCCTTCAGGAAGTCGACGATTTCCTCGAGCTCGGCCTTGGCCTCGTCGATGCCGGCGACATCGTCGAAGGTGACGCGTCCGTGCTTCTCGGTCAGCAGGCGCGCCTTCGACTTGCCGAAGCCCATGGCACGGCCGGTGCCGCTTTGCATCTGGCGCAGGAAGAAGATGTAGACGCCGACAAGCACCAGCACCGGCAGCCAGCTCACGAACATGCTGCCGAGATTGACACCCTCCTCGGCCGGCCCGGCGTCGACGCGGTCGACGTTCTTGATCAGCAGCGGCATGAGCTGCTCGTCGGGCGGCGTGCTCGGCACGTAGGTCGAGAACTTCTGAACGCCGCTGCGCGGCTCGCGGAAGGTGCCCGTGATCGTGTTGCCCTGGATCCGGACGTCCTGGACCTGACGCTGTTCGACAGCGCGCACGAAGTCGGAATACGAGACCGTGTTGGCGGCAGTTCGCGTCGGCCCACCCTGAAAGACGCTGTAGAGCAGCGCCAACAGCAGCACGATGACGATCCAAAGGGCAGCGTTACGATTGAACGGGTTCACAGGCACATTTCCGTTGAATGAGGCTTCAATCTACATGGGATGCGGCAGGCCCGCCGCAAGCGAAAAATTCAGCCGGGACGAGGGGCTGGCGTCCGTTCCTGCCACTTTCGGGCCATACAATCCAGCGTAGCCGACGATCGACCGGAAGTTGCCGCAGCGTCAAACGGCAGGCCGATAGCGTGAAATCCTGGCCCTTGCCCGATTTGCCGCGAGCCGCCGGGGCCGCGAGGCGGTACGCGGCCCGCTCTGCCCGGTCACGGCGCGGCGCATGATCGCGCCCGCCTATGGCCAGAACGACCCGGCTGAGCAATCTCGCCTGCAGAGCCGCGTCCAACCGGCAGAATCCAGCCCGATCGATGACGGCGCCGCCTGGCTGGTCGAACTCCAGCGTCTCGACCGCCGCCCGGGCGAGACGACGCTCGTCGCCGGCTCGGGCGCCATACTCGCTGGCGGCGGCGGTGGTGCCCGACGGGGCCGCCGCCCGCAGCCGTGCCCGCTCGAAGCGCGGGTCGGCGTTCGACGGATCGTCGATCCACGGCACGCCGCGCGCGCGCAGCGTCGCGGTGAGCCGCGCCCGTGGCACCGAGAGCAACGGGCGCAGCAACCGCACATCAGGGCGTTCGACCAATGCCGCCATACCGGCAAGACCGTCGGAGCCGCTGCCGCGGGCGGCACGCATGGTCACGGTTTCAGCCTGGTCGTCGGCATGATGCGCCAGCAGGAGATGCAAGATGCCGCGGCGGCGGCATTCGGCGGACAACAGGCGATACCGTTCGGTCCGTGCCGCGGCCTGCAGCCCGCTTTGCGGCTTGGGGCCTAGCCAGCGAAGGACGACCGCCTCGATCCCGAGGCCATCCAACAGGGTCCGCGTTGCAGCGGCTTCCTCGTCCGATCCGGATCGCAGGCCATGGTCGACGATCAGGGCCGCGATCCGCCCGCCACGCGCCGCCGCCCAGTCGCGCGTCAGCAAGGCCAGGGCCAGCGAATCCCGCCCGCCTGAAACGGCGACCGCGACGACAGGATCGGTCTCGAACGGGTCGAACGGCGCCATCAGGCGTGCGAAGGTGCCTGCCTCAACCAGATGGGCATCGACCGGCTGGGCGTCTTCGGACGTCAGCCGCATCCGTTCTTCTGACGCTCCTGCTCGATCCGACGCTTCTGCAGGTCGGTGGCGCGCGGATAGTCCTGCGCGAAGCGCGCGAAGATCGCGCAGGCATCGGGTTTGCGGCCGAGCGTTGCCAGGGTGACACCGAGCTTCAGCAGATTGTCCGGCCCCTTCGGGCTCGACTTGTAGGCCTTGTAGCCCTCAGCGAAGGCCGTCATAGCGTTCTGATAGTCGCGACGCGCATAATAGGTCTCGCCCAACCAGTACTGGGCGTTGCCGGCCAGCGCATGCTGCGGATTGCGCTGCACGAAGGCCCGGAAGCCCTTCTCGGCGCCGGCGTAGTCGCCGTCCTGCAGCTTCTTGAAGGCGTCGTTGTAGACCTGATCGGCGGCGCCTGCCGCAGCGGCTGGCGGCGCGGCACCCGACGGCGCGGCAGCGATCGACGGCGTCGTCGGGCGTGCTGCCGGCGCACCGGCCGGGCGACCGCCGCCACCCTTCTCAAGGTGATCGAGGCGGAATTCGTAATCCGCCTGCATCTTCTCCATCTGCTGCTGGAGTTGCTGGGTGCGATATTGCAGCTGCTCGACCTGCCCCGTGAGAAGCGAGATAGCCTGCTGCAGCTGGTTGAGCCGGTCCTCGACATAGACCGGGTCGCCGCGCTGGGCAGTCGCCGCCGTCGGCAGCGCCAGGGCGACGAGGATCAGGAGCCGCAAGGGCAATTTCTTCATGGCGATCGATTGTTTCAATTCAAACGCGGCCATTTTCAGGCATGACCGCCCAGCCTCCAATGAAAACGCCGGCCGCGGGGCGGCCGGCGATTGAAACCGTTTCAGGGTCGCCGTGGCGATGGCCCCTTATTGCAGAGCCGTCACGGCCCGGCGGTTGCGCGCCCATGCCGCCTCGTCGGAACCGACGGGATCCGGACGCTCCTTGCCGTAGCTGATCGTCTTGATGCGGGCCGCCGGAATGCCCTGGGCGACCAGATACTGGCGGGCCGCATTGGCGCGGCGCTCGCCCAGCGCCAGATTGTACTCGCGCGTGCCGCGCTCGTCGCAATGGCCTTCGACGGTGACCTGGTAGTTGCCGTACTTCTTCAGCCATTCGGCCTGACGGTTCAGCGTCTGCCGGCCGTCTTCGCGAATGGTGGACTGGTCGGTGTCGAAGAATACCCGGTCCCCGACATTCTGGCGGAAGTCGGCAACCGAGCCCGGTGTCACGGTCGTGGTTGCCGGCGCAGCCGCCTGTTGGTCGTTGCTGCAAGCCGCGATGAGAATCATCGCCGCAATGGCTGTCAAAGCCTTGATCATGCGCATTATTTTCCACTCCCTGACAACATCGACCCGGGCGCAGGATCCGCTCGGGTCGACAACTAAAGAGAATATCCTTCGCTACTGCGGAATCAAGGGTGACCAAGCCGGGTCCGAAGCATCCCCCTGCGTCGGCATCTGGCGTTCGAAGCGCCCCGTGATGTCGATCTGATGCAGGGTGACGGAGCCCGCACGGCCTCCCGAGTTGGGCTGCTGGCGGAAGAACGCCAGCACGCGGCCGTTCGGTGCCCAGGTCGGGCCCTCGACCAGGAAGCCGTTCGCCAGCATGCGTTCGCCACTGCCGTCGGACCGCATGACGCCGATGCCGAAGCCGTCGCCGGAAATCTTGGTGAAGGCGACGAAATCGCCGCGTGGAGACCACACAGGTGTCGCGTAGCGGCCCGTGCCGAAGCTGATGCGCCGCTCGCCGCCGCCGCCCGCGCCCATGACATAGAGCTGCTGGGTGCCGCCGCGGTCGGAGTTGAAGACGATCTGGGAGCCATCGTTGGAATAGCAGGGCGAAGTGTCGATCGCGGGCCCGCTGGTCAGGCGACGCAACGCCCGACCGCGCAGATCCATCTCGTAGATGTCGGTGTTGCCGTCGGCCGAGATGCTCATCACGACCTTGGTGCCGTCGGGCGAAAAGCGCGGCGCGAAGCTCATGCCCGGGAAGTTGCCGAGCAGCTCGCGCCGGTTGCTCTCGACGTTCTGCAGGTAGACGCGCGGCGGTGCATTGTTTTCGCCGTACGCCATGTAGACGATTTCCTGCAGCGTCGGCGAAAAGCGCGGCGTGAGCGCGATCGTCTTGCCATCGGTGATGTAGCGGGTGTTGAAACCGTCCTGATCCATGATGGCGATGCGCTTGACGCGGCTGCCGAGCGGGCCGCTCTCGGCCACGTAGGCGACGCGTGTGTCGAAGTAGCCCTCTTCGCCGGTCACGCGCTTGTAGATGGCATCGGCAATGATGTGCGCCAGACGCCGCCACTTGTCGGGCTGGCTGGTGAACGAGAGCCCGGTCGCCTGCTGGCCGACCACGACATCCCACAGCCGGAAATCGACCTTGATATTGCCGCCCGCCTGCGTGACCTGGCCGACGACGACGCCGGCGGCGCCGACGCTGCGCCAATCGGGAAAGCGCGGCGGCTGATTGGGATCCATGTTCTGCTGGATGAACGCGCTGGGCGCGATCGACCGGAACAGGCCCGAGTTCTGCAGATCGTTGCGGACGACGCCGGCGATGTCGGCGCCGACCTTGTCGCCCTTGAAGTCGACGATCGCGATCGGCACCGGCTCGAAGCTGGGCTTGGTCATGTCGATGGTGAGTTGCGCGTGAGCGGGGGCCGCTGCACCGGCAGCCAGCGCAACACCGCCCAGGATCGTCTGGCGTCGGGGGAGCATCATGTCGGACCTCGTGTTCATTGGCGCGTTGCCTCTATAACGTGACATCGATCAGTAGTCGCGTGGATCGAAATTGAAAGTGATCGTCTTCCAACTGCCGAATTTTTCTGGTGACAAGGGCCACGGCTGACACCGCGGATTCATGATCGCGCGGTGCGCCGCATCGGCGGCGGCGCGATAGACAGGATCGCTATTGTAGCGCCCGGGTTCGCGCAACTCCGCCTTCACCGGCGTGCCGTTCTGACTCATCTCGACGACGAGCGTAATGATCATAGCTTGGTCACGAGAGCCGCCCTGCGTGTTCCAGCACGGCCTGATCTTCTGGCGCACGCCCTCGATCTCGCTCGCCGTGACGACGGCCGCGAGATTGGGAGCCGCAGGCGCCTGACGCGTGACCTGCTGCGGCGGCTTGGGTTGCTGCTCCGGCGTCTGCACCTTTGCTGGGGATTGCTTGTTCTTGAGGATGTCATCGAGAAGCGAGTCAACGCGGTCGGGCTTGGGAGGTTGCGGCTTGGGCGGCGGCGGCTTCGGCTTTGGCGGCTCAGGCTTCTTGACCTCGGCAGGCTTCGGCGGCTCCGGCGGCTTCTCGACCTTCGGCGGCTCCGGCTCCTTGGGTTTCATCGCCACCAGATCCTCGACCGGCTTGGCAGGCTCGGCCTTGGGCTTTTCCTCCGGCTTGGGCGGCGGCGGCTTGGCTTCCACCACCGGCTCGGGTTTGGGTAGAGGCGGCACGGGCGGCGGATCGGCCGTCTTGGGCGGCGGCGCCTTGGTCGTCTCCTGTGCGATCGGAACGTCCTTGGGCTGCGGCGGCGGATTGCCGACCGTGGGTGCCGCCGCCTTCTTGTCGATCGCCTCGAACTCGACCATCACCGGCTCCGGCTCCATCAACGGCGGCCGGCTGAAGAAGTCGAGGTTGAGGATGGCTGCCGCCAGGACGAAGACGTGCACCATCGCCGACACGATCGCCGGAGTGCGCATCTCGACGCTGGTTGGAGAGCGTCCGGCCATCGATCGTCGTACCTCCGGTCTCTACCGGCGGGGTGTTGGTTGCGATGCCGGCGGCTGTGCTGCCGGTGCTTGCGGTGCGCGCGGGGCCGGCCCCGGAACCGGCGTTACCGTGCCGCCGCCCTTGCCGAGCTGCTGCGCCTGCTCGCCGAGCAGGCCGAGCTGGCGGAAGCCGCTGTCGATCACCACGCCCATGACTTCCATCATCTTGCCGTAGTCCACGGCCTTGTCGCCGCGCATGAACACGCGCTGGTCCGGTTTCTCTTCATGAACCGCCTTCAGCTTGGTCGCCAAAGCAGCGATCTCGTACGGGGTCTCACCCAGGAACACTTCCCCCTTGGAATTGACCGAGACGACCAACGGCTCATCCTTGCCGCCGACCTGCTGCGCGCTCGTCTTCGGAAGGTCCACCGGTACGCCGACCTGCAGCAGCGGCGCCGTGATCATGAAGATGATCAGCAACACCAGCATGACGTCGACCAGCGGCGTCACGTTGATGTCGGCGATCGGATTGAACGCCTGCCGGCGCCGGAAGCGACTGCCGCCGCCGCCCGAGCCGGCGGAGTGGATGACGCCAGCCATCAGACCTGCTCCTCGAGCTGACGCGACAGGATGGTGATGAACTCACCGGCGAAGGCCTCGAGCTGGTGGCTGTAGCGCTGCACTTGGCCGGAGAGAATATTGTAGGCGCCCGCCGCGGGAATGGCCGCGACCAGGCCGATGGCGGTGGCGAACAACGCCTCGGAAATGCCCGGCGCCACGACGGCAAGCGACGTGTTCTTCGACTGCGCGATGTGGCCGAAGCTGTTCATGATGCCCCAGACCGTGCCGAACAGACCGACGAAGGTGGCGTTGGCACCGACCGTGGCGAGGAAGCCGAGGCGCTTCTCGATCGCCTCCATCTCACGCTGGATGGTGACGCTCATCACCTGTTCGATACGTTGGCGCAGGGCCGCGCGCGCCGTGGCGCTGGTCGCCAGTCCCTTGGAAACGGAGCGACGCCATTCGCGCATGGCGGCAGCGAAAACGCTCGACATCGGATCGTCCGGCTTGGCGCCGACGCGGTCGTAGAGGTCCTCGAGCGAGATGCCGGACCAGAAGGTATCCTCGAAGGACTGTGCGCTGCGCTTGAGGGTTCGCAACCTGAGCACCTTCTCGAAGATGATGGCCCACGACCAGAACGAGGCGATCAGCAAGGCGATCATCACCGCCTTGACGACCCAATCGGCCTGCATGAACAGGCCGTAGACGGACATGTCGATCGTCCCGATGCCACCGCCGAGGGGGGCTCCGGCGGTTTGCGCAAACGCGTCCATTTTTAGGTTCTCCGTTGGTTCAAGATGTTTATATCCGAATATGGCGTGAGCGGGGCGGGTTGCTCCCGGAGACCTGGGCCAGAGCGGACCGCACAAGCGGCGGCAAGCGGACCGGCCGACCGGCCGCGCCCATGCAGGCGACGATCAGTTCGGCACGGACCAGGATTTCGTCGCCGCGGCGCGCATGCTGGAGCATGTCCAGCGAGGCGCCGCGCAATTCCCCGCAGCTGGTGACGACGTCGATCGTCTCGTCCAGCCGGGCGGGCTTCAGATAGTCGATGGTGCAGCGGCGGACGACCCAGTGCACACCGCGCTCGTCGCGCAGGGCGCTGTGCTCCTGGCCGAGCATCCGCAGCAATTCGGTACGGCCGCGTTCAAGGAACCGCAACCAGTTTGCGTAGTAGACGATGCCGGCGGCATCGGTGTCCTCGTAGTAAACCCTGAGCGGCAGAACGTGGGTGCCGTCGGCCATATGGCCGGAGGTCGGCGCGCTCACGCTTCTTCCACCGTATCGCCTACCGCCAGCAGGTCGAGTTGCCGTTTCTGATCCTTGGGCACAGCCAGGCCGAGGTGACGATAGCCGCCCTCCGACAACAGCCGGCCACGCGGCGTGCGCATCAGCAGGCCGAGCTGCATCAGATAGGGCTCGATCACATCCTCGATCACGTCGCGCTGCTCGGAGAGCGCCGCCGCCAGCGTTTCGGCGCCGACCGGCCCGCCGCTGTAGTTCTCGGCAATGCAGGCAAGGTAGCGACGATCCATGGCGTCGAGGCCCCGTCCGTCGACTTCCAGCCGGACCAGCGCATCGTCGGCGACCCTGGCGTCGACCACCGCGTGCCCCGCCACGGCCGAGAAGTCGCGCACGCGGCGCAACAGCCGGTTGGCCACGCGCGGCGTGCCGCGCGAGCGCTTGGCGATCTCCGCCGCGCCGTCCGCGGACAGCGACATCTTCAACACGCGCGCCGCACGCTGGACGATGGTCTCGAGTTCGGCCGGTTCGTAGAACACCATGCGCAGCGGTATGCCGAAACGCTCGCGCAACGGTCGGGTCATCAGGCCGGATCGCGTCGTGGCGCCCACCAGCGTGAACGGCGGCAGCTCGATGCGCACCGAGCGCGCAGCAGGACCTTCGCCGATCATCAGATCGAGCTGAAAGTCCTCCATGGCGGGATAGAGCACTTCCTCGATCGCCGGATTGAGACGATGGATCTCGTCGATGAACAGGACGTCATGCGGCTGCAGGTTGGTAAGCTGCGCCGCGAGGTCTCCCGCCTTCTGGATCACCGGTCCTGATGTGGCGCGAAACCCCGCGCCCATTTCGCGCGCCACGATCTGCGCCAGCGTCGTCTTGCCGAGCCCGGGCGGACCGTGGAACAGCACATGATCGAGGGCCTCACCGCGCGTCTTGGCCGCCTGAATGAAAATCTTGAGATTCTCGCGGACCTGCTTCTGGCCGATGAAATCGTCGAGGGTCTGCGGGCGCAGCGCGAGTTCGGCCGTGTCCTCTTCGGCCCGCCTCGGCGCGACCAGGCGATCGGGGACATCGGTCATCGGGCCAGCTCCTGCAGCCCGGCACGGATCACCGCATCGAGCTTGGCCTCCGCGCCCAGCCGCTGGCTCGCGCGCGCCACCGCGCCGAAGGCCTCGACACGGCGATAGCCCAGGTTCACCAGGGCCGACACGGCGTCTTCATTGAGCGAGCCAGCAGGCGCCGCCGTGGCGTCGGCTGTCTTCGACGCCGGCGAGGCAATGCCGAACGCGGCCGCCTTGTCCTTGAGTTCGGTGGCCAGGCGCGCAGCGAGTTTCGGCCCGACGCCGGCCGGCCGGCTGAGCGTGGCCCGATCCTGGGCCGCGATCGCGCGGGCGATCTCGTCGGGCGAGAGCGTTGAGAGGATCGACAGCGCCACGCGCGCGCCTACACCCTGCACCGTCGTCAGGATGCGAAACCAGTCGCGTTCGGCAGTCTCGAGGAAGCCGTAGAGCGCGATGGCGTCCTCGCGCACGATGGTCTCGACCAGCACCGTGGCCGGTGTGCCGACCACGAGGTCGCGCAGGGTCCGGGCCGACGCCGACACCAAATAGCCGACGCCGCCGACGTCGACGATCGCGCTGTCGGTATCGACCGAGTCGATCACGCCCTTCAGCTTGGCGATCATAGCGCCGCCTCGATGCGCTTGGCCGTGGCGCGGTGATGGGCATGACAGATTGCGACGGCGAGCGCGTCGGCGGCGTCGTTGGTGGCCTCGACGCCGGGCAGCAGGCGACCGATCATCATGGCGATCTGCTGCTTGTCGGCATGGCCGGCGCCGGTCACCGATTTCTTCACCAGGTTGGCCGCATACTCGTGAACCGGCAGGCCGGCCCGAGCGGGCGCCAGCATCACGACGCCGCGCGCCTGGCCGAGCTTCAGGGTCGAGCCTGGGTTGGCGTTCACGAAGGTCTCCTCGACCGCGGCCTCCAGCGGACGCTGCGCCTCGATGATGCCCGCCACGCCTTCGAACAGTATCCGCAGTCGCTCCGCCAAGGTTCCCGCCACCGGCACCTTGACGACGCCGTGCGCGACATGCCGCAAACGGTTGCCCTCGACCTCGATCACGCCCCAGCCGGTCAACCGCAGACCGGGATCGAGGCCGATCAATCTCATTGCATCACGCTTCAGGCCGCGAACTTCGCAAGAGCATCGTCGGATGCCTCGAAATTTGCGTAGACGTTCTGCACGTCGTCATTGTCCTCGAGCGCGGAGATCAAAGTGAACAGCGCTTGAACCGTCTCGCCGTCGACCGGCGCCGTCGTCTTCGGCCGCCAGGTCAATTTGGCGACCGCCGGTTGCCCGAGCGATTTCTCGAGCGCCTCGCGCACCGAATTGAAGCTGTCCTGGGCGCAGTAGATCTCGTGCGCCCCTTCTTCGCCCTCACCGCTCACGACGTCGTCGGCACCGGCGTCGATCGCCTTCTCGAGGACATCGTCGGCGCTGCCGACGGACAGCGGAAAGCGGAATTCGCCCAGGCGGTCGAACATGAACGACACGCTGTTGGATTCGCCGAGGTTGCCGCCGTACTTGCTGAAGCTCGACCGTACTTCGCCCGCGGTGCGGTTGCGGTTGTTGGTCAAGCCCTCGACGATCAGCGCCACACCGCCCGGCCCATAACCTTCGTAGCGGACCTCCTCGTAGTTGGCGTCCGCATCCGTGCCCGAGCCGCGCTTGATGGCGCGATCGATCGTGTCGCGCGTCATGTTGGCGTCGCGGGCCGCGATTACCGCCGCGCGGAGGCGCGGGTTGGCACTGGGATCGGCCGCGCCGAGCCGCGCCGCCGTGGTGATTTCACGGATGACCTTGGTGAAGATCTTGGCCCGCTGGGCGTCTTGGCGCCCTTTGCGGTGCATGATGTTCTTGAATTGGGAATGCCCCGCCATCGCCCGACAACCAGATTAAGTGATTTGGAGGCCCGCCTATACCACTTCTCGTGGGTTTTGGGAGGATCAGAGACCGTCCAAGCGGGCTTGCGGACAAAAAAAGGCGGGGGCCGAAGCCCCCGCTAAAAAACGTCGGAACCTAGATTCCGACGCCCCCTCTAACCTTGAAGACAGTCCGCCAACGCAGCGAAAAATCGTTTAACATCAAGAGGATGCCGAATTCCCCACAGGCCGTCAACGACCGTCTTTAAGACACTTCTAATAGCTGCGAACGACCCCTGTGGGATACAAGATGCTGCAACCTAGCCGGCAGGCGGTAGGCGGCCCCCCAGGCGGAGAGGCCGGACCGACCGGGCCAGGCCGGTCTTGTCGTCGGTTTCGACCAGTGCCGCGCACAAAGTTCCCTCGCCCTCGGCCGGCGACAGGCGCTCGCCGGGCATTTTCCGGATGAAGCGTTGGACGGCGACGTCTTTCTTCATGCCGATCACCGAATCGTAGTCACCACACATGCCGACATCGGTCTGGTAGGCGGTGCCGCCGGGCAGCACCCAGGAGTCGGCCGTGGGAACGTGGCTGTGGGTGCCCAATACTGCAGAGACGCGGCCGTCGCAGTAGTGACCCACCGACTGCTTCTCGCTGGTCGCCTCGCCGTGAACGTCGACCAGGATGAAGTGGGCCGAGCGGCCCAGCCCATACTTGCCGAGTTCGGCATCGAGGGCGCGGAACGGATCGTCGAGGGCGTCCATGAACAGCCGGCACATCACATTGATGACGACGATCTTCTGGCCGCGGGCGGTCTGGAACATGTTGGCGCCCCAACCCGGCGTGCCAGGCGGAAAGTTGATCGGCCGCAACAGCCGCTTGTCCTGGGCCATGTAGGGAATGATCTCGCGCTGGTCCCAGGCATGGTTGCCGGTGGTGATGCAATCGACTCCGGCCTCGTGAAGCTCGCTGCAAATCTTCGCGGTAATGCCGAAGCCCGCCGCCGCGTTCTCGCCGTTCACGACCACGAAATCGAGCCCGAGCTCGCGGCGCAGCCGCGGGATTTCCTTGGTCACCGCATCCCGGCCGGCGCGGCCCACGATGTCACCACAAAACAGAACTTTCATGCGCTAGACAAAGGCGCAAGCACGCCGGTCGGTCAACATCCAATCCAGGCGCTGGTCGTCCGGCCCATGCGGCACTTCCGGCACGATCTGGCCGTCGAAGCCGACGCCGACGGCCGTCACTTTGCGCCGCTGCCGCAGGCCGAGCAGCGTGCGGTCGTAGAAGCCGCCGCCATAGCCCAGGCGCCAGCCCTCCGCGTCGCACGCCAGCAGGGGAACCAGCAGTGCATCGGGCTCGAGCGTCTTGTGCTCCGCCGAGGGCTGCAGCGTGCCGAAGACACCCGCTTCGAGCGGATCGCCCAGGCGCCAGCTACGAAAAAGCAGCGGCAGTCCCCGCCCCTGCACCACCGGAAGCGCCAGTTGGCAGCCCTGATCATGCAGCTCGGCCATCAGCGGCCGGATGTCGATCTCGTCCTTGATCGGCCAGAAGCCCGAAACCACCAAACCCGACACCAATCCGGCCGTTTCGATCGGACGTTCCCGGCGCATGGTGGCGAGCAGACCGGCGGCCGCCACGTCGCGCTCCTCCTCGGAGAGGGCACCGCGCCGGGCAAACATGGCGGTACGCAGAGAGCGTTTGGCGTCGATCGGGTTCATGTCGGGAATGGCAATCGAAGTGGGGCGGCTCCACGATGGGCCGATAGTCCGTAAGACCTCCAAGGCCTGCTAGTGCAGGTGGGCACCGTGTGATCGGGACCAAGATCCCAATCAGGAACAGTTCCCGGGAGTTCTTATTGGCCCCGGGGTTTTAAGCGAACCACGCGCCGCGCAGAAATCCGCCCCGCCTCCAATCTAGGCACTCGGGGCAGGCACCGCAATGAGCGCCTCGCCGATAAGGTCCGAGGCCGGCTTTCAGGCCACACCGCCTACCTTCTTGCTCATCTTGTCGACGCGGGCCGTGATCAGGTCCTCGAGCGCCGTGGCCAGCGTCTCGGCACTGTCGGTGGCGCTTGCACGCGCATTTTCGGCGGCCTTGGCGACACCGCGCGCTTCGCGACTCTCCTCGGCCAGCAGCAATGAGGCGAAGATCATCAGCTTGATTTCGGGCGCACCAGGCAGCTGCTTGCGCAGTTCGCAGACCTTTTCGTCGACATAGGCCGCGAGTTCCTGGACGCGCTCTTCCTCGCCGTCGCCACAGGCGAGCTCGTAGGTGCGATTGGCGATCTGAATCGATACCTGCGGCATTGTCCGCTACTCCTTTTTTTGCGCCTTATCGGCGTTCGAGGGGACGCGTAGTCTGGCACGTCGCGTAGGGCGAAGCATCACCAGCGTTGGACGGCTCGGTGGATCGGCTATTCCTGATCGGCGGCGAGCAGCGAGCGAATGTACTCCATCGCCCGCTCCAGCCGTCCTTCGACATCCATCGCGACTTTCTTCAATTCGTCGTGCTGTCGTTCCAGCTTGCTGAGGCGCTTGGCCATCTCGTCGGCACGGGTCGATTCGGCGCGCAACCGCTCCTCGACCATCGATTCCAGCCGGCTGAGCGCATTGTCCACGCGGTCCTTCGCACTGGCTGCCTTGGACATCGCCCCCCCGCCGGCGGATCGCAGTTGGTCTCCCGGCTGCATCTGCTCCATCGGGTAAGGATAAGTTGCGGGGCCGGGACCGGTCAACATCTAGGCCCTGTGGAGCAACGCTCGCCGCAAGATGTTGGCCGCGCGCGAGGTTTTGCGCATTGACGCGCCAAAGTACGGTCGGCATGTTGCGCGCCGCCCCCGAAAAACCTACGGCGTATGCACAAAATGACCAATCAGACCGCCGCCCCACGTGACATGGCGAATGCCATCAGGGCTCTCGCCATGGACGCCGTGCAGCAGGCTGACTCGGGCCATCCCGGCATGCCGATGGGCATGGCCGATGTCGCCACCGTGCTGTTCTCGAAATTCCTGAAGTTCGATTCGTCCGAGCCCAACTGGCCCGATCGCGACCGCTTCATCCTGTCGGCCGGCCATGGCTCGATGCTGCTCTACGCGCTGCTGCATCTGACCGGCTACGCCGACATGACGCTCGACGAACTGAAAAACTTCCGGCAACTCGGCAGTCGCACTGCCGGCCACCCCGAGTACGGTCACGCCAGCGGCATCGAGACCACGACCGGTCCGCTGGGACAGGGCCTGGGCAATTCGGTCGGCTTCGCGATCGCCGAGCGCCTGCTGGCCGAGCGCTTCGGACGCGACCTCGTCGACCACTTCACCTATGTCATCGCCGGCGACGGCTGCTTGATGGAAGGCGTCGGCCAGGAGGCGATCACACTGGCGGGACATCTCGGCCTCGGCCGCCTGATCGTGCTGTTCGACGACAATGGTATTTCGATCGACGGCGCCACATCGCTCAGCACCTCCGAGGACCACAAGAAGCGCTTCGCCGCCGCGGGCTGGCACGTGCTGGCGGTCGACGGCCACGATGCCGACGCGGTCGCCCGCGCCATCCGCAAGGCGCGCAATATCACCGACAGGCCGTCGCTGATCGCTTGCAAGACGGTGATCGGCTACGGCGCGCCGACCAAGGCCGGCACCGCGGCCACGCACGGCTCGCCGCTCGGCAAGGACGAGGTCGCGGGCGCGCGCGAAAAGCTCGGCTGGAACCACGGCCCGTTCGATATTCCCGAGGCGATTTTCTCGGCATGGCGAAAGATCGGCGCGCGCGGCAAGACGGCACGACGCAAGTGGGCCAAGCGGCTGGCGGAGGTAAGCGCCGAGGAACGGACGGAATTCGCCCGCCGCCAGCGCGGCGAGATCCCCGCCTCCGTGGGCGAGGCGATCGCGGCGTTCAAGGCCAAGGCTGCCGCCGACAAGCCGGCGTGGGCCACCCGCAAGTCGAGCCAGGAAGTGCTTGAGGTCATCAACCCGCTGCTTCCCGACACGATCGGCGGCTCGGCCGACCTCACCGGCTCGAACAACACCAAGACGGCCACCCTGAAGCCGGTGACCCGCGGCGATGCCGGCGGTCGCTACATCTATTACGGCATCCGCGAGCATGCGATGGCCGCAGCCATGAACGGCATGGCGCTGCATGGCGGGGTGATCCCCTACGGCGGCACGTTCCTGGTGTTCACCGATTACTGCCGCGGTTCCATCCGCCTCTCGGCGCTGATGGGCCTGCGCGTCATCTATGTGATGACCCACGATTCGATCGGCCTCGGCGAAGACGGCCCGACGCATCAGCCGGTCGAGCATCTGGCGGCACTGCGCGCCATTCCCAATCTCCGGGTGCTGCGCCCGGCCGACGCCATCGAGACGGCGGAGTGCTGGCAGCTCGCACTCGAGTCGTTGCACACACCCAGTGTCATCGCGCTCACGCGCCAGAACCTGCCGACCGTGCGCGGCACTCATGATGATCAGGATGGCGAGGAAAACCTGTGCGCCCGCGGCGCCTACATTCTCGCCGGCGATGCTTCGGCCAGCGTTCGCCTGATCGCCTCGGGCTCCGAGGTTCAACTGGCGCTGACCGCCCGCGACCTGCTGGCCAAGGACGGCATCGCGGCGTCAGTGGTCTCGATGCCATCGTGGGAACTATTTGCCGCGCAGGACGCTTCATACCGGAGCACTGTCCTGGGCGGCGACGGTACTGTCCGCGTCGCCTGTGAAGCGGCGAGCAGCTTCGGCTGGGAGCGCTGGCTGGGAAGCCGGGGCGCCTTCGTCGGCATGAAGGGCTTTGGCGCATCGGCCAAGGCCACCGATCTTTACAAGCATTTCGGCATCACCGCCGAGGCGATCGCCGCAGAGGCACGCCGCCTGGCAAATTAACGGAGGAAAGACATGGCTGTTCGGGTTGCTATCAACGGCTTCGGCCGCATCGGGCGCAATGTCATGCGCGCCATCATGGAATCCGGGCGCAAGGACATCGAGGTCGTGGCGATCAACGATCTCGGCCCGGTCGAGACCAATGCCCACCTGTTCCGCTTCGACTCGGTGCACGGCCGCTTCAACGGCGAGGTGAAGGTCGACGGCGACACGATCGATGTCGGCCGCGGCAAAATGAAGGTCACGGCCGAGCGCGATCCCTCGAAGCTGCCGCACAAGGTGATGGGCGTCGATATCGCGCTCGAATGCACCGGCTTCTTCACCTCGAAGAAGGCGGCCTCGGCCCATATCGATGCCGGCGCCCGGCGCGTGCTGGTCTCTGCCCCGGCCGACGGCGCCGACCTCACGGTCGTCTACGGCGTCAACCACGACAAGCTCACCAAGGATCACCTGGTCGTCTCCAACGCCTCGTGCACGACCAATTGCCTGGCGCCCGTCGCCAAGGTCCTGAACGACGCCGTGGGCATCACGCACGGCTTCATGACCACGATCCATGCCTACACCGGCGACCAGCCGACGCTCGACACCATGCACAAGGATCTCTACCGCGGCCGCGCTGCGGCGCTGTCGATGATCCCGACCTCGACCGGCGCCGCCAAGGCCGTGGGCCTGGTGCTGCCCGAGCTGAACGGCAAGCTCGACGGCGTGTCGATCCGCGTGCCGACGCCCAACGTCTCGGTGATCGACTTCAAGTTCGTGGCCTCGCGCAAGACCGATGTGGCCGAGATCAACAAGGCGGTGAAACTCGCCGCCGCCAACCAGCTCAAGGGCATCCTGGGCTGGACCGACGCGCCCAACGTCTCGATCGACTTCAACCACGATCCGCACTCGTCGACCTTCCACATGGACCAGACCAAGGTCATGGACGGTACGCTGGTCCGCGTCATGAGCTGGTACGACAACGAGTGGGGCTTCTCCAACCGCATGTCCGACACCGCCGTTGCCATGGGCAAGCTCGGCTAAGGGCAGGCCTGGCTAAAGCGGGCGCTTCGCAGCGGCGATCCCGCGGAACGCCTCCTCGAGCCGCATCGGGCTCGGCGGTGGCTGCCACGCCGATTGCATCTCAACGAGACCCAAAAGGTGGTCGAGCATCAGCTTGGCCGCCTTTTTTGCATCCCGCGCCAGGATCGCCTTCACGATGTCGGCGTGATCGTGCGGACCCGCGCAATTCTGAAAGCGCTCCGGAGCCGCGAGCGAGAAGTGCATCGTCGAGCGGGTCAGCAGGCCACGCAGCAATTTCGTGAGCTGCTCGTTCTGGCAAAGCTCGGCCAACAGCACGTGGAACTCGCCCGAGAGGCCAAACAGGCGGACACGATCGTCGGTCCGGACGGCCTGGCGCTCCTCGGCAACGTGCGCCTTCAGGCGTTGCGCCGCGGCGGTGCCAAGCTCGGCGCAAAGCCTGCCGACGATGGCGGTCTCCAGCATCGTGCGCACGTCGTAGATCTCGCGGACTTCGCCGATCGTCAGCGCCGGCACGAAGGTGCCTCGATTGGGCACGGCCTCGAGCCAGCCCTCGTGGACCAGCCGATGCAGCGCCTTGCGGACGCGCTCGCGGCTCACATTCAGCACCCGTCCCAGAGCCGGTTCCTTGAGCTTCGTGCCGGGCAGCAGGCGCCCCATCAGCATGGCCCGGCGGATGGCGTCGTAGACCGCCTTGTCGATGGCCACGTCACCCTTGCGCGGCCGGAGTGTCTTGCGCGGCGGTTTCTTGTGCGATTGGGCCATGGTCAGGGTTGGCAGAATAATGTGCACATTCTGGATTCATATGTGCACAAAACGGGCCATCTTGTCACTCGCCTTCGATATTTCCAGACCTCGCACCGACCTTCCTTTGGCACGCCCCTTGCCTCGTTTTCACGAGGAGGCGCGGCATGCAATCGACCCCGGCAGCCCGGACACTCGACGTCGAGGACCTGACGGTCCGCTATGGCCAGGCGCTCGCCGTCGATGGCGTGACGCTCGCCATCGAGCCGGGCGAGGTCGTGGCCCTGCTGGGGCCGTCGGGCTGCGGCAAGACCACCCTGCTCCGCGTGATCGCGGGCTTTGTGCGTCAGGCCGCCGGACGCGTGCGGGTCGACGGCGCCACCATCGACCACCTGCCCGCCAACCAGCGCAACATCGGCATCGTCTTCCAGAACTACGCTCTCTTCCCGCATATGACCGTGGCGGAGAACGTGGCCTATGGCCTGCGGGCCCGCGGCGCGCGGGGGCCCGAGGTCCAGGCTCGCGTCTCCCGGTTCCTCGATGTCGTGCAACTCGGCGGTTTCCGCGAGCGCCTGCCGCGCCAGCTGTCGGGCGGCCAGCAGCAGCGCGTGGCGCTCGCCCGCGCCCTCGCCGTCGAGCCGTCCATTCTCTTGCTCGACGAGCCGTTCGCCGCCCTCGACCGCAACCTCCGGCTCGACATGCAGATCGAGGTCAAGCGCCTTCAGCGCACGCTCGGCCTCACCACCATCCTGGTGACGCACGACCAGGACGAGGCGATGAGCGTCGCCGATCGCATCGCCGTCATGAACAAGGGCCAGGTCGAGCAGTTCGACACGCCGGTCGCGATCTACGACCGGCCGCAGACCCTGTTCGTCAACGGCTTCATCGGCACGACCAACCTCATGAACGGCAAGGTCGCCGCTCTCCGCAACGGCACGGCGACCGTGGCCTTGGATGCCGGCGCCAGCCTCAGCCTGGCCGCGCCGACCGGGATCGGTGTCGGCGCGGCCGTGCTGATATCGGTGCGCCCGGAACAGCTCGCGCTCTCGTCGGTCCCCGGCCCCAACGCCTGGAAGATCGAGCCCGGGCTCAGCCTGCCAATCGGCGCGCAACTCGTACACGAGGCCCGCACCGCCGACGGCGCCTCGCTCAAGATCGTCGAGCCGCGCCGCGCCGCAGCGGCCGACGCGGCCCGCATCTATTGCACGCTCGCCGCCGATGCCCGTCCCACCCTGTTCCCGCGTTCCACCTGAAACCACGGAGATTGTTCCATGTTCAATCGCAGATCCCTGCTCGCCGGCGCCACGGCGCTCGGCGGTACCTCGCTCCTCCCTTCGCTTGCCCACGCCAAGGGCATCGTCACGGCCGCGACCTATCCCGGAAGTTGGGAAGACGCCTACCGCTCCGTCGTCGCGCCGGCACTCAAGAAGGCCTACGACGTCGACCTCGAGCTGCAGCCGCTGTTCGCGGTCGACCAGATCGCCAAGGTGAGGGCCGCCCGCGGTGCTCCGCCATTCGACGCCTTCGTGCTCGATCCTGGTCCGCGCATCACCGGCATCGAAGGCGGCCTGTTCGAGAAATTCGACGGCAGGAAGATCAGCAACGCCCCCAATCTGCCGGCCGGCATGATCGACGAATGGGGCATCTGCGTCGGAGCCCAGGTGGTGGGCATCGGCTACAATCCCAAGAAACTGCCCAAGCCCACGGGATGGAAGGACTTGCTGAGCGATCCCTGGGTGTCGCGGCTCGGCATCACCGGCTTCCAGACCACCTTCGGCACCGTGTCGCTGATCGAGATCGCCAAGGCGTTCGGCGGCTCGGAGACCAACGTCGAGCCTGCTCTCGTCGAGCTGAAGAAGGTGCTGCCCAAGATCGCCGCGGTCGGCAATCCCGCCGCCATGCCCGGCCTGCTGCAGCAGGGCCAGTGCGACATCACCTACACCAACATCCAGACGGTCGCGATCCTCAAGAGCCGCGGCGTCGACATCGAATTCGTCAAGCCCGCTAGTGGCGCGGTGGCCTTCTTCACCACCATGCACATCGCCAAGGGCGCCGCCGAAGCCGACAATGCCTACAAGTACTTCGACACCGTCGTCAGCAAGGCCGTCGGCGACGCGCTCGTCCAGCCGCCGCACAACTTCATCCCGGTGAACAAGCAAGTCGTGCTGCCGCCGTCGCTGCCGATGACCAACCTCGACGAGATGTCGACCTACATCCAGCACGACTGGTCAAAGATCAACCCGCTGCGCGCTGGCTGGATCGAGAAGTTCAACAAGGAAATGGCGAAGTGAACAAACTGGCCGAGTGGCAGCTCACGCTGCCACTCGCCCTCGCCTTCGCCGCGATCTTCCTGGCGCCGCTCCTCATGCTGGTCGGCGTCAGCTTCTTCAGCGACGACAAGATCACGCAGCCGGGCTTCGCCCAATGGGTGAAGTTCTACGGCGACCCCTTCAGCTACAAGGTGATCGCCGACACGATGTTGCTCGGCGTCAAGACGGTTTGTGCGACCATCCTGGTCGGCTACCCGCTGGCGCTGGTCTACCTCGACGCGCCGCCGCGCCTGCAGAAGGTGCTGATCTTCGTCATCGTGATGCCGCTCCTGCTGTCCGTCGTCGTCCGCACTTTCGCCTGGATCGTGGTGCTCGGCCGCGAGGGCGTCGTGAATCAGCTCCTGCTCTCCCTCGGCATCATCTCCGAGCCTCTGCGCCTGCTGCAGACCGAGCTCGGCCTCGTGATCTCGCTGACCCAGATCGAGATGCCTCTGATGCTGCTGCCGCTGATCAGCGTGATGTCGCGCCTCGACCCGAACCTGCGCGACGCCTCTGCGGCACTCGGCGCTTCGCGCTGGCGCACGCTCTTCACCGTCATCGTGCCGCTCAGCATGCCCGGACTGGTGGCGGGTTGCCTGCTGGTCTTTGCGAGCTCGACCACGGCCTTCATCTCCCAGACCGTGATCGGCGGCGTGCGGCTCATCTACCTGCCGCTGCTGATCTGGCAGCAGTCCCTGGTCGTCTTCAACTGGCCGTTCGCCGCCGTGGTCTCGATCGCGCTGCTGATCTCCGTGCTCACCGTCGTGAGCGCCCTCTCCTGGCTCGGCCGCCGCTCGGGCGGGTACGTCCATGGGTAGGCGGCACAGCCTCGGCGACCTTTCCTATGGCCTCGTGATCGGCACGCTGGCCGCACTGGCATTGCTGATCATCGTGGCGCCGGTGGTGATCGTGCTGAGCACCTCGTTCACCGAAGGCCGCTCGCTCAAATTCCCGCCGACCGGCTTCTCGCTGCAATGGTACGAGGCGCTGTTCGATCCCTCGAAGTCACGCCAGATCCACCGCGCCGTCCTGAACTCGCTCGAGGTCGCGGCCTGGTCGACCGCGTTCGGAGTCCTGTTCGGCTCGCTTGCCGCTTTGGGCCTGGCCCGCAGCCGCAACAGGCTCGCGCGCGTTGCCGACGGCTTCTTCATGTCGCCGCTAGTGCTGCCCGGTCTCACCTTCGGACTGGCGGCATTGATGTACTTCACGTTGATCGGGTTCAGGCCGTCTCTGAACCTGATCATCGCCGGGCACATGATCGTGACGGTGCCGTTCATTCTGCGCACGACTGCCGCCAGCCTCTCGCAACTCGATCCGGCGCTGAACGACTCCTCGCAGAGCCTGGGAGCGAGTTGGCTCTACACGCTGCGCCGCGTGACCCTGCCGCTGATCGCGCCCGGCATCTTCGCCGGCGCCTTCCTGGCCTTCATGGCCTCGATCGACAATGTGCCGGTCTCGCTCTTCCTCTCGACCGCGCGGACCGACATGCTGCCGATCCGCATGTGGGGCATGATGGAATCGACGCTCGATCCCCGGATTGCCGCCGTGTCGGGTGTGTTGATCACCGCCGCCTTCCTGCTGATGCTGGTCATGGAATGGACGGTGGGCCTCACCCGCCGCATGCGCGAATAGGGAGAGTCATCATGGAAATCACCCCGCAGCCCTTGACCCAGGAAGCCTTCGCGCCGTTCGGCGACGTGATCGACGTGCCCGACGTCGCCGGCCGCACCTACTACGAGGATGCCCTGGGCAATCTGCGTCCCACCGCTCACGCGAGCCTCTCGGTCAGCCTGAAGGTCGAGACCGCGGACCGGCCCTTGAAGGCCGACCTGCTGGAGCGCCACGAATTTTCTTCGCAGACCTTCATGCCGCTCGACGTCGGCCGTTGGCTGATCGTCGTGGCGCCACATGCCACGGCAGGCGGCCCAGATCTCGCGGGCGTCACGGCCTTCATCGCCACCGGCAAGCAGGGCGTCACCTACCGCGCCAACACCTGGCACCACGGCCTCACCGTGCTCGACCGGCCTGGCCGCTTCGCCGTCTTCATGTGGCGCGACGGCGGCAAGGGCGACGAGGAATTCGTGCCGGTACGGCCCTTCACCATCCGCATTCCCTGACCGGAGAACCTGCGATGCCTTACGACGTTCGCCGCGACTTCATCGGCTACGGCGCCAACCCACCGGATCCAAAGTGGCCCAACGGCGCACGTATCGCGGTGAACTTCGTGATGAACTACGAGGAAGGCTCGGAGCCTTCCATGCAGGATGGCGAGGGCCACACCGAGATCGGCCTCAGCGATGCCTCGCGCATGGGCCAGTCCATCCAAGGCCGCGACCTCGCCGCCGAAGGCTTGTTCGAATACGGCAGCCGCGTCGGTTTCTGGCGGTTGATGCGACTTTTCCAGGAGCGCGACCTGCCGATGACGATCTTCGGCTGCGGCCTCGCCCTGGAGCGCAATCCCGAAGCATCCGCCGCCATCGCAAAGTCGGGCTTTGACGTCTGCTCGCACGGCTGGCGGTGGATCAAGCACTACGAACTGGACGAGGCCACGGAGCGCGACCACATCCGCAAGGCCATCGCCGCCATCCAGAAGATGACCGGCGAGCGCCCGCTGGGCTGGTACTGCCGCTATGGACCTGGCGTGAACACGCGCCGCCTGGTCGTTGAGGAAGGCGGCTTCCTCTACGATTCCGACTATTACGGCGACGAGCTTCCCTTCTGGCTCACCGTCGACGGCAAGGCGCAGCTCGTCGTGCCCTATTCCGTCACCAACAACGACGGCCAGTTCGGCGCCGCCATCGGCACGTCGGACCAATGGTTCTCCTTCGTGCGAGACGCTTTCGACATGCTCTATCACGAGGGCGCCACCGCGCCGAAGATGATGTCGGTCGGCCTGCACATGCGCCTGATCGGCCATCCGGCGCGTGCCGCCGGCCTGGCGCGCCTCCTCGACCATATCCAGAAGCATTCGGGCGTCTGGGTCACTCGCCGCGTCGACATTGCCCGGCACTGGATCAAGACCCATCCCTATCCGGGCAAGGGTCTGAATGAGTAGTATCGCCCGCCATGACAGCGGGCGGATCATTGGTGGTACGGGACTGGCGGCAGATGAAGGCTGCGCTGACGGCTGCACGGGACACCAAACAATCGCCGGTTCTACTGACCCCGGAGAACTCGGCCGCAACCTATGGCGCCGGTTATCTGGCGGCGCTCCAGGATCGGGCGCGCGAGGAATTCCCCGATGTGGCTTTCACCCTGATCGTCGATTGCGGCGACACGCCGGGCTACGCGCTGGCCTGCCTGCGCGCCGGCGTGCGCACGATTTCGATGGCCGAACACAATGACAAGATCGCCGACATCGCCCGGCAGATGGGCGCCGAGCTGGTAAGGAGACCGACATGAGCTGGCAACCGACGCGCGACCTCGTGGGCTATGGCCCCAACCCACCCGATCCGAAATGGCCGGGCGGGGCCCGGATCGCGATCAACTTCGTCATGAACTACGAGGAAGGCTCGGAGCCCTCCATGCAGGACGGCGAGGGCTATACCGAGACCGGCCTCACCGAATCCTCGACCTCGTCGGTCGGTATGCAGGGCCGCGACCTCGCCGGCGAGAGCATGTTCGAGTTCGGCAGCCGCGTCGGCTTCTGGCGCGTCATGCGCGCCTTCCAGGAACGTGGGATGCCACTCACCGTGTTCGGTTGCGCCCTCGCGCTGGAGCGCAACAAGCTGGCGGCGGAAGCCATTCGCAAGGCGGCTTTCGACGTCTGCTGCCACGGCTGGCGCTGGGTGCGTCATTTCCAGCTGAGCGAAGCCGAGGAACGCGAGCATATCCAGAAGGCGGTCAAATCCCTGAAACAGACGGTCGGCGACCGCCCGGCCGGCTGGTATTGCCGCTATGGCCCCAGCGTCAACACGCGCCGCCTGCTGGTCGAGGAAGGCGGCTTTACCTACGATTCGGATTACTACGGCGAGGAACTGCCGTTTTGGCAAACCGTCGAGGGCAAGCCGCACCTGATCGTGCCCTATTCGCTCACCAACAACGACGGCAAGTACGCCGCCGGCATGGTCCATTCCGACCAGTGGTACAGCCTCGTCCGCGACGCCTTCGACGTGCTCTACAAGGAGGGTGCGACGGCCCCCAAAATGATGTCAGTGGGCCTGCACATGCGGCTGATCGGTCATCCCGGCCGGATAGCGGGCCTTTGGCGGTTCCTGGATTACGTCCAGAAGCACCATGGCGTCTGGGTGACCCGCCGCATCGACATCGCCAAGCACTGGAAGGCAACGCACCCCTACAACGGCAAGGGTCTGAACGAGTAGCGTTCAGGTCCTCATTCAGGATCTGGCCGCGCGCCCGGCGACCATGCGGACCTTGCCGGGCGCCGCGAACCAGATCGAGGCAGCGCCCAGCACGCTGAAGCACAACGCCACGACGAATGCCACGGTGTAGGTGCCCTCGATGTCGTACAGCACACCGGTCACCCAAGGTCCGACCGCGCCACCGACCAGCAGCGAGACCATGATCAGGCTGAAGATCGAGCCGAAATGCGGGCCTTCGAAGATCTCGGCCACCACCGCACCGATCAGGCTCGTGAAAGAATATCCCAGCATGCCCTGCGACAGGACCATGAGATAAAGCAGCGATTGCGAGGGCCCGGCAGCAAGGGCCAGCAAGGCTGCGTAGCAGATCGCGAACCCTGCCGCGGCGATGGTCCAGACAATCTCGCGGCCGATGCGATCGGACAGGGCTCCGAGCAGGATTTGACCCGGAATACCCACCATCGCCACGAGGCCCAACGACCACGCCGCCTCCATCGGGCTGAAGCCGATCTCGACGAGGTACTTCGTCTGGTGGACCTGGACGGCGTACCAGGCATAACCCCCGCAGAAGAAGCCGATACAGAGCCACCAGAAACGGCGTGTGCGGATCGCCTTGGCGACGGTCCACTCGATCGCGGCCCAATGCGGATCGACGATGGCCGCCGCCCGGCGCGCGGCAGCGGCGCCGGCTTCCTTCGCACCGTCGGGCAGCAAGCCGAGATCCTGCGGCCGCTTGGTCACGATCAGGTTGATCGGCAACAGCACGCAAAGCGTCATCAGGCCGAGCGCCCAGCAGGCGCTGCGCCAGCCTTCCGTCAGGATGATGGACTGCAGCCACGGCAGGATCAGGATCGCGCCGACTCCCACTCCGGAAAACGCAAGCCCGATCGCGAGCGCACGGCGGCGCACGAACCAGTTCGGCAGATACTGGGACTGCACCGAGAAGCTCATGCAGTTAGCGCCCGCCCCAACCAGCAGGCCGAGCGTGGCGTAGAGTTGCCACGGCGCGCCGATCATCGTGGCACCGAGCAAGCCCGCTGCCATCAGCACGACACCGATCTCGATCACGAAGCGCGGTCCGCGCCTGTCCATGACGCGGCCGACGACCGGGCTGATCACGGCGGACACCAGGAAACCGAAGGAAAACGCGCCGGCCGCCAGGCCGCGATCCCAGCCAAACTCGTCGACGATGGGCGGAAACATCAGCGAGAAGGCAGTGCGGGCAGTCACGCTCACCGCCACGGTCAGGAAGGCGACCACGATGAGCACCCAACCAAAGAAGAACGGCAGGCGCGCCGCGAACGACACTGGCGATTGAGGCTGCACCGACACTTCCTTATCCGTTTCGCCAGCCGCGTTGTGGCCTGGAGGGGCGGCCTCAACCTGTCCACAGCTCCGCGTCGGGGTCAACGACGTGGCGGGTAGTCGAACACTCCGGGACTTGAACCGGCCCTCCGGCACCGCTATCACCGGCGCGGTCAGGCAAAAATGGATCAAATGGGAGTCCGGACGTGAAGATCACCCGCACCGTCAAGAAGATCCTCGACAACTACGAGAGTGACAATCCCGGCACCAAGGGCAACCTCGCGCGTATCCTGATGCACGGCCGCCTGGGCGGTTCGGGCAAGGTGGTGATCCTGCCGGTCGACCAGGGTTTCGAGCACGGCCCCGCCCGCTCCTTCGCTCCCAACCCGGACGCCTACGATCCCCACTATCACTACCAGCTCGCCATCGACGCCGGCCTGAACGCCTATGCGGCGCCCCTCGGCCCGCTCGAGGCCGGTGCCGACACCTTCGCCGGTGCGATCCCGACCATCCTCAAGGTCAACAGCGCCAACTCGCTCTCGACCAACAAGGACCAGGCGGTCACCGCCTCGGTGATGGACGCGCTGAAGCTCGGCTGCTCCGCGATCGGCTTCACGATCTATCCGGGCTCGGAAGACCAGTACGAGTTGATGGAAGAGATCCGCGAGATGGCGGAGGAGGCCAAGTCAGTCGGCCTCGCTGTTGTCATGTGGTCGTACCCGCGCGGCGGCAAGCTCGACAAGGCGGGCGAGACGGCGCTCGACGTCTGCGCCTACGCCGCCCACATGGCGGCCCTGCTCGGCGCCCACATCATCAAGGTGAAGCCGCCGACCAACGTGCTGTGGCAGCCCGAGGCCAAGGCCGCCTACGAGAAGGCCAAGGTCGACACCTCGACGCTGGCGGCGCGCATCAAGCACGTGATGCAGGCGACCTTCAACGGCCGCCGCATCGTCGTGTTCTCCGGTGGTGAAGCCAAGGACCTGGAAGGCCTATTCTCCGAAGTGCGTGGCCTGCGCGACGGTGGCGCCAACGGCTCGATCATCGGCCGCAACACCTTCCAGCGCCCGCGCGCCGATGCGCTCGACATGCTCGACAAGATCATCAGCATCTATCAGGGCAAGATGTAGATACTCGCACAAGACAATATTGGAGCGCACGACGAGGGCCCGGCCGCCACAGGCTGGGCCCTTAGTCTTTTTGGGTACGATTTGAGCGTGGTTGGCCGCGAAGCAAATCCGCGGCCTGAGTTGTTCTCCGACCCCTGCTGAACTGGGCCGAGATCGAATCTCTATTGCTGAGGCTGCGCGATCAAAGGCTGCATGAAAACCAGCCGTACATCGCGGCCACCGACCGCTCCGAATTTGTTCGCATCCCACGCCTCTTCATGAGCGACACCGCCGACGGCCGAGGAAACCATCCGCGGTTCGCCGTTCGGTCCGACGACGACTCTCACTTTTCCTTTCAGCGAGACAACCGACGTTGTCGTGCCGACAAGGGTCTGCGCCGTCGGCACCAGCACTCCGACCAGCACATGCTGGCGCTCTTGGTTCGTGCCCATGCGTGGCAGTTCGATGGCGATGTCGTAAGTCCCTTGAGGCAAGGATCCCAGCGACAGGGTGCCCTCTCGGTTGCTGACGGCCCGCCTCGTGCGACCGCCTGACGGATCCGTCAACGTAGCCCCCACGCCCGACAGGGGCGTCGAAGCAGACCACGGCGAAGGGTCTGTGTTGACCTTCGCTTCCGGGGCCACGCGAGGCTGAGGCGCCATCGGCACACCCCCAACCATTGCGCCTTGCGACAGCGCCGGCGGCGACGCCAAGGCAATGATTACGGCAACTAGCGTCGGCACCATCGTGGCAACACCCCGCATCGGCAGCTCAAAACGAACAAGCCCCCCAAACACGCTCAAAGCATCCTCCAATATATGCACCTAAACTGTAATATTCATCGTCGGTGCAATATGTCAAGAGAGCCGAACAGTGCTGGGGAAAATAAAGATGTGACGAGAGATATCCGACCGCTGGAAAACGGCCGTCCCACGATGCAATTCAGTGCCGAACGCGTCGATGAAAGCCGCTTCCTGCTCCCGCCAACCGGATGACGGGCAATCTTTACCGCTCAGACGGCACCGTGGGCGCATTGACGCACCAGTTCGGCATTGGCCCGGCGACAGAGTTGCGCGTGCCCTGACCAGTACGGCCAAGCGCGTCGCCTCCAACTACCGGGCGCAAGCCCGCAGCTAGTCGAACAGCCCTTCGCGGTGGATGTACTTCGCGATCTCGCTCGCGATCAGCGCGTTTCCGGCGGCACTTGGGTGACCGTCGCCCACGATGTAGGGATCCGGCCCGCCGGCTTCCTTGTTGCGCTGGAAGCTACCGGTCAGATCGAGCAGCCGGATATTGCCGATGACACGCGCCAGTCCGGGCGGCGGGCCCCAATAGTTCGTGGGGAGGTAGACGACGAGCAGCTGGGTGTCCATCTCGGCTGCGGTGCGCTCCATCTCGCGCAGGAGGAATGACATGGCGTGGTCCTTCCTTGCCTCGTCCGCCTCGTCGAACGAGGCCCACGCGTATTCGACCCGGCCCTGGATGACGTCGATGCCATGCGTCAGCCAGCTGACCGGATTGTGGTAGTCGCCCGAGAGCTGTTGCTGAAGACGCCGCACCCCGTTGCTCCACGGTGGGGCGATCCTCGGTCTGCCCTGCTCGTCCGACACGACATGGGAAACATCGAGGCAGAACGGATAGTACGATGGCGCGCACGGCATGACATTGCGCTCGAAATGATGGGCGATCATTCCATAGACGATCAGCTTGGGCGCGAGATCGCGGTTTCGCCGCAGGATCTGCAGCGATTGCGTGGTGCCATAACTCGCCATGGCGAGATTGGAGACACTCGCCTGGAGTTTCCGTCCGAGCGTGCTCGCATAAGTCTGTGGATTTTCGAGATGATACCCCCAAGTGAATGAATCGCCGACCGTGAGGATGTCGACGCGGGCCGGGCTCCGCTCGCCGGGCTCGTCGACGCGGGCGCCACGATCGTTGGTATAGACATCGAAGGCGAACGCCTTCCGATCCTTGATGGCGGGATAGATGCGCCTGTTGTGCGAGTTGGGATTGGGGATCACGCCGATCTCGGGATCGAAGACGACCAGGGCATCGCCCTCGGACGACATGGCAATTCCCGGGACGGTCAGGTAGGCCGCGACCTCGATGCCCACCAGCAGGCCTGCGATGGTCAATGCCAACACCAGCAAGGCAGTCTTCGTTGGCTTGGCTTCGCTCACAATCACCCGCTCGACAGATTGGGGCCATTAGACCATCCCTCGGGTGGGGACAACGACAAGTTTCTGCAGGACCGACGGCGGTCAGCCGACTCGACGGCACGGCGGAGACCGAATAAACCATGCCCGACTCAAATGACCCGCCTCTACCTCATCTCTCCCGAACGCATCGAGCATCCCACGATCTTCGCCGACGATCTGCGCGCGGCATTGAATGGCGGTGACGTTGCCGCTTTCCAGCTCCGCCTGAAGAACATCGACGACGACGCGATTGCCCGTGTCGCCGACACCCTCCGCCCGGTCTGCCAGCAGCGCGACGTGGCCTTCGTCATGAACGACCGGCCCGACCTCGCGGTGAAGCTCGATTGCGACGGCGTCCATGTCGGGCAAGACGACATGTCCTATGTCGAGGCGCGCCGCATCGTCGGCCCCCAGCGCCAGGTCGGCGTCACCTGCAAGGCCTCGCGCGACCTCGCCATGGAAGCGGCCGAAGCCGGCGCCGACTACGTGGCCTTTGGCGCCTTCTTTGCATCGAACACCAAGACCGTGACCACGCCGGCGTCGCTGGAAATCATCGAGTGGTGGAGCGAGCTGTTCGAGATCCCGTGTGTGGCCATCGGCGGCATCACGGTCGAGAATTGCCGGCCGGTGATCGCGGCCGGCGCGGATTTCCTGGCCGTCGCCGGCGGCGTGTGGAACCACAAGGATGGCCCCGAAGCCGCCGTCCGCGCCTTCAACGAGGTCTTCTCAGCGGACCGGTAGCCAGAGCACATCCTCGATATGCGATGCCCCTGACGCCAACATCACCAGCCGGTCGAAGCCCAGCGCCACGCCAGCGCAGTCCGGCAGGCCATGGTCGAGAGCCGCCAGGAAATCGTCGTCGACCGGCCAGCGTAGGCCATAGAGGCGCTCCTTCTCGTCCATGTCGGCTTCGAGCCGCGTCCGCTGGACGACAGGATCGATGAGCTCACCGAAGGCGTTGGCGAGTTCGACGCCGCAGGCATAGAGTTCAAAGCGCTCGGCCACGCGCGGATCGCCCGGCTTGGCGCGCGCGAGCGCAGCCATCGAGATCGGGTATTCGCAGAGAATGGTCGGTCGGCCCATGCCGAGACGCTTTTCGATCTTATCGAACATGACGCGGAAGAAGACGTCGTCCCAACTGTCACCGGCATGCATCGCCATGCCGGAAGCATGGGAGAGGCGCTCGGCGCTGCCGACGGTCGCCAACAGGTCGACGCCGGCGTAACGCTCGAAAGCCTCGGCCACGGTCAGGCGCTCGGGCTCGGCCCGGGGATCGCAGCGACGGTCCTCCCAACGTAATTCCTCGACGCCGGTGAGCGCCAGCAACGCCGCGCAGTCGGCCATGACGGCCTCGTAGCCCGCCCCGGCGCGATACCATTCCAGCATGGTAAATTCGGGATGATGCAGCGCCGAGCCCTCGGCGTTGCGGAACACACGCGCGAACTGGAACAGCTTCGGGATGCCGCCGGCCAAAAGCTTCTTCATCGCGAACTCGGGCGAGCTGTGCAGCCAGCGCTCGCGCTCCTCGCCGTCGGGCAGCTCCCATTCCGTGACGAAGCCCGAGAGATGAACCTCGGCGCCAGGCGCCACCTGCAGGATCGGCGTTTCGACCTCGACGAAATTCTCGCCGGCGAACCACCGCCGCATCGCCGCCTGCAGGCGCGCACGCGCCGCCAGATGCGGCAGGCGTCGGCTGAGCTTGTCGGGGCGCCATTCGGTCATGCCCGACCATCGCACGCGCCGCGGACGCCGTGTAGGGTGACGGCATGACGCCCAAACAGATCGACGCCTACTGCGGCAAGCTGCCCTCAGCGACCCGCACCGTGCAATGGGAGGGCGTCATCGTCTTCAAGGTGGGCGGCAAGATGTTCTGCCTGATCGCTCCGCCCGACCATTCGGTCGGCAGGGTCTGCTTCAAGTGCCCGCCCGAGCACTACGAGGCGCTCTCGCACGCCGAGGGTTTTCGTCCGGCACCCTATCTGGCGCGCGCCAAGTGGGTGGCGCTGGATGACCCCAAGATCCTGACGCCCCCTGAACTCAGGGCCTACCTCAAACGGGCGCACGCCGTGATTGCCGCAGCCCTGCCGAAGAAGAAGCAGGTCGAACTGGGCCTCTGAAGGCACCGCGGGCTGTGAGGCCCGGTTGCGGCGCCCCGCCGCCTTTGATAGAAGGCCGCCCGTCGGCCTCGGCCCGCGCCCTGCGGACGAGGCCGAATTCCATTCATCCAAACCTGCGACGAGACCCGGTAAGCCCATGAAAGTTCCCGTCAATTCCATTCGCGCCGGCAACGTCATCGAATACAACGGCAAGCTCTGGGTAGCGTCCAAGGTCGAACACATCAGCCCCGGCAAGGGGGGCGCGTTCGTGGCCATCGAGGCCAAGGCGCTGCGCGAGGGCAACAAGTTGCAGGAACGTTTCCGCTCCGGCGAAACGATCGAACATGTCCATATCGACGATCGCGAGTGCACCTTCCTGTTCAAGGACGAGAACGGCTACACGTTCATGGACAAGGAAAACTTCGAGCAGTTGTCGGTTGGCGCCGACGTGCTCGACGCCGATCTCGCCCGCTTCCTCCAGGACGGCATGGAAGTCTCCGTCTCGCTCTACGAAGGTACGCCGGTCGGCATCGAACTGCCTAAGAGCGTGACGCTCGCCGTCATCGAGGCCGATGCCGTGGTCAAGGGCCAGTCGGCCTCCTCGTCGTACAAGCCCGCGGTCGTCGAGGGCGGTATCCGCGTGATGGTGCCGCCGCATATCGGCGTTGGCACGCGCCTCGTGATCAACACCGAGGATGGCAGCTACATGGAACGCGCCAAGGACTGATCGCACCCAAGGATAAGTAGAATCGTGGCCCTCCCCACCGATCGCCCTCCCAGAGACCGCTCCTTCGGCGACAGCCCCGTCGCACGTGTCGGCCGCGCGCCGATGGCGCCGGGCCGCGAACGGTCGGGTCCGCCCGAGCGCCGTTCGCTCGCGCCACGCTCGGCCACCGTCACCGTGATGATCCGGGCCGCCTTCGCTGCGGCCAAGAACCTGAAGCGCGATTTCGGCGAGGTCGAGCACCTGCAGATCTCCGAAAAGGGTCCGGGCGATTTCGTCAGCCATGCCGACATCAAAGCCGAGCGTGTGCTGCGCACCGAATTGCTGAAGACGCGGCCGGAATACGGCTTCCTCGGCGAAGAGGGCACCGAGATCAAGGGTGACGGCCGCAATCGTTGGATTGTCGATCCACTCGACGGGACGACCAACTTCCTCCATGGCGTGCCGCATTTCGCCATTTCGATCGGCCTCGAACGCGACGGCGAGATCATCGCCGGTGTCGTCTATCAGCCGATATCCGACGAACTGTTCTGGGCAGAGAAGGGCAACGGCGCCTACGTCGACACGCCGGCCGCCCGTTCGCGCCGGCTGCGCGTGTCGGGCCGCAAGGATCCTGCCCGTGCCCTGGTCGGTACCGGCCTACTTCACATCGGCAAGAGTGGTCATGCCGACTACGTTCCCAAGCTCGCCGCCGTGATGGAGCGCACCGCCGGTGTCCGCCGCTGGGGCGCCGCCGCCCTCGACCTCGCCTTTGTGGCCGCCGGCCGCTTCGATGCCCATTTCGAATTTGGCCTCGCGCCGTGGGATGTCGCCGCCGGCCTTCTGCTGGTGCGCGAAGCGGGCGGCTTCGTGGGCGACATCTCGGGCAACCCCTACGTATTGGGCGGCCCTTCGATTCTGGCCAGCAATGCCGGCCTGCGCGACTCGATGGTCGAGATTCTGACCGGCAGCCGCCCCGCCGAATCTCTCTAGTTCGTCTTCAATATCTCCCGCACCAGGCGGGCCACCGTGCGCACGGCAAGCGATGCCGGCCGGTGGGTGCCAACGGCGAGCCATGTCGTCTGCTCGATCGCCGGCTTCACGATCCGCGACGCCGCGAACAGCGGCCCCGCCATCTCGCGCTCGGTGAAGCCGCGGGGGAAGACGGTGCAAAGGCCGCTGCGCGCCACTGCTTCGCGCAGGATCGCCGAGGAACTGCCCTCCATCACGAAGTTGAGGCTGATGCTCTGACGCGCCGCATGCTCGACCATCACGGAGGTGAGCCCGTTCGGCCACACCGGCGCGGCGAGCGCCACGCCCTCAAGGGCGCGGAACGGCACGTCCTTGTGGCGGAGCGCTGTGTGCCCCCGCGGGCCCACCAGCATCATGTCGCCGCGCATCAGCGGCTCGGCACCGCGCACGGCGCCTCGGCAGTAGCGATTGAAGATCGCGACCTCGACCCGGCCGGTCGCCACCCACTCCTCGACCTGGCCGCTATAAGCCTCGTGGACACGCAGCCGAACCCGCGGATAGTCGCGCAACACGCGGGAACAGAGCGTGCTGATCAACGGTTGCGCCCAGCCAGGGACGACGCCGAGATCGACGCTGCCGACCGGGCTGCCACGCATGCCGCTGGCTTCAACCACCAATTGCTCCGACTCGGCCAGCACGGACTTGGCGCGCGGCAGCAACGCAAGGCCGAGTTCCGTCGGCAGCACGCCCCGCCCCGTGCGGTGAAACAGACGGCCGCCCAACTCCGCCTCGAGCGCCGAGACCTGCCGGCTCAATACTGACTGCGCCACGCCCAGCGCTGCCGCGGCACGGCTGAAACCGCCACCCGCCGCCACGCTGCAGAACGCCCGCAACTCCTTCAAGTCCATGCCGAACTCCATGCAAAAAGAGCAATATGTAGTGTAGGAGGTGTGACGCACCTGCATAGGGAGACGATCGCTTCGTCACTCGAAGGCGTCGTGTTCCGACCGCCAGCAGGTTGAGCGGGGGGCTTCCATTGGCTATCCTCCGGCCGCCAACGCGCGCCCAGTTGCGGACTGTGTCGACTCGCCAAATGCTTTGAAAGGCAATCGGTTATGCCAACGTCTTCGGTCGCCGTGTGCAGTCTGACCATTGCCATCCTCGGCTTCGGCGCCGTCCAGGCTTTCGCCCAGGGAGCAAACGTCACGGCTTTCAATCCCTACTCCGGCATCGGCCTGCCGGGCGGGCCGGTGCCGCAGTATGGCCCGCAGGCGGCCTATCCGATCGTCGACACTGTTGGTCCCGGCGGCGGACCGGCGTTCAACCCCTGGCAGGGCGGCAAGGCAGTTGCCGCCTATCCCCTCGCCGCCGTGTCGGTGCCCGTTTCGGCCGGCGTGCCGGCGTCCGTGTACAGCTACAATCCCGGCGCTTATCTGCCAGCGCCGCCACCCGGGCCGATCGAGAGCCGGATCGTGGCCATTCCCGAACTTGGCAACGCGCCACCCTCGCGCCGCAGCTATGCACCGCCGCCGGCCGCAACACCGCCTGCACCGACTCAAATGACGGTCACCATTCCGCCCCCGCCGCCTGTGATCACGCGCGCCGAGTTTGCGGCCCGCTCTCCGTCCGCGGCCACGCCAACACCACTGGCCGCTGCGACGCCGATTCCGCCGACAGTAACGCGCACCCCGCCGGCCGCAGCACCGGCGGC
>JAQSDW010000044.1:0-8829 GCA_029946105.1 Reyranella sp. | reverse complement strand
CAGCACCGGCGGCTGCCGCAGCGCCCGCCCTGCCGGCGACGTTGCCGGCGCCACCAGCGACGACGCGACCACCGCCGGCCGTTACGCCGCCATCGTCGGCCACGCCGGGTCAGATGGCTGCCGTAACGCCCGCCCCACCGGCGGCGGCCCCAACTCCACCGGCCACGCCCTCTCCATCGCCGTCGCCGGCCGCGGCGGCCGCGATTGCCGCTACGACGCGCTCGACGTCGCCACCCGCACCGTCTCCGCCGGAGACAGCCCAGACGCCGCCTGTCCGGTCGGCGGCTGTCGCGCCGACCCGCCCGATGGAGCCATCTACGCCACCCATCCTGCCCAACAGCAGCGTGGCGGCCACCATTGCGTTCACTAGCCAGTCGGCCGTCCTCAGCAACGACGCGAAGGTCGATCTTGATCGCCTGGCCAAGAACCTCGGCGATCGCAGACCTCGCCTGATCGAGATCCGCGCCTACGCCGGCAGTGGCGATCCGGACAGCCGCAAGGTCTCGCTCGCCCGCGCGCTGGTGGTTCGCAGCTACCTCATCGACAAGGGTATCAAGACCCGCATCGAGGTCGGCGCCTTTGGCGGCGACAGCAGGGGCGGCGGAAGCGAACGCGTCGATATCCTGGTGCCGAACTCATGATCGACCAGGACCGTTCCCTCGCGGACCACAAGTTGAGTAGCCCGCTGCCGTATCTTGTCCGCATGGTGCTGTTTCTCGTGGCCGTAGCGGCGCTCGCCTATGTCCTGCGCCACGACCTGCTGCGGGTGTTCCTGAACACGCCGATCCTGAATGGCGTGATCCTGGGTGTGCTGGTGCTGGGCATCCTCGTGGTGATGCGGCAAGTGATCTCGCTGCGGCCGGAGGTGCTATGGCTGCGGCGGTTCCAGGGCCGCGAGCGCGACGCACCACCGCTCGAGACGCAGTCCATCAATCTGCTGTCGCCGATGGCGGCGATGCTGGGCAAAGGCCAGGACAGTTTCCGCCTCTCGCCGACGGCCACGCGCGCGATGCTCGACGGTATCGCCACACGCCTCGACGAACGGCGCGACCTCACCCGCTACATGATCGGCCTGCTGATCTTCCTGGGCCTGCTCGGCACGTTCTGGGGATTGCTGGAAACGATCGGCGCCGTAGCCGATGCCATCTCCGGCCTGCAGGTGACCGCAGGCGACGCCGTGCAGATGTTCGCCAAGCTGAAGGCCAGCATCGATGGTCCGCTCAAGGGCATGGCGACCGCCTTCGGCGCGTCGCTGTTCGGCCTTTCGGGCTCTCTGGTGCTGGGTTTCCTCGAACTCCAGGCGAGCCAGGCGCAAGGGCGCTTCCACATCGAACTCGAGGAATGGCTCGCCAGCGCCACCCGCGTTTCCCGCGGCGGCCTGCAGGGCGAAGGCGAGCAGGGCGTGCCGGCCTATGCCGAAGCCGTGCTCGAGCATACCGCCGAAGGCCTCGATGAACTGATCCGCTCGCTTCGACGCGGCGAAGCCAATCGGGAAGCAGCGACAGCCGCCGGCGCGGCGTTGGCGGATCGGCTGGGCTCGCTCACCGAGACGATACGCGATCAGCAGAACCTCCTCGCCCAGCTCGCCGAGCAATCGAACAGGATTGCCGGCACGGTCGATCGTCTTCACGAAAGTGCGGAAGGCGGCGATCGGCAGGCCGGCCTCGCGCATCAGCGCAACATCGAAGCCCTCCTCGCCCATTTGGTCGAGGAAAGTGCTCGCAACCGCGCCTCCGTCTCCGAAGAGCTGCGCGGCGCCGTCGGGCAGCTCACCGGCCGGCTGGACGGAACCGACACAGCGGCCCTGCTCGCGCATCAGCGCAATATCGAGGCCCTCCTCGCGCACCTGGTCGAGGAGAGCGCGCGCGGCCGGGCAGCCCTCGCCGAAGAGCTGCGCGGCGCCACCGAGCATCTGTCGGCCCGTCCGGACAATTCCGGCGACGAAGCCCTTAGGACGCACCAGCGCTCGCTAGAAGCCCTGCTTGCCCGCCTGATCGAGGACAGCGCCCGCAATCGCAGCCTGCTCGCCGACGAGCTGCGCGGGGAATTCAGGCTGCTCGCCCGGACCATCGCCGCACCGGCCCGGCGCGATACCGGGCAGCCTTCGCAAGGCGAGGGATAGGGCAATGGCGGCCCATTCGTCCCGCCGCCGAGCCGGAGGAGGCGCCGACTATACGTGGCCGGGTTACGTCGATGCCCTCACCACCCTGCTGATGGTGCTGGTCTTCCTGTTGTCGATCTTCAGCGTCGCGCAATTCACGCTTTCGGATGCGCTCACCAACAGGGACTCGGCGATCGACCAGTTGAACAAGCAGGTGGGCGACCTCGCCAACATGCTGTCGGTCGAAAAGAAGGCCAGCGAAAGTCTCAAGAAGGAAATCGAACAGCTTTCGCTGCAGTTCGATCGCGCACGCGCGGAGCGCGACCGCCTGGATGCCAACCTGGCGGCCGAGCGCAAATCCACCGATGCCCTCAAGATCGAACGCGACCAGCTCACCGAGCGCCTATCCTCGATGCTGACCGAACGGGATCGGCTGGCCGCTGCCATGCAGACGGCAGCGAAGGCCGCCGAGACCAAGCAGGGCGATCTGGAAAAAGAGATCGAGCGGCAACGACTCGAGCTCACGCGCCTGGCGGCCTCGCTCGCCGCCGCCAACAACGAAAAGGGCAAGCTGTTCAGCGATCTCACCGAAGAGCAGAAGATGGCGGCCGAACAGAAGGCCGCGGTCGTGCGGCTCGCGGCCGAGCTGGCGGGCCTCAAGGAAGAACTCTCCCGCCTCAACCTCGCGCTCGAGGCGGCCGACGCCAAGGCCAAGGAGCAGCAGGTCCAGATTGTCGATCTCGGCCAGAAGCTCAACCGCGCGCTTGCCAGCAAGGTCGAGGAGCTGGCGCGCTATCGCTCGGAATTCTTCGGCAAGCTGCGCGAGGCGCTGGCCGGCCAACGCGACGTGCAGATCGTGGGCGATCGCTTCGTCTTCCAGTCGGAAGTGCTGTTCCCCTCGGGCTCGGCGGTCCTCCAGCCAGGCGGCGAGAAGCAGCTTGCCAGTGTCGCCCAGCGGCTGATCGAGATCTCTTCCCAGATCCCCAAGAACATCGGCTGGGTTCTCCAGGTCGACGGCCATACCGACAACACGCCGATCAACAATGTGCTCTACCCTTCGAACTGGGAGCTCTCCACGGCACGAGCGATCGCCGTGGTGAAATTCCTGAACAAGGAGGGCATCCCCAACGACCGCCTCGTTGCCGCCGGCTACGGCCAGTACCAGCCACTGTCGGCCGTCGACCGCGCCCGCAACCGGCGCATCGAGCTCAAGCTCACCAATCGCTAGAGCAGACCCAGTCTCTTCAGTTCTGCTGCCATCTCCTCCGGCATGTCGCTCGTGTCGCCGTGCGATATGTCCGGCGGCGCGCGATCTGGCTCGAGGTAGCGCCAGCCCTGGAACGCTCTGCAGGCCTGTGGTGCTGTCCGAATCAGCGTCCGTTTGACCTTGATCCGGCAGTATTTGCGGGCCTCTTCCTTGTCGAAATCCTCATCGAAGCCGACCAGTTCCTGGCGGCAGCGGATGACGCCGCGCACGACCCAGTAGAGGGAACCGCCGGCGAGCAGCTCTTCGGCCCGGCGCGGTGTGTTGCGGGTGTAGACCCAGTGCGGAGACCGCGGGGTCTGCCGGCGCTGCTTGCGCCTTGCCGCCTGGACCTTCTTCATGTGGGCGAGATCGTCGACGCCAACTGCGAGCTTGATGAGATGCAACACCATCGCTTGCGATTAGAACGCAATCCGGGGGCGCTCAAGCCGAGCCTATCCACAGCGTGTCGCAAGCGCCACAGCGCCAGAAGATTCGCAACGCCACCGACGGTCTCCACAGTGTCTACACAATCGGAGGTCTACACTCCGGTTGCTTGCTGCGGGGGTTCCTATGAATAAGTCGACGCTTGCTGCCTTGGTTGTGGCTTTGATGCTGGGATCCGGCATCGCGGGCTATCTCATCGGAACGCCGGGCGACACGCTCGACCGTCTGGCACCATCGCGAACGGCCTCGACGGCAACGCCCGCACCCACACCCGCCACGCCGGCCACACCAGCGACGCCTGCCAACGGCTCCCTGGCGCCTACTCCAATCGCCCAGCCCGCGGCCGCGCCCGACGAGCCCTTCGCCTATCGCCGCCTCGGCATCGACAGCTCGCGTGCCGATGGCGAGGCCTGTCTCGCCTTCAACAAGCCGCTGGCCACCGGCGACGTGAAGTACGCCGACTATGTCCGCATCGATCCCGAAGTGAAGTCGGCGCTGCGCGTGGTCGACGATCGCCTCTGCGTCGGCGGCCTGTCCTATGGCCAGGACTACAAGGTCAAGCTGCTCCAGGGCTTTCCCGGCCGCGACGGCGCCAAGCTCGAGGCCGAGCGGCTGGTCGACGTGGCGATGGGCGCCCGGCCGGCAGTGGTCACGCTACCGGGCAAGGGCTTCATCCTGCCGCGCGGGTCCGCTGCCGGACTGCCGGTGACCACGATCAACGTCTCGAAGGTCGGCATCGCCGTCTATCGCGTGAACGAGCGCGGCCTCGACCGCTTCGCCGCCGATCGCTACGACGCCACCTTCCCCGGTTCGGAGCCGATCACCGAGTCGTGGTCGCTGCGCTCATGGCTGAACGGCTCCAACGGCGCCCGCCAGTGGCGCGGCACGATGGAAGTGCGCAACGTCCCCAACCAGCCGGTCGTCACCGCCTTCCCGATCCGCGAAACGATCAAGGACTGGAAGCCCGGCGCCTACTTCGTGGTGATGTGGAATTCGGCGCGCCCGCCGTCGCAAAACGACGACGACGAGGACGAGCAGAGCGCCTCCGGCGTCTCCGGCCTCTGGGTGATCGACACCGACATCGCGCTCACCACCTTCACCGGCGAGGACGGCCTCAACGTCTTTGCCCGCTCGCTGCAGAGCGCCCAGCCCCTGGCCGACCTCGAGGTCGTGCTGTTGTCGCGCGGCAACGAACCCATAGCCAAGGCCATCACCGCGGCCGACGGCCGGGCGACCTTCGCGGCCGGCCTGATGAAGGGCCGGGGCGCCGCCGAGGCCTTCGCCGTCATGGCGTCGGACACGGCCAAGCAGGAATTCTCGCGGATCGAACTCAGCAAGGCTGCGTTCGATCTCTCCGACCGCGGCATCGACGGCCGCGCCCAGCCGGGCCCGGTCGACGCCTTCCTTTATACCGAGCGCGGGATCTACCGGCCCGGCGAGACCGTGCAATTGATGGCTCTGCTGCGCGACGATGGTGCGACGGCGCTCGCCAACATGCCGATGACCCTGATCGTCAAGCGACCCGACGGCACCGAGTTCACACGCTTTACCCATGCGCTGCAGGCGGCAGGCGCCGTGCACCAGGCGATCGCCCTGCCGAAATCCTCGCGCCGCGGGCGCTGGTCGGTGGCTGCCCATATCGATCCCCGGGCCGCAGCGGTCGGGCGTGTCGAATTCTCGGTCGAGGATTTCGTGCCGGAGAAGCTCAAGGTCGAACTCGCTTCCGACCAGGCGATCCTGCGGCCAGGCCAGGCCAACGGCTTTGCCATTTCGGCCGACTTCCTCTACGGCGCGCCGGCATCGGGCCTCTCGGTCGAAGCCGACATGCGCGTCACCGTCGACGACCAGCCCTTCCCCGCCTTCGCCAAGTATCGTTTTGGACCCGAGGCCGAGCGCGAGAAGTTCGAGCCGCCGTTCATCACGCTCACGGCACCGGAAACCGACGACGCCGGCAAATCCCGCCTCGAATGGGGCGGCGACCAGGTGAAGGACACCGTCCTGCCGCTCCGGGCGCAGCTCACGGCCCGGGTATTCGAGCCCGGCGGCGGCCGTGCCACGAAGGCCGACAAGGTCATCCCGATGCGCAGCCGCGACGCCTATCTCGGCATCCGGTCGGTCTTCGAGGGTCGTTATTCACGTGAAGGCATCGACACCGAATTCGATGTCGTGGCCGTCGACGCCGCGGGCGCGCAAGTCGCCAGGCCCGGCGTCGAGTATCGCATCGAGCGCATCGATTACTCCTATCAATGGTACCAGGTCGATGGCCGCTGGCGCTGGCAGGCGATACCGAACGAGCGCCTGCTGATTGCCGACACGATCGCGCTCAAGGCCGACGTTCCCGTGCGCATCTCGCGCCGCCTGACCTGGGGACCGCATCGCCTCACCATCGTCGACGCCGAGAAGAACACTTCCAGCAGCATGAAATTCTATGTCGGCTGGTATGGCGGCGGCGACGCCGAGGAGACGCCCGACACGCTGCGCGTAGCCGGCGACAAGCAGAACTATGCACCCGGCGACACGGCACGGCTGCGCATCGAGGCGCCGTTTGCCGGCGAGGCGCTGGTCGCCATCGCCACCGACCGGATCGTCGCGACCTACACGGCAAAAGTTCCGGCCGGCGGCACCACCATCGACGTGCCGGTGAAAGCCGAATGGGGCGCCGGCGCCTATGCGCTGGTGACCGCGTGGCGGCCACTGTCGGTGGCCGCCGATCGCACCCCGACGCGCGCCATCGGTGCGGTCTGGCTCGGCCTCGATCCAGCGCTGCGCACCTTGGGTGTCCAGATCGGCGCGCCCGAGAAGGTGACGCCGCGCCAACGCATCGAAGTGCCGGTGCATGTCGCCAACCTCAAGGGCGAGGAAGCCTTCATCACGCTGGCGGCAGTCGACGAGGGCATCCTGCAGCTCACGCGCTTCCGCACGCCCAACCCTGCTGACTTCTACTTCGGCAAGCGCCAGCTCGGCGTAGCCATGCGTGACGACTACGGCCGCCTGCTCGACGGCCGCGCCGACGATCTCGGCCGCATCCGGACCGGTGGCGATTCGGGCGATATCGGCGGCCTCGACATCGTGCCGACGCGCACCGTCGCCCTGTTCAGCGGACCGGTGAAGCTCGACGACAAGGGCGAAGCCAGGATCACGCTCGATATCCCCGACTTCATCGGCCAGCTCCGGTTGATGGCGGTGGCCTACGGCAAGAGCCGGGTCGGCTCGTCCGAACAACGCATGTTCGTGCGCGACGCGGTCACCGCCGATGTCGTGCTGCCGCGCTTCCTGGCACCGGGTGACACCGGCCGCGTGGCCCTCTCGCTGCACAATGTCGAGGGCCAGCCCGGCGACTACCAGGTGACGATGGAAGCAACGGGCGCGGTGGCGCTCGAACGACCGGTCGCCGAAACGCGGCGGCTCGCCGCCAACCAGCGCGAGCTGCTCACCTGGACGCTGCGCGCCGGCGATCCCGGCTACGGCAAGGTCACCGTCGCCGTGGCGGGGCCGGGCAACTTCGCCGTCAAACGCGAATGGGACATCCAGGTGCGGGCGGCGCAGACGCCGAACGCCGTCGACACCGTGGCGCAGCTCGAGCCCGGCCGCGAGCTGACGCTCGACCGCAACGTGACGTCGGCCTTCGCGCCAGGTACGGCGGTGGTGAGCGTGGCGCTCTCGCGCACGCCCGGCATCGACGTGCCGGCGCTGCTGCGCGCCCTCGACAAGTATCCCTATGGCTGCATCGAGCAGACCACCAGTCGCGCGCTGCCGCTGCTCTACTACAACGACGTGGCGTTGCTGGGGTACGGCCCGACCGATCCGCGGATCTCGGACCGTGTCCAGGATGCGGTCTATCGCATCGTCGACATGCAGATCTCCGACGGATCCTTCGGCATGTGGGGTCCGTTCGGCAATGCCGCCGCCGAATGGCTGCAGAGCTATGCCCTCGACTTCCTGCTGCGCGCCCGCGAGCAGCAGATGGCGGTGCCGGCTGCGTCGCTGCAGCGCGGCCTCACCTGGCTCAACCGCTCGGCCGACCGGTTCTCGCCCAACGCTCAGGCCTATGCCTGGTACGTGCTCGCCAAGGCCGGCCTCGCCGACCCTGGCCGTGTCCGCTACTTCCAGGACACGAAGGCCTCCGGCATCAAGGACGGCCTCGCCTGGGCCCAGCTCGCGGCGGCATTGAACCAGGTCGGTGAACCGGGTCGTGCCCGCCTCGCCTTCAACCTTGCCCGCCAGCATATCAACGAGCGCGACGCCAATGACTACTACGGCTCGCCGCTGCGCAATCGTGCGGCGCTGCTGGCACTCGCTGCGGAAGCCGGCGGTCGCGAAGGCGTGGCCCAGGTCGTGGCCGCGGTGCGCGACCGGCTCACGGCGCGGATAGAGGACACGACGACGCAGGAACAGGCTTGGCTGGTGCTGGCCGCGCGGGCACTGGCCGGCGGCGGCGACCTCGCCTATTCGGTGAACGGCGTCGGCGGCAAATCCGCCACCGAACCGGTCGTGATCAATCCCGACCAGGCCGCGATCGCGCGCGGTGTGCTGGTGAAGAACGACGGCGACAAGGCCGTGTGGATGCAGGTGACGGCCCGCGGCGTGCCGCGTGATCCGCAACCCGCGGCGACCAATGGCCTCAGCGTGACACGACAATACCTGACGTTCGCCGGCGAGACCGCCGACCTCGCCAAGGTCCGCCAGAACGACCGCCTGATCGTCTCGCTGAGCGGGCGCAACCTCGAAGGCGGCTATCACGAAGTGGCGCTGCTCGATTTGCTGCCCGCCGGCTTCGAGATCGAATCGGTGCTGAACGAGGAGACGGCGAAGTCCTTCCCGTTCCTGTCCAAGCTCACCGTGCCCAGGATCGCCGAGGGCCGGGACGACCGGTTCTTCGCATCCTTCAACCTCGGCGACCGGAACTATCGGTCGTGGTGGGACAGCGAGAACCGCTTCGGCAACTCCTACAGCGTGGCCTATATCGTCCGCGCGGTGACCCCCGGCACCTTCGCGCTGCCGGCGGTGAACGTCTCCGACATGTATGCCCCGCGCGTCT
>JAQSDW010000043.1 GCA_029946105.1 Reyranella sp. | reverse complement strand
GCCGCGAACGGATTGTAGATCGTGATCGGCTTGTCGGGCTTCCAGCGCGGCTGGCCCTGTGCACTCGAGGGGGTGGCGACCGAGGGAGCGGCGAGTGCTGCAGCGCCGGCAAGGGCGGCGAAGCGGCGGCGGCTGACGGGACGCGACGTGAACACGATGGCTTCCTCCGGGACTTTTCTTATGGACGCAACAAGACGGCCGCGCTGGGCGGCCGTCTTTCGTCCTTACAGTCTAAGGGAAGGCGCGTTAAGCGCTAGTTAGCGCTTCTTCTGCAGAGCGTCGTAGCTCCACGGGCCGGGGCCGGCGGCGGCGATATAGAGGAACACGAAGCAGTAGAGAATGGCGAGTTCGCCGCCATTGAGGATCGGATAGAAGCCGCGCGGCGCGTGGGACATGAAGTAGGCCACGGCCATGAAGCCCGACAGGACGAACGCCGTCGTGCGCGTGAACAGGCCCAGGATCAGGAGCAGGCTGCCCACGATCTCGATCACGCCGGCGGCGCCGATTAGCGACACCGGCTCGAGCTTGGCGAACATCGGCACGACCGGGAACTTGAGGTGCTTGGCGGTACCGTGCTGCAGGAACAGCAGGCCGGACATGATGCGCAGCACGCTGAGCAGGCGCGGCGACCATGCAGTAGCAATGGCGTCGAGATTCATCGGATGACTCCCCCGTCGGATGATTGACGCGCATCTTGCAGGCGGCGTCCGGGAAGGCAAGCCGACGTACTGGTAACCTGCTTACCGCCGGGCGATCGGCTGCGGCGGTCCCGGCGGATGTTGTGGCGGCGGCGGCGCATCCTCCGGCAGGTTGGGCTGCGGCATCTCGGGCGGGACCGGCTGCGGCTTCAGCGGCTCGGGCGGCACGACGGGTATGTCGGACATTCGTTTCTCCTCAAAACACGTGAAGGAATGCCCGTCGGGTGGCGGGCATTCCGACATCGCGACGGCGACCGCCGCTATTCGCGTTTGTCGCCCTGCTCCTTGTTCATGTCCGGCTTGGACTTGTTCTGGTCCTGCTTCTGGCCTGGTTTCTGGCCAGGCTGATGGTTCTGGCGCTGCTGCTGCTCACGCTGCTGCTGCTCGCGCTGCTGATCCTGGCTGCGGTTATTGGGATCGTTCATGGTGTCGTACTCCATGTTCGCGGCGACGGCCGAAATTGGCGTCGCTGGGAAGACAACGTCCTGTCGCGGGAACGGGTTGCCGGGCCAAACCGTTCTGTCGCTGCAAGCAACTTTGGAGGCGTTCCATGACCGAGAAACTTGCATTGACCGTGCTGACCGCTGCCGGCCTCTCGCTTCCCGGCGTGGCGTTTCCCGGCATTGCCGCGGCCTCGAGCGAAGCGGAGTGCGCCGAGCAATGGACCCAGGCCGATACCAACCATGACGGCGTGATCGCCGGCGCCGAGGCCGACCGCTACCTGGCCTACATCCGCATTCGCAACCAGGTGACGCCGCCGGACGACGGCCGCATCACGCAGGACAGCTTCATGCAGGCCTGCCAGAACGACACGTTCCTGGCCAAGGCGACGGAGGCTGGCGCGCCGTTCAAGGGCGCCAACAGCTTCACCCAGGTCCAGGCCCGGGACCGTGCCATCGCCGCCGGCCTCACCCAGGTGACGACACTGGTCAAGGACGATGACGGCATCTGGCGCGGCACCGCCAAGAAGGGCAATGCCCCTGTGAAGGTTGCCGTCGACTTCAAGGGCAACGTCGTCGTCGAGTAGTCTACTTCGAATGGCCTATTTCTCTGGCACCTTGCCGATGTGCTCGACCGCCACCGCCAGCCGCTTGGCGTCGGCGGCGACAAAGGCTGCAAACGCCGGCGCATCGAGATAGGCGATCGGCGTCTCGACCTTGGCCATCGCCTCCTTGAACTCGGGATCCTCGACCGTGCGCCTGACCGCGTCGCGCAAGACGGTCATGACCGGTTGTGGCGTGGCCACGGGGGCAAAGAGGCCCGACCAGATGTAGAAGGTGGCGTCGTAGCCCAGCTCCTTCATGCTGGGCACGTCGGGCAGCGAAGCGAGCCGCTTGTCGCCCCACACCGCGAGCGCCCGCATCTTGCCGCCCTTGATCTGGCCGATCGCCGCCGACGGACCCGAGGCCAGCGCGTCGATCTGGCCGCCGAGCAATGCCGCCACCGCCGGTCCGCCGCCCTGGTAGGGAATGTGGAACAGTTTTATGTCGGCGGCTGTGGCGAAGATCTCCATCGCGACATGCAGCGTGCCGTAGACGCCCGACGATCCGTAGTTGATCGTGCCGGGCTTGGCCTTCGCGGCATCGACGAAGTCCTTCAGCGTTTTATAAGGCCCGTCGGCGCTGACCACGAGCACGGTGGGATCGGCGCTGATCAGGGCGATGGGCGCGAACTGGTCGAGTTCGTAGGCGGCGGGCCGGCCCTGCAGGCGGTCGGCCACCGGCAGCACCGAGATCGACGACAGCGCCATCAGGATCGTGTAGCCGTCCGGCGTCGCGCGCGCGGCTTGTGCGGCGCCGACCGAGCCGCCGGCGCCCGCCTTGTTCACCACCACGACCGACTGCTTCAGCAGCCTGCCCATGACATGCGCGGTCGGCCGGCCGGTGATGTCGGCCACGCCGCCCGGCGGGAACGGCACGATCATCTGGATCGGCCGCGACGGGTAGGTCTCCTGCGCTGCTGCCGGCAACACAGGAAGCAGGAGTCCGCCCGGGATCGCCCCCAAGCTTGCCGCGAGGACGGCGCGCCGCTTCATCCTACTTCGCCGGCCCGGCCTTGGCGGCGCCGGGCTTGGTCGCGGGATAGGTCGCGGTGAAGCCGAACAGGTCCACGAGGGCGTTGGGCTCCATGATCTTGTCGAGATCGTCCATGCCCGCCGTCTTGACGGGCTTCAGCCCCAGCGCCAGCGGCCCCTTGGGCGCCTTCCACTCGGCGAAGAAGGAGGCCAGAGCGTCGAGCTGCTTCAGCGTCGGTGCCCCCTGTGCCGCGGCAAAGCCCGCGAGCGCCCCCAGCGCGGTGTCGACAAGCTCCTGGGCCTTGATGCCTTCCTCCTTGGCGATCGCCGGCAGCACCTTGGCGATCAGACCCGTGTCGTCGATCACCAGCGAGGCGGTGCGCAGCTTGCCGTCGTCCATGGCGCTCGACTTGTCGCTGATGCCGTCGACCACCAGCGCCAGCGTGAGCTTGCCCTGGCCGCGCAGGCTCACTTCCAGCGTCTTCAGGGTCAGGACCTTTTCCTTGCCGTCGATGCTGTAGTCGAGCGCGATGTCGACCGGCACTTTCGGCACGCCGTAGGGCGCCAGCGCCGTGAAGATCTCGTCGTCGCCCGTCATGCCCTCGATCTTGAGCCGGGCGAAGCGCGGCGCCTCGTCGTCCTTGGCATCCTTCTTCAGCCGGTCGAAGTCGAGCTCGTCGACCGTGAACTTCTCGATCTTGACCGTGCTCTCCTTGTCGCCAGTCGCAGCGTTGGCCGGGAGGACGGCGACCACGTCGGTCAGCACGAAGCCCGAGGTGCCGACGGCGGTGCCGGTCTTGTAGGTGAAGCTCTTGAGCTCGAGTTGCGGCTTCAGTTCCTTCTCGAAGCGCTGTAGCCCGTCCTGCGCCCACGCACTTACTGCCAGGCCGACCACCATCAGTGTCGAGATCAGCCCCGCCCAAATCGCCCGCATCCATTGCCCCCGTTTGTTGAGCGCGGACCCTAGCATCGACATGTTGCAGCGGCCAATCGCGAGAGGGGACACGGCGGGCAGGCATGGGACACGGGTTCACGTCGCCGGGACGCTACGGAGACGACACCCAAGCAATTGATTTGATGGGCAGATCGTACTGCAGCACAGACAGGTAGCCGAGACACCGGATGATTCGTTTTACGTCGCGGCGATGGGCGTGTTCCGACGCGATTTGGTCGAACGCTGCCTTGAACTCGGCGTTCACGTGCCGCCACATATAGATCGTGCCGCGAGGCAGATCGGTCCGCGCCGCCGCCCGGGTGACCGACGGCGCCCGCTGGAATTCCACGAGGAAGCGGACCTGTCGGGCGAGCGTCTTGGGACGAGGCAAGGCACCGGCAAGGACGGCACCGGCAAGGACGGCACCGGCAATCTCAGCACCGATTCGGGCGTGCTGGCCGCCACGCCCTATTCCTTCAAGACCCGCTTCCAGGGCGAGAAGGGCACCAACCCCGAGGAGCTGGTGGCGGCGGCCCATTCCGGCTGCTTCACCATGGCGCTCGCCTTCCAGCTCCAGACCGCGGGCTTCACGCCGACCGCGCTCACGACCGAAGCCGCGGTGTCGCTCGATCCCGACGGCGGCGGCTTCAAGATCAGCAAGTCGGCGCTCACGCTGGTGGCCGAGGTGCCGGGCCTCGACCAGGCGACCTTCGACAAGCTCGCCGAGGCAGCCGAGAAGGGCTGCCCGGTGTCGAAGCTCTTCAACGCCGAGATCACGCTCACGAAGACCCTGAAGTAGGCGACCCCGAAGCAGGCGCCCCCGAATCAAGCGACGCGGAAACCGCCCTCAGCGCTTGCGCCGCTTGAGGATCTGCTCGCCGAGAAAATCGAACAGGGCGGCTGGCACCTCGACGGTCTCCTCGCCGGAAAAAGCGCGCGGCGCTTCCGAGAAGGAGCGGCCGGCCGGTTCGGAGCGGTCCGGACAGCCAGAGCGAGCGTCTGGCTGCAGCTCGCGCAGATGGCGCAGCGCGCTGTCGGTCAGGAACGCGCTGCGATTGGTGCCGGCCTCGGACGCGGCGCGATCGATGCGCGCCAGCACGCCTTCGTCGACCGTGACGGAAATTTTTACGGCCTTCGCCGGCAACTCCACCGCCAGCCAAATCGGAGCCCGGCAAGCTCAACTTCTCGACCGCCGGCGTGGGCTCGACCAGCCATCTCGCGACCGAACTCCTGATGTCGATGGCCGGCATAAAACTCACGCACGTGCCCTACAAGGGCGGCGATCCCTCGCTGCAGGCGCTGCTGGCGGGCGAGACCAAGATGTCGTTCGTCGACCTCTCGATCGCGGGCGGCCATGCCGCCGCCGGCCGCCTGCGCCCGCTCGCCGTCAGCACGTCAAAGCGCGCCGAGCTGCTGCCCGACCTGCCGACCTTAGCCGAAGCGGGCCTGCCCGGTTTCGAATCGATGACGACCTTCGCCATGTTCGTGCCCGCCGGCACGCCGCCCGAAGTGATCGCGCGGCTGAACCGCGAAGTGAACAAGGCGCTCGCCACCGCAGAGGTGAAGAAGTGGATGCTGGGCCAGGGCATCGAGGGCGTGGGCGGTACGCCCGAGGATCTCGCCAAACACCAGGCCACCGATTCGGCCAAGTGGGGCAAGGTGATCAGGGAGCAGGGGATCAAGTTCGAGTAGCTGACGCAGGCCGGCATGTAGGACCTCGAGGCAACTGGCAGCTCCTAGAAAGAGACTTCGGGGCGCTTTCTATTGGCCGGCCTTATCAGGCGGCTTGATGGTTTCCCACGGCGGTATTAGCGCCCGCCTCCCCTCGGGAGTAACTCCGGTTTTTCCGAGCTCGCAGGTGAATCCCTTCCCAACTAGGAAGTCGACTAAACTGCGAAGATAGCGCTCATTTGCTTTGAACTTGCCAAGACTCAGGACCTCTTGCCCCAGCTTGGTTA
>JAQSDW010000042.1 GCA_029946105.1 Reyranella sp. | reverse complement strand
GGGCAAGTGGAAAGGCTATAGCCGCATCGGCGGCGGCCGCGATCGGGTGCGCCGCTGGCGGGCCAAGTATGAGGGCTTCCGCAATCGCTGCGACGGTATCGTCGCGGAGCGCTACCGGCAGAACGCCGACGACCTCAAGCTGCGCGCCGGCGAGCCCAGGTCGCGGGCGGTGTTCTTTCGCGGCAAGCAGATCGGCGAACAGGTGATCCACGACGACCGCGCGCTGATGTTCCTGTTGAAGCTGGAAGACGGACAGCGCGACCGGGCCGAGGCGCGCGAGGAGCGCCAGTTGCAGCGCGCGCACGAGATCCGCCTGAAGGAGATGGACATCGAGGCGCGGCGTGCGGCCGCGAAGCCGGTTCCCGAAATGCCCGCTTCTGCCGCGCATTCGGAAGACTCGGTGACATCTGAATCGGCCGCGCCGATCAACGACTTACCGACCGATCCGGCGGACATCGCACCTCCGCAGGTCGTCGAGGCTACGCCGCCTGACTCCCCCGGCCCGCTACTTGATCGTGATTTCTGTGCTTCCGAGATCGACGAATTCGGTCTTGGCGACGCCGGTGCCGGGCAGGAACGCCGGCGGATGGACTGACCCGGTGAGGACTGTTTCGCCCGCCTTGAGGTGCCGGCCGTGAGCATTGAGCTTGTTGGCGAGCCAGGCGAGCGAGATCAGGGCGCTGCCCATCACGGCACTGCCGAGGCCGCGCGCCAGTTCCTTGCCGTCGAGCGTCGAGCGGCCTTTGAGATTGGGGAAGTCGAGCTTCTGCCAGTCCTCGATCTCGGTGCCGACCACGAGTGCCGCCTGCAGCACGTTGTCGGCGATGCGCGCGGGGCCGGTCATCTTGGTGACGTCGACGTAGCGGTTGTCGACCAGTTCCATGCCGCAGTGGAGCGCACCGATATGGGCGCGGATGCTGTCGGCGGTATACGGCGCGCCGCCCGCCGGCGCGTCCTTCGAGATGCGGGCGACCAGCTCGGGCTCGATGCCGGGCTTGAGCGGCCAGCCCTTTTCGAACACCGCTCCGCTCTGGCGCAGGCCGCTGTGGTAGACGCCGGCGAAAACAGGCCCCGAGAGTTTCAGCGGCTGGTATTGCTGCGGCAGCGTCAGCGCCACCTTCCAGCCGGCGAACTTGTCGCCGGCGGCGGCGTAGAGGTCGTGGACGGCGAACTGCACCTTGTAGGCGTCGGCCTCCGAGAGGCCGGCGGTCGCGGCAATGATGTCCATCGGCTTCTGCGAGCGCCGGCCCTCGGCGATCTTTTCGGCAAGTGCGGCGATTTCCCTGGTGTCCACGGCGTTTCTCCCTCGATCAGGCTTGGTTCCTTGTACTTCGCCACGGCCCGGGCTCAAAGTGCCTGTTCCTCTCCGCGGAGCTTTGCAGCTACTCGTGGCACAAGGATTGCTGCTGATCGGCAAACCGCCCACACAACTTCCCCGCACAGCTTCACAGTATCGGTGTCCCCTATGGTTTCGGCCAACGAGTCCAGCGTCGAGCTTCCCCTGGCCCGCTTCCTGGCGCGCTGCCACACGGAGTTCTCCGCGGATCACAGCGGCGAGGTTGCGACCTACATTCCGGAACTGGCGCTGGCCAACCCCGCCGATTTCGGCATCGCGGTCACCACGGTCGACGGCTACGTCTACGAAGTCGGCGACAGCGCCGTGCCCTTCACCATCCAGTCGATCTCCAAGGCCTTCGTGTTCGCCCTGGCGCTTGACCTCGCCGGCGCGGAGCGCGCGGAAGCCGTCGTGGGCGTCGAGCCGAGCGGCGATCCGTTCAATTCCATCAGGCTGCGGTCCGACAACCGGCCCTTCAATCCCATGGTCAACGCGGGCGCGATCGCCTGTACGGCGCTGCTGTACGAAAGCGAGGAGAGGGCACGTTCGCGCGCCTGGCCGACGCGCTCAGCCGCTTCGCCGGACGCCAGCTCGATGTCGACGAGGCGACCTTCGAATCGGAGCGGGTGACCGGCGACCGCAACCGCGCGATCGCCTATCTGCTGCGCAATCACGGCGTCCTGAAAGGCGACGTCGACAAGGTCCTCGACGTCTACTTCCGCCAATGTGCCGTCAGCGTGACGGCCCGCGACCTCTCCGTCATGTCGGCCACGCTGGCGAACAAGGGCGTCAATCCGCTGACCGGCGAGCAGGTCGCGTCGTCCTACGCGGTTGCGCGCACGCTCTCGGTGATGACCAGCTCGGGCATGTACGATTCGGCGGGCCGCTGGGTCTATCGCGTCGGCATTCCGGCCAAGAGCGGCGTGGCCGGCGGCATCGTGGCCTCGCTGCCCTCGCAACTGGGTCTCGGCACCTACGCGCCACGGATCGATGACCAGGGCAAAAGCGTGCGCGGCCTTCGCACCTGCAAGGCCCTGTCATCGCATTTCGGGCTTCACATGCTGAACAGGGTCGGCGACGTCCGCACCTGCATCGCAGCCAGCTACGACGTCGGCAGCGTCTGCTCGCGCCGCAGCAGGCGCCCGGATGAACTGGCCATCCTGGAAGCACACCATAACGAATGCATCGTCCTTGAACTCGCGGGCGCGCTCAGCTTCGGCAATGTCGAGTATGTGTCGCGCCGCATCCACATCCTGCAATCGCAGTTGAGCTGTCTCATCGTCGATTTCCGGCGCGTGTCGTCGCTCAGCGAAGCGGCCTCGCAGTTGATGGCGGGCGTCCTCGACGACCTCGTGACGCGCCGCGTCGACGTCGTCTTCTCCGGCATCATCAAGAGAACGCCGCTCGGCGATGCCCTCACCGGCTGGCTGGGCGGCAAGCATGGCGTGCGCGGCATCGCCCTGCTCGACGAGGCCATCGAATGGGCCGAAGACCGGATCATCCAGCGCCAGGGCGGACATCTCGATCTCCAGAAGCCGACACTGCTCGCCGAGCAGCAGTTGCTGACGGGTCTTTCCCAGGACGAGCTCGCCGCGCTCGCCGATCTGATGGCGCCGCGCGACTACGCGGCTGGCGATCGCCTGATCGTGGCGGGCGATCCCGCGGCGTCACTTCTGTTCGTCGGCAGCGGCGTCGTGAGCGTCAGGCTGCCCAGCGGCATTCGCCTCGCGACCTTGTCGGCGGGAATGGCGGTGGGCGAAATGGCGTTGCTCGAGACGCATCGCTCGGCGGATGTCTGGGCGGACACGGCCGTGACCTGTCTCGAACTTTCGTTGGCGAACTTCGCCGCCTTCCGCGAGCGTCACCCGCGCGCCGGCAAGAATGTCATTGCCAACCTCGCCCGGCTTCTCTCCAAGCGACTGATCATCGCCAACAACAAGATCGAGGCGCTGGCCTCGTACTGACGGCGCGGGCCCGCGCCTCGATCTCGTTTGGAAAGGCGCTACGCCGCTTTCGCCGGCTGGTACTTGCCGTAGAAGCTCTCGCCCTTGGCCGCCATGTCGCGGAGCAGCTTCGGCACCTCGAACTGGTTGCCGTACTTCTTGGCGAAGTCGTCGCACTCGGCCACGAACGTCTTGATGCCGACCTGGTCGATCAGGCTGATCGCGCCGCCGGTCTGCGGCGCGAATCCGAGACCCATGATCGAGCCGACGTCGCCGTCCTGCGGGTTGGTCAGCACGTTGGTTTCCAGGCAGCGCGCAGTGTCGACGGCCTGGACGTAGAGCAGGCGCTTCTTGATCTCGTCTTCCTTGGCGCGCTTTTCCTCGCCCTCGCCGTAGAGCAGCTTGGGATCGGCCGGGAAGTACTTGGTGAGTTCCGGCCACAGGCGCTTCTTGCCGTCGGCCGGATATTCGTAGAAGCCCTTGCCGTTCTTGCGGCCGTAGCGCTCGAGCTTGGTGTGCATCAGCTCGAGCACGTCCTCGGTGCCGCTCGGCTCGTACTTGTGGCCCGAGGCCGCCGCGTCCTTGCGGGCCTGGTCCATGATCTTCCAGGAAAGATCGATGGCGACCTCGTCGTTGAGCGACAGCGGGCCCACCGGCATGCCGGCGTAGCGCGCGCAGTTCTCGATCATGGCGGCGGGAATGCCCTCCTTCAGCATGCGATGGCCTTCGCTGATGAAAGCGCCGCAGACGCGGGAAGTGAAGAAGCCGCGGCTGTCGTTCACGACGATCGGCGTCTTGCGAATCTTCTGCACAAGGTCCATGGCGCGGGCCAGCGTCTCCGGCGAGGTCTTCTTGCCGACGATGATCTCGACCAGCGGCATCTTCTCGACCGGCGAGAAGAAATGCAGGCCGATGAAGTTGGCCGGCCGCGACGAGGCCTCGGCGAGGCCGCTGATCGGCAGCGTCGAGGTGTTGGAGGCGAACACCGCGTCGGCCGGCAGTGATGCTTCGGCCTTCCTGGTGGCTTCCGCCTTGACCTCGCGGTTCTCGAACACCGCCTCGATCACCATCTGGCAATCCTTCAAGGCGCCGAAGTCGGGCGTCGCGTTGATCTTGGCAAGCATCGCGTCACGCTTGGCCTGGTCGAGGCGGCCGCGCTTCACCAGCTTGTCGAGTTCGGCCGCGATGTGGGCCTTGCCCTTGTCGGCGGCGGCCTGGTCGCGATCGACCAGCACGATGTCGAGGCCGGCCTGCACCGAGACGGTGGCGATGCCAGCGCCCATCAGGCCGGCGCCCAGCACGCCGATCTTGGTGTAGGCCTGCTTGGTCACGCCCTTGGGCCGGCGCGCCAGCTTGTTGGCTTCCTGCAGGCCGAAGAACAGCGTGCGGATCATGCTCTTGGCCACGGGATCGCGCAGCAGCGCGACGAAATAGCGGGTCTCGACGCGCAGGCCGGCATCGAACGGCAGCTGCAGGCCTTCGAACACGCAGCTCATGATCGCCTTGGGCGCCGGATAGACGCCGTTGGTCTTGCCACGGATCATGGCGTTGCCGCCGATGAAGGTCATGACGCCCGGCGGGCTCCACACCTGGCCGCCGGGGAAGCCCGGCACCTTGAAGCCCTTGCGGTCCCACGGCTGCACGGCGCGGCCGTCGATTGCCTTGGCACCTTTGCCGCCGAATTCCGGCACGACCTGCTCAGTCGCCGGCGCCGTCAGCCACGCCTTGGCCTTGGCCAGCAGCTCGCCCGCCGGCACGACCTCGTGGATGAGGCCGAGGCCCTTGGCGGCATCGACCGTGAGGTCCTTGCCCTCTAGCAGGATGGGCGCCGCGTTCTGCACGCCGATCAGACGCGGGATGCGCTGCGTGCCGCCGCCGCCCGGCAGCAGGCCGATCTTGACCTCGGGCTGGCCGACCCGGGTCTTGGGATTGGCCGCCGCGATCCGGTAGTGGCTGGCGAGGCACATCTCGAAGCCGCCGCCCAGCGCCGTGCCGTTGATCGCCGCCACTACCGGCTTGCCGCCGGTCTCCTGGCTGCGGAACAGCTTCTGCAGCTGGCTGAACTGGTCCATCAGCTTCGATGCGTCCGAAGTGTCGACGGCCAGCAGCATTTCCAGGTCGGCGCCGGCGATGAACGAGTCCTTGGCCGAGGTGATGATGATGCCCTTGACCTTGTCGTCCTTCATCGCGGTCTCGAGCGCGCCGGCGTAGGCCGTCATAGAAGCTTCGTTCAGCACGTTCATGCTGCGGTTCGGCATGTCCCAGGTGATGGTGGCGATGCCGTCGCCGTCGACGTTGTAGGTGATCATGGTTCGGTCCTCATTGGAGCGCGCCACTCCAGTGGCGCTCATGGGGTGTTGAACTGCGAAGAAAAGGGCGCCACAGGAGTGGCGCGCTCCACAGAC
>JAQSDW010000041.1:13938-62388 GCA_029946105.1 Reyranella sp. | reverse complement strand
GGGGGCTGTAGCTCAGCTGGGAGAGCGCCTCGTTCGCAATGAGGAGGTCAGGGGTTCGATCCCCCTCAGCTCCACCAACAACCGACCCGAACACAACGTGCTGGCCTATCGTGCTGGCTTGCCGCCCCCCATCGCGGCACACTCGCCCACGATGCGCACACGCAAACGCCCGACGCCCGTCGAAATAGGCCTTACGGCCGACGAAGGGCGTATCCTCGCAGCGCTCCGCACCCCGCAGCACGTCCAGGAGTTCGTGGCCGGGCTGCATGCCAACTTCGAGCCGGACGGCGCCACGCTGCGCTCGGTGCGCGGTGTGCTGCAACACCGCCAGGCGCACTGCATCGAGGCGGCGTTCGTCGCGGCCTGCGCGCTGTGGCTGCACGGCGATCCGCCGCTGCTCATGGACCTGACCGCCAAGGGCGATTCCGACCATGTCGTCGCCCTGTTCCGCCGCGACGGTTGCTGGGGCGCGATCTCCAAGAGCAACCATGCGTGGCTGCGCTGGCGTGACCCGGTCTATCGCAGCCTGCGCGAACTCGCGATGTCGTACTTCCACGAATACTTCAACAAGGGCCGCAAGACGTTGCGCAGCTATTCGGCTTCCTTCGATCTGCGGCGGTTCCAGCCCGGCACCTGGATCACAAACGCGGACAATTGCTGGGACGTCGGCGCTGCCCTAGACGATGCCCGCCACTACCGGCTGATCACGCCGCTGCAGATGCGCTGGCTGATGGCGCCCGACGCCACCGTGATGCGGGCCGACAATCTCGTCCAATACGAAAGCCGCGATCGCAAGACGGCGCGACGGTATTGAGGAGCGCCGCAATGAAACACGCGATCTTCGTCCTGTTGCTCGCGGTGCTGGGCGCGACACCGGCGGCCGCGCAGATCCCTCCGGAGTGGCAGGCGGCGGCCCAGGCCGTCATCGGCGAACTGGAGCGCGACACGCCGCAGGCCGCCAAGCCGTGGGGATCGGAACTGACGCAGGGCTGGAACCTTGCCCGCGCCTGGCGCCGGCACAACAACGGCAACGTCGAGATCATCCTCGCCGAATATCTCACCTTCACCGCGCTCTGCCGCCGCGGCTGCGCCGGCAGCACCGTCGACGGCCAAGGCTATGTCGCGATGGCCCAGCAGGTCAAAGCCCTGCTGGCCGAACAGGGCGGCTCCTATGCGCTGGCTTCCAATGCCCACGCCTGGCTCGCGAGCCTGCCCGACCCCAGCGGTGCCGCGCCGAAGAATGCGGCTCTCTGGGCAAAGGATCTCGACGTGGCGGCGGCCGACTTCGCCACCGGCAACATCTACGCCCTCACCTGGCTGCTGGCGCGCAACAGGCCGACGACGGCCGAGCAGGCGGAGACATTCGCGCGGTTCGCGATCTTCGTGCAGGGCAAGGCGTGGATCGGGCCGCGCTGCCTCGACATCTCGAAAGTGGCGACGGTGATCGACGCACCGCCGCGGATCGACACCTGCAAATGAAAAAGGTCCCGCGCTGAAGCGAGGGACCTTTCGATTCCTATTCGGCAGCGAGCTGGTCGTGCACGAACTTCTTGGCGTCGAAGTCTTCGGCGACCTTGAGGTCGTTGCCGAGGAGCTGATTGATGTCGATCTTGGCGTATTCCATCACGCCCATGTCGCCCAGCGCCTTCTGTACCTTCGGCCCGAACAGGCCGATCTCCTTGAGGATCGGCACGATGCGGGTGAACAGCCTGGACCGGAACGCCTGCATGGCGCCCGAATTGTAGGCGTGCTCCATCAGCTTATCGACGGGCAGGCCCGAGCGCATCCAGACCTCGGCCTGGTTGAACCGGTCGCGCATGAAGTAGAGCGCCTCGACCGTGAATTCCTCGCGCTCGGCGCGCTCGTGATCGGAGAGGTGCGGGTAGTATTCGCGCAGTGCCATGCGGCCGAACGTGACGTGACGCGCCTCGTCCTGCATCACGTAGGCATTCACCGCGCCGGCCAGATTATTCTTGGCCGTATCGCGGATGCGCTGGAAGGCGGCGAGCGCCAGACCTTCGATCAGCACCTGCATGCCGAGATAGGTCATGTCCCAGCGCCGGTCGGTCAGGGTCTGCTCGAGCAGTTGCTTGAGCGACGGCGTGATCGGATAGGCGCACTTGAACTTCTCGTGGATCAGCCGCTTGTAGCTCTCGACGTGGCGGGCCTCGTCCATCACCTGCGTCGCGGCATAGAACTTGGCGTTCATGTCGGGCACGGTGTTGACGATCTTGGCGGTGGCGATCAGCGCGCCCTGCTCGCCGTGCATGAACTGACAGATCGAATGGCACTGCAGATTGAAGCGCAGCCAATCCTTCTCCTTGTCGGTCATCTTGTCCCAGAAGGGCGAGCCGTAGATCGGGATCGACTCGTCGGCCATGCCCATCGGGTTGCCTTCGTACAGCTCCTGCGTCCAGTCGATGCGCGTGGTGGTGTCCCACTGCTGCTGCTTGCCCTTCTCGTAGAGGTTCAGCAGATCGGCCGAGCCATCATCGTATTCCCAGTTGAAGGAAATCTCGGTGGCGCCATCGAATTTCCAGCCGGTCGTTTCGACCGGCAACGCGTAGATCTTTTGTGTGCTCATGTGTCTCTTGCCTCCTGACGCTGAAAGCGGTCCCATCCCGGGAAGCCGGAGCGGCGAATATGACGCTCCGTTCATTTTTCTGGGCGGAAGCTATCACAGTCTGCTAGAGAGTCCCACCCGGAAATCGCACGATCAATGAACGCGGATTCACCTATGTCTTACCATCAGCTGCGCATCGCCAAAATCGTCCAGGAGACGCCCGATGCGCGCTCCTTCGTCTTCGAGATTCCGGCCGACTTGGCCGAGAAATTCCGCTACCGGGCCGGGCAGTTCCTGACCTTCCGCGTGCCCGTCGCCGATGGCGCCTTCAATCGCTGCTACTCGCTGTCCAGTGCGCCCGAATCCGACAGCCTCCCCAAGGTCACCGTCAAACGGGTAGCCGGCGGCAAGGGTTCGAACTGGTTCCACGATGCGCTGAAGGAAGGCGCCACCCTCGACGTGTTGCCGCCGGCCGGCCGCTTCGTGCTGGGCGAAAGCTCTGCGCCCCTGCTCCTGTTCGGCGGCGGCAGCGGCATCACGCCGATGATGGCGCTGATCAAGAGTGCGCTCAAAGGCGGCAAGCGCCAGATGCGCCTGTTCTATGCCAACCGCGACAAGGCCTCGATCATCTTCGATACAGAGTTCGAGGCGTTGATGAAGGCCAACCCCGGCCGCCTCGAGGTAATCAACCATCTCGATGCCGTCCAGGGATTGACCAAGCCCGAGGAAATTGTCGCCACCTTGAAGGGTTTCGAGAACGCCGAAGCCTATCTCTGCGGCCCCGGTCCGTTCATGACCCTGGTCGAGAACACCCTGCTGGCCGCCGGCATGCCGCGCGAGCGGGTCCGCATCGAACGCTTCGAGGCGTCGGGCAACGACGCCATCCCGGTCGAGTCGACCGAGGAAGGCGATGTCGTGCCAACCGAGATCACGATCCACTTCGAAGGCAAAACCCACAAGGTGCCTTACCAGAAGGGCCAGACGATCCTGGTAGCGGCGCGCGCCGCGGGGCTCAATCCGCTGTCGTCCTGCGAGGAAGGCTTCTGCGCCTCGTGCGCGGCGAAGAAGATCAAGGGCAGGGTCATTCTGAGCAAAAACGACATCTACACGGCCGACGATCTCGCCAACGACTGGATCCTGACCTGCCAGGGCCACTGCTTCGGCGCCGAGGTCGAGATCACTTACGACGTGGTGTAGCCATTCACGTAAAGCCCATTGCACAAGCGACGATCCTGACGATCGTCGCGGGCATGGCCGACGCGGTGGGCTTCATCACCATGGGCGGCGTTTTCGCCGCCAACATGACGGGCAACACCGTGCTGGCGGGCATCGCCGTCGCTCGCGGCCACCACGTGGACGCCTGGCATCATTTCACGCCGCTGCTCGCCTTCTTCATCGGCGCCATGATGGCGCGATGGCTGCTGCGGCTGCTGAAGGCGCCGACGATCGGCATTCTCATCGAGGCGGCCCTGATCGCCGGCGTCGGCTTCGTCAATATCGGCACCGAGCCCACGGTGCTGGTCGTGGCCTTCGCGATGGGGCTGCAGGCGTCCAGCATCACGAGTTTCGGCGGCAGCGCCGTGAGCACGGTCGTGGTGACCAGCACGCTGGCGCGCACGGCCGACACGGCGGTGGACCGCTTGTGGCCGGGCGCCGGCAAGACGACGGCGAGCTCTACGAATGCGGAACTGCTGGCACTTACCTGGGGCGGCTATGTCGTGGGCGCCATCGCGGGCGCTCTGCTGGTCGGCGCGATGACCCATCCGCTGATCGTGCCGGCAGCCCTGCTGCTGCTGGTCCTTCTGTTGAAGGACGAGGGGCAGACTACCGGCTGATCGGCGCACCGTTCGCCAGTTCCCGCCCCTTGACTTCGAACGCGGCAAAGCGCTGCGCGAGGCTCATGAGCTCAACGGCTTTCTCCGCGTCGGAAAGGAACGAATAGCGGATGCTGTTGGCGACCGTCTCCTTGAGCGCATCGTAGCCGGGCTTGTAGCGGCTGGTGTAGAGCAGGTATTCGCCGGAAAGGTTGTTGCGCGAGACGCCGGCATCGTCGGTGGAGATCACGAAGGGCACGCCGAGTTCGCGGTAGATCAGCACCGGATGCGCCTCGCCCTTCACCCCCAGGATGAACTCATTGCTGGTGAGGTTGATTTCGACCGCCACCTGGCGCTCGCGCATGGTGCGCAGCAGGCCGACCGAATCGCGCTCGTACAGGATGTCCACGCCATGGCCGATGCGCTGGGCACCAGCGACCTCGACGGCCTCGCGGATATGGCTTTGCAGGCCTTCCGGCGGCACCATGCCGAGCGTGAGTTCGCCAGCGTGCAGAGCAAGCCGCACGTCGGGGTATTTCTGCTTCAGGAAGGCGAACATGCGCATGTGCAGGCTGTAGTCGCGCATCGACACAGTGCCGTTCTCAGGCCCGACGATGTTCACGGCGATCACGCTGCGGCGCGCGTTGACGGCGGCGAACGATGAATAGAGGCCGGCAAACACCCTGGCCGGCGCTTCGCTACGCACCACATAGGCCTGAAAGCGCATCCTGAATTCGCCGTCGTCGATGCCGGCCGCGACCGCATCGACACTGTTCAGGTAGTCAGTAACGCCCTTGGCCGTTGCCGGGTCGCTGATCAGGAATTGGTACAAGGGGGCCAGCGCTGCCTCGACCTGGGTCTGGCCCGCTGCGGGCGGCAGTTCATCGACTGCCTTGGCCAGACCCGGATTATCGGGGGCCGGCGCACTGCGCAGCATGGTCTCGATGTACTGCACGTTTTCTGCGACCGCGCGCTTCTTCAGGAGACGCAGTCCCTGGTTGTCGTCGTCATCGGAGAACGAGCCGAAGTAGCCGAAGGTGTCGAAGAAGTGCTCGTCCGGCGCCACCTGCTGCTGCGAGTGGTTGCGGTAGTCCTTGTCGGACCAGCGCGACAGCAGTTCGCGATAAAAGGCGTTGTGTAAGGGTGCGCGCACCTGGTCGACATCGAGGCACAGGGCGCGCGCAGCAGCGTTCAAACCGCCCGGCTGCGTCTCGATGCGGAACTTCGCGGTCTTCAGCTCGACATTGTCGGCGCTGTAGATGCAGTAAGCCTTCTGCTTCATCCAATCGAGATAGGTCTCGACGTAGATCGCGCCGGAATAGTGGTGATGCACGTCGCCGCCCTTGGGCATCAGGGTCATCAGCAGCGTGAGCGCTGCCAGATTGGGGTTCGGGCCAGCGATCAGGCTCTCATAGTATTGCCGTGTCGCCCTGTAGTCGGCAGACGTGCCGGGCTGGGCGGTGTTTGCCTTCGGAGCTGCGACCTGCGCGGACGCATGTATGCTGGAGATGAGCACGGCTGCGCACAGCAGGACGGCCCCGATCGCCTTCTTCATGTCTTGCCCCGTCCCGGTCTTGCGCGAGGCACTGCAGCTATTCGGCTGCGATCGCCTTCTCGACGAACATCTTCTTGTCGAAGTCCTCGGCCACCTTGCCATCGTTGGCCAACTGTTCGGCAACGTTGATCTTGGCGTATTCCATGACGCCCATCTCGGCGAATGCCTTCTGCACGCGCGGGCCCCACAGGCCGATATCCTTCACCGTCGGCACGACGCGGCTGAACAGCCGGCCGCGGAAGGAATTCATCTGCTTGGAATTGTAGTGGATGTCGTCGAGCATCTTGGCCGGCAGGCCGAGCCGCTCCCACACTTCCGACTGGTTGAAGCGGTCGCGCATGAAATGGAGCGCCTCGACCACGAACTCCTCGCGTTCGTCGCGCTCGGCGTCCGAAAGCTGCGGATAGTAATCACGCAGCGCCAGGCGGCCGAAGGAGACATGGCGCGCCTCATCCTGCATGACGTAGGCGTTGACGGCACCGGCCAGCGTATTACCGGCCTTGTCGCGGATCGACTGGAAGGCGGCGAGCGCCAGGCCTTCGATCAACACCTGCATGCCGAGATAGGTCATGTCCCAGCGCCGGTCGGTCAGCGTCTGCTCGAGCAGGGTCTTCAGCGCCTTGTTGATCGGATAGGCGACCTCGAACTTCTCGTGCAGCAGACGCTTGTAAGCCTCGACGTGACGGGCCTCGTCCATCACCTGCGTGGCGGCATAGAACTTGGCGTTCATGTCCGGAACCGTGCCCACGATCTTGGCGGTCGCGATCAGCGCGCCCTGCTCGCCGTGCATGAACTGGGAGATCGAATTGGCCTGCAGATGCAGCCGGAGCCAGCTCCGCTCCTTTTCGGTCATCTTGTTCCAGTAGTCGGTGCCCCAGATCGAGATCGCCTCGTCCTTGAGCTCCATCGGATTGTCGGGGTTGAGTTCGAGCGACCAGTCGAGCCGCGTGCTGGCGTCCCACTGCTGCTGCTTGCCCTTCTCGTAGAGCTCGAGCAGCGGCGCCGAGCCGTCGTCATATTCCCAATTGAACTGTAGCTCGGTCGCGCCATCGAACTTCCATTGCGTGAGTTCGACGGGCAAGGCGTAGATACGCTGCGTGCTCATGGCGGCGACCTCCCGGGTCGGTATCTGTCTCGTTGGCAAAAAGATGACGCAGAGGTCACCTTTTGGCAAGCCGATTAGGGCTGGGGACGATCAGGGCTGCAAGCGGTAGCCGCCACGATCGGTGATCAGGATAGCGGCATTGGCCGGATCCTTCTCGATCTTCTGGCGCAGGCGGTAGATGTGGGTTTCCAACGTGTGGGTGGTGACGCCGGCGTTGTAGCCCCAGACCTCGTTCAGCAGGACGTCGCGCGCCACCGGACGGTCGCCGGCGCGAAACAGGTATTTCAGGATCGAGGCTTCCTTGTCGGTCAGCCGGACCTTCTTCTTGCCGCCCTTTTCCATCAGCATCTTGGCCGCAGGATGGAATTCGTAGGGACCGATGGTCATGACGGCGTCCTCGCTGCGCTCGTGCTGGCGCAGATGGGCGCGCAGGCGGGCGAGCAGGACGTTGATGCGAAAAGGCTTGGTGACGTAGTCGTTGGCGCCCGATTCGAGGCCCAGGATGGTATCGGCGTCGCTGTCGGCGGCCGTCAGCATGATCACCGGCGAGCGCACCCCCTGGCGGCGCATCAGCTTGCACAGCTCGCGGCCGTCCATGTCGGGCAGGCCGATGTCGAGCAGGATGGCGTCGTAATGGGCAAGCTTGGCCTTCTCCAGCCCTTCGGCCGCCGTGCCGACCTGGATCGTGGTGAAACCGTCATAGAGATCCAGCTGCTCGGCCAGGACCGTGCGCAGGGCCTGGTCGTCGTCGACCAGCAGGATTTTCTTGCCGCGATTGTTTACTGACATTCTGTTGCTACCCAAACGCCGCATGGCCCCATCATCTGGGCCACTCTATCTGGTACGGTACAGACGAAAAAGCGGTTCACTTCGGCAAAATCTCGTCCCCATGGTAAAGGAAAGCATGATCCCGGGTCAGGTTCATTCCCGCACAGCATCGGCGATCGCCGCCGTCGAGCGCGCCATGGCCGAGCTGCGCCGTGGCGGCATCGTCCTGATACGCGACGACGACGGCGGCAGCGGCCTGGTGATCGCCGCCGAATCCTGCGGCCCGCGCGCGCTTCAGCGTCTCCAGGGCCTGGCCCAGGGCGCGCCCGTCCTGGTGACCACCCGTCGCCGCGCCGAGGCGATCGGCATGGAAATCCCGCCCCACATCGCCGGCGGCATGGGCGAGACCAACAAGCCGATCACGCTCGACCTGCCCGAAGGAGTTCCGGTCGACGTCATCCTCCAGCCGCACGAGATCGTTCCGCCCGACCACAAGGGGGCCGCGGCCCGCCATGTGGCACTGCGGCACCTGTCGCGGCCGGTGGCAAGCCACGCGCCGATGATCGCGCAGACCGCGATCGAGCTGGCCAAGCTGTCGCGCCTGCTGCCCGCCGTCGTGCTGGGACCGCTCAGCCGCGACCCCAACAACAAGCGACGCGACTGGGCGCGCGATCAGGATCTGATCTACGTCGATGCCGCCGACATCCTGGCCTACGAGGACACCGCCTCGCGCACCCTGCAGCAGGTGGCGCAGGCGCACGTGCCGCTCGAAGGCGCCGAGAACGCCCGCATTCTCGCCTGGCGGCCGAGCGACGGCGGCAAGGAACATCTCGCCATCGTGGTCGGCGAAATCGACCCGACCGAGCCGGTCTTGATCCGGCTCCATTCCGAATGCTTCACCGGCGATCTGCTGGGTTCACTGCGCTGCGACTGCGGCGAGCAATTGCGCGGCGCCATCGCCGAGCTCGCCAAGCAAGGATCGGGCGTTCTGCTCTATCTCGCCCAGGAAGGCCGTGGCATCGGCCTGGTCAACAAGCTGCGCGCCTACGAGCTTCAGGACGACGGCTTCGATACCATCGATGCCAACGAACAGTTGGGCTTCGACGCCGATGAGCGCATCTATGCACCGGCCGCGACCATGCTGGCCCGCATGGGCATCCAGCGGGTGCGATTGATGACCAACAATCCGGAGAAGATCCGCGGGCTGGAACGCTACGGCGTCGAAGTTGCCGAACGCGTGGCACACTCCTTTCCGGCCAACGGCCACAACGAGAACTACTTGCGCACCAAGGCCCAGCGCGCGGGACATCTTTTGTAGGACCACCCGCTCGTACGCGCTTAATCCAAGTCACGCCCCGCCGGGGCGGTAGGCGCTAGGGTGATGCATTGGAGTATCAGGTGATGCGCGTCGGTGTTCCCAGGGAAATCAAGGATCATGAATACCGCGTCGGCCTCGTGCCCTCGTCGGTGGCCGAACTCGTACGCCACGGCCACGAGGTCGTGGTGGAGCACGGGGCGGGGCTCGGCGCCGGGCTCGGTGACGAGCTCTACATCGCCGCCGGCGCCAGGATTGCCGCGGACGCCGGAGCGGTCTTCGCCGACGCCGAGCTGATCGTGAAGGTCAAGGAGCCGCTGCCGGCCGAGCGCACCCGACTACGACGCGACCAGGTGCTTTTCACCTATCTCCACCTCGCCCCCGATCCGGAGCAGGTCCGCGCCCTTCTGGCGAGCGGCGTGACGGCAATCGCCTACGAGACCGTGACATCGCCTCATGGCGGACTGCCGCTGCTGACACCGATGTCCGAGATCGCCGGCCGCTTGGCGCCGCAAGTCGGCGCGCGCTATCTGGAACGCACCGAAGGCGGCCGTGGCGTGCTGCTGGGCGGCGTGCCGGGCGTCCCGCCAGCCGAGGTCGTCGTACTGGGCGGCGGCGTCTCGGGCACCCACGCGGCAACCATCGCGCTCGGCATGGGCGCCACCGTGTTCGTGGTCGACCGCTCGGGCGAGGCACTCCGGCGCATCGCTGCGCAGTTCCCGGGGCTGCGAACGATCTTCTCGACCCACGATGCCCTCGTCCACATCCTGCGGCGCGCCGACCTGGTGATCGGGGCCGTGCTGGTACCAGGTGCCGCCGCCCCCAAACTCGTCACGCGCGAGATGGTGGCGTCGATGAAACCCGGCAGCGTGATCGTCGATATCGCCATCGACCAGGGCGGCTGCTGCGAGACTTCACGCCCGACCACGCATTCGCACCCGACCTACATCGAGGAAGGCGTGATCCACTACTGCGTCACCAACATGCCGGGCGCGGTCGCCCGGACCTCGACCTTTGCGCTGAACAACGCCACCCTGCCCTTCGTGCTGGCGCTTGCCGACAAAGGCTGGCGACAGGCCATCACGGACGATCCGCACCTGCGCAACGGACTCAACGTGCATGCCGGCCAACTCACCTGCCAGCCGGTTGCCGAGGCCCAGGGCCTCGCCTTCACACCGGCTGACAAGATCGCCTGAGCGAAGCGGAATTCTCGGCTGGCGAAAGCCCTCCGACAGCCTTCCTCGCGACGCAGTCCGGAGTACAATCCCGACCGACGACCCCGCGCCGATTCAGACAAGCGGGGCGCCTTGAGGAGGAAACGAAATGTCCAAGATCCGCCGCCGCGGCTTCGTGGCGTCCGCCACTGCGTTCGCGTTCGCACCTTCGATCGTCCGCGCGCAGAAGAAGTACGATCCGGGCGTGACCGACAAGGAAATCAAGCTCGGCCATACCAACCCCTACAGCGGCCCATTGTCGGCCTATGGTGTCATCGGCCAGGCCGAGGCCGCCTATTGGAAATCGGTCAACGACGCCGGCGGCATCAACGGCCGCAAGATCAACTTCATCACTTACGACGACGGCTTTTCGCCGCCCAAGACCGTCGAGATGGTGCGCAAGCTGGTCGAGGACGACCACGTCTTTGCCATCTTCCAGCTGCTCGGCACGCCGACCAACACGGTCGTGCACAAGTACCTCAACCAGAAGAAGGTGCCGCAGCTCTTCGTCGCGACAGGTGCCTCGAAGTGGGGCAATCCGAAGGAATATCCCTGGACCATGGGATGGCAGCCCGACTACGCCACCGAAGGCGCCATCTACGCCAAGCATATCCTGGCCACCCAGAAGGATCCCAAGATCGGCATCCTCTGGCAGAACGACGATTCCGGCAAAGACTATGTCGGCGGCTTCATGGCCGGCCTCGGCAAGGAGAACGAAAAGAAGGTCGTGGCATCGGTCAGCTACGAAGTCACCGATCCGACCGTCGATTCGCAGATCATCCAGCTCAAGAGCGCCGGCGCCAACATCGTCTTCATCGAGACAGCGCCCAAAGCCGCCGCCCAGGCGATCCGCAAGATCGCCGACCTCGGCTGGACCCCGGTCCGCTACCTCGCCAACGTCTCGGCGTCGGTCGCTGCCGTGCTGAAGCCGGCAGGCTTCGAGAACAGCAAGGAGATCATCACCGCGGCCTATCTCAAGGACGCGACCGATCCGCAATGGGCCAACGACGCCGACTTCAAGGAATGGAAGGCCTGGATGGCCAAGTACATTCCTGACGGCAACCTGGCCGATTCCGGCTACGTTTATGCCTATGCCGTGTCGTCGACCATGCGCGACTGCCTGCAGCGCTGCGGCGACGACCTGACCCGCGCCAACCTGATGAAGCAGGCGGCCAGCATGAAGAAGCTCGTGGTGCCGCTGCTGCTGCCCGGCATCACGATCAACACCAGCCCGACCGACTTCTACCCCATCCAAGCAGTCCGCCTCGCCCGCTTCAACGGCGAGACCTGGGCGCTGTTCGGCGACGTGCTGAGCAACGAGAGCACCTGAGCGACGCGGCGTGCGAAATTTCGCGACGTGACGGTCGCACCGGGCTTGACTGGCGCGTTGGCGCCGGTCGAGCGGAGATTTGCCACCGGCGGCGAACGTTAAGATAAGAATGGCGTTCGGTCTGCGGGTTGTGGTCTTTCATTCTCTCGAATAGCTGAATCTTGGAAATGATTTCCTCGCATGAGGCAATCGTGCCGGAATATAAAAATTCCTGACGTGTCCGGTGTGCCAAGATGAGGGACGCTGGGAGGCGAAAGGGGTTCTGCATGACATTGCCTGTGGCAACGCTCGACCATGTGGTCATCAACGCGCGCGACGACATGGACCGCGCCGCCGACACCTATCGCCGGCTGGGCTTCACGCTCACCGAGCGCGGCTACCATTCGCTGGGTTCGATGAACCACCTCGCCATGTTCGGCACCGACTACCTCGAGCTGATCGCTGTGCCGAAGGGTGCCACCACCGGCCGCATGGATTTGCTGAACTTCCCGTCCGGCCTGAACGGCCTGGTGTTCGGCTCCGAGGATTCGGCCATCACCTATAGCGAACTCACCAAGGCAGGCGTGCCGATCGAGGCGCCTGTCGAGTTCACCCGGCCGGTGAAGATCGGCGACAAGGAGCACGACGCGCGCTTCCGCACGGTGCGCATGAAAGCCGGCGTCGTGCCCTACGGCCGCGTCTACTATTGCCACCACTTCACGCGCGACCTGGTGTGGCGCGACGAGTGGCGTCATCACGCCAACGGCGTCGTAGCCGTGGCCCGCGCCCTGATCGTGGAGCCCGATCCGGCCAAGGGCGCCAAACTTTACGCCGATATGTTCGGGGCGGACTCGGTGCGCGATATCAAGGGCGGCAAGGCCGTGGCGGTCGGCAATTCGCGCTTCGACATCGTGACTGAAGCCGAGCTCAGGGCGCAATTCGGCGACGCCGTGCCCGATCCCGAGGGCCGGCCGGCCTACATGGCCGGGCTCACCTTCCGCACGGTTTCCGTCGCCAGGGCGGCACGCGCCTTGCAGGCAGGCAATATCTCCGGCGTCGTCCAGAGTGCGGGGCGACTGGTGGTGCCGGCCAAGCAGGCGTCGAACGCGGTGCTGGAGTTCATCGAATAGGCTGAAGCGAGATCGTCTGGGGAGCCGTCCGGGGCAGAGGGGACGGCTGAGGGGGACCTATGGAGTACTACGATTGCTTCGCGGCGAGCTATGCGAACGCGCGCGCGAAGTTCCTGAAATCGGCCGTCGCCACCCAGAAAATGGTGGGTGGCGATGTGCGGTCGTTCGTCCATCCGGACAAGAAGGCGCCGGATGGCGGGCCGCTGGCCATCGACGTCGCCTGCTTCGGCAACCGCAAGGCCGCGCGCCAGGCGCTGTTCATCAGCGGCACGCACGGCCAGGAGGGCTTCTCCGGCTCGGCGGTGCAGATTGGCTGGATGAGCCGGGGCGGCCCATCGCGCCTGCCGCCCGATACAGGCGTGGTGATGGTGCACGGCCTCAATCCCTACGGCTTCGCGCATTTCACACGCACGACCGAGAACAACGTCGATCTCAACCGCAACTTCATCGACCGCGCCGGTGCAGCACCCACCAACCAACATTATGAAACGCTGCACGGCGATCTCATGATCCGGCAGTGGACCGATGCCGAGAATGCCCGCGTTGACGCCGCGATGGCGCGCTTCACCGAGGCACACGGCCGCGATGCCTTGTTCAACACATTGGCGAGCGGCCAGTATCTTCATCCCGACGGCCTGATGTACGGCGGCAAGGACCGCGAATGGTCCAACCGCACGCTCGAAGCGATCGTCACGGAAACGCTCGGGGGCGCCGAGAAGGTGGCCTTCATCGACTGGCACACCGGCATCGGCGATTACGGCAAGCCGTTCTTCCTCTGCTTCAACGAGGCCGGCGGGCCGCTGTTCGCCAGGGCCTGCGACTGGTGGGGCAAGGACAATGTCGACGGCGTGCGGCCGCACGGCATGGAACGGCCCAACTACACCGGCCTGGCGTTCCACGGCGTGCAACGCTTCCTGGGCAATCGCGAGATGTGCGGCGCGGTGATCGAGTTCGGCACGCGTGGCGTCAACATGCGCCGCGTGCTGCGCCTCGATCAGTGGCTGCGCCGCCAGAACGGCCTCGATCCCGACGTGCGCGAGACGCTGCGCGCGGACATGATGGATGCCTTCTGTCCCTTCGACGGCCAGTGGCGCATGAATACGCTCGCCTCGGGCCTCAAGCTTACCGACCAGGCAATCGCGGGACTCGCATCATGGTAGTGGCTGCATGGTGACCATCAAGTACGACAACCAGGGCGATGCGATCTCGCGCGACGTGCCACGCGAGACGCTGGCGCTGATCGATGCCGGCGGCAACGGCGCTGACCGCCTCTATACCTATGGCGACATCGTGCGCCTGAGCGGCGCCGTGGCGCGCGGCCTGTTGAAGCGCGGCCTCAAGCGCGGTGACCGCGTTGCCATCCTGTCGGCCAATCGCGCGGAGTTCCTGATCACCTTCCTCGGCACCCTGCAGGCGGGCCTGGTCTCGGTGCCGGTCAACTACAAGCTGCCGGCCGAGACGGTCGCCTACGTCATCGGCGATTGCGACGCCAAATTGGTGATCGGCGACGACGCGCGGCTGGCACTTGCGCCCGACAACGTGCCGAAGATCTCCTTCGATTCAGACTTCGCGTCGCTGCTCGACGCCGGACTCGAGGGGGCCGGCCTCGAGGGGGAAAGCCCCTTCACGCCCGTGAAGGTGCAGCCCACGGAACCGGCGATGTTCCTCTACACATCTGGTTCGACCGGGCGCCCCAAGGGCGTGGTGCTGTCGCACTACTCGCATCTCTGGGCGATCAGCCAGCGCGTGCGCCGCCCCGTGCCGATCGGCCAGCGCTCGCTGGTCGCCGCGCCGCTCTACCATATGAACGGGCTGGCCATGTGCCAGACCACCCTGCATCAGGGCGACACCATCGTCCTGCTGCCGCAGTTCACCACCCGGGGCTACATCGAGGCCGCCGCCAGGCATCGCGTGGCCTTCCTCACGTCGGTGCCGACCATGATCGCGATGATGCTGCGCGAGCGCGAGTTGCTCGCCGGCAGCGACCTTTCGGCGGTCGAGGCCGTGCGCATGGGCTCGGCGCCCATCACCCAGGCGCTGATCGACCAGGTCCGCGCGGTGTTCCCCAAGGCCGCGATCAGCAACGGCTACGGCACGACCGAGGCCGGTCCCGTCGTGTTCGGGCCGCATCCCAAGGGCGTCCCGCAGCCCGAACTCTCGACCGGATACCCGCATCCGGACGTGCAGCTTCGCCTCGTCCGTGACGGCAAGGAAGTCGAGGACGAGGGCGAGCTCCACATGAAGTGCGGCGCGCTGATGACGCACTATCACAAGCTGCCCGAGGTCACAGCCAAAGCGATGACGCCCGATGGCTACTACCGCACCAGCGACGTGTTCCGCCGCGACGAGAACGGCTTCTTCTATTTCGTCGGGCGCGTCGACGACATGTTCGTCTGCGGCGGCGAGAACATCTATCCCGGCGAGGTCGAGAAAATGCTCGAACGCCATCCCGGCATCCACCAGGCCGCCGTCATCGCCATTCCGGACGAACTGAAGGGCCACAAGCCGATCGCTTTCGTGGTCAAGTCGCCGGGCGCCGCCGTCGATGAGCAGGCGATCAAGACCTACGCGCTGGCCAATGCGCCGGCCTACCAGCATCCGCGCCGCGTCTTCTTCGTCGAAGAGATGCCGCTCGCCGGCACCAACAAGATCGACAAGCGCGTCCTTGCCAGACAGATCCCAACGGGAGGGGAAATCTAGAGATGAAAGCAGCAGTCATTCGCGAGCATGGCGGCCCCGCCGTGCTGAACTTCGAGACCAACTTCGCCGATCCCAAGCCCGGCGAGGGCGATGTGATCATGGCGGTGAAGGCCTCGTCGCTCAACTACCACGATGTCTTCACGCGGCGCGGCATGCCCGGCATCAAGGTGCCGATGCCGGCCATCATGGGCCTGGACGTGGCGGGCGAGATCGCCGAAGTCGGTCCCGGCGTCACCGGCTGGAAGAAGGGCGACCGTGTCCTGGTCGATCCGATCAACCGCGTCGAAGGCGGGTTGATGGGCGAGACCGTGCATGGCGGCCTGGCTGAACTCTGCAAGGCGCGCGCCCATCAATTGATCAAGATCCCCGACGGTGTGTCGTTCTCGGACGCCGCCGCCCTGCCCGTCGCCTACGGCACGGCGCTGCGCATGATGGTGACCAACGGTCATGTCTCGAAGGGCGAGAAGGTGCTGATCCTGGGCGCGTCCGGCGGAGTCGGGGTCTGCTGCCTGCAGCTTGCCAAGCTGGCCGGCGCCGAGGTCATCGCCTGCGCCGGCACCGACGCCAAGGCCAAGCGCCTGGCCGAGCTCGGCGCCGACAAGACCATCAACTACATCGAGAAGGACTTCATGAAGGAAGTTTTCGCGATGTACGGCAAGCCAACGCGGCGCGGCAGCGGCACCGACCAGGGCGTCGATGTCGTCGTCAACTACACCGGCGGCGACACCTGGGTGAAGTCGCTCAAGACCCTGAAGGTCGGCGGTCGGTTGCTGACCTGCGGCGCCACGGCGGGCTACGACCCCATGGAAGACATCCGTTTCATCTGGACCTTCGAGCTGAAGGTACTGGGCTCGAACGGCTGGATGCGCTCCGACATCGAGAAACTGCTGGAGCTGGTGCAGAGCGGCAAGCTCAAGGTGCTTGTCGACAAGATCTACAAGCTCGAGGAAGCGCGAGAAGCTCTCCGGGTCATCGAAGACCGCCAAGTATTCGGCAAGATCGTGGTGGCACCATGAGCGACGCACCGAAGCCCCTCACCGGGGGCGAACTGCAGGCGATGCTCGATCACTCGCCGTTCATTGCCTTCCTCGGCCTGAAGGTTACCGAGGCCGATCCGGCCAAGGAGCAGGTCACCATGACCTGCGCCATGCGGCCGGAGTTCGAGCGCGGCAAGGGCACCGGCCAATGGCACGGCGGTCCGATCGCGGCGATCATCGACACAGTCGGCGACTATGCGCTGATCATGGCGCTGCGCCGCGGCCTGCCGACCATCAACTTCCGCGTCGATTATCTCCGGCCCGCGATCAAGACCGCGCTCACCACGACGGCGCGCGTGCGCCGTGCCGGCAAGAGCGTGGGTGTCGTCGACGTCGACGTGTTCAACGACCAGAAGGCGCTGGTTGCCGTCGGACGCGCCACCTACTCGACGCTCCAGGGCTGAGCACGCGACTTCACATGGAACGCAATTTGCTTCGATAAGTCGGGGATGAGTTGGGGCTAACGGAGGGGATCATGGGCAACGACAGCTATCGCGTGACACGTCGCATTTTCGGTGTGGGTGTTTTCGGTGCGGGCGTTGTGGCGAGCAGTCTGGCCGGCATCGCGCCGGCGCGTGCCCAGGGAACTCCAAAGCGCGGCGGCACCCTGGTCGCGACCTGGGGCGGCGGCGAACCGCAGGCCTGCTACGTGCCAGCAGGCGGCGGGTCGAGCCCGACCTTCTCGTCGTCCAAACTGTTCGAGCGCCTGGGCAACCGCACCATGGAAGGCAAGTTCCAGGGCGAGCTGGCGGAAAGCTGGAAGCCGTCGGCCGACTTCAAGTCGTACACCATCAAGATCCGCAAGGGCGTGAAGTTCCACGACGGCAAGGACATGACGGTCGACGACGTCGTCTACTCGATCTCCGAGATCTGGAAGAAGTACGCGGCCGCTTCGGCATTGACCGATTTCGCTGGCGTCGCAGCGCCCGATGCCGAGACCGTCGTCATGACGTTCAATACGCCGATTCCAGAGTTCTTCTTTTCCTCGCTGCTGTGCGGCAACGTCAACTACATCGTTCCCAAGCACGTCTATGCCGGCAGCGATCCCGTCACCAACCCGGCCAACAACGCGCCGATCGGCACCGGCCCGTGGAAGTTCAAGGAATGGGTGCGCGGCAGCCACTTCGAGTACGTGAAGCACGACGCCTATTGGCGCAAGGACATGCCCTATATGGACCGCCTGATCATCCGCTACGTGCGCGATCCGGCCGGGCGCGCCGCCGCGATGGAGGCGGGCGACATCCATATCGGCGTGTTCAATCCCGTGGCGCCGCCAGACATCAAGCGGCTGACCGGCACCGGCAAGTTCGTGGCCACGCCCAAGGGCTACGAGGAAAGCGTGTGGTCGACGACGCTCGAATGCAACATGCGCAATCCGATCTTCGCCAAGCGCGAGGTGCGCCAGGCGATGTTCCACGCCGTCGACCGCAGCTTCATCGCCAAGACTGTCTACTACGGCTACGCGCGGCCCGGCACGAGCCCGATCTATTCGCCGAACAAGGAATTCTTCACCGCCGACACTTACAAGACCGGCTTCGATCCGAAGAAGGCCGCCGCCCTGCTCGACGCCGCGGGCTTTCCCAAGAAGGCCGACGGCAAGCGCTTCGCCGTCAATCTCCTGGCCGCCGGCTGGTTCACCGAGAACGGCAAGATCGGCGCCTACGTGAAGCAGGCGCTGGAAGACGTCGGCATCGCGGTCAATCTCTCGGTGCCCGACCGCCCGACCTCGATCAAGCGCATCTACACCGACTACGATTTCGACATGGCGATCTCCAACCAGGCCAACCCGTCGGAGCCTGTGCCCTCGACCACGCAGTACTTCACCACCGACGGCATCAAGAAGGGCGTGCCCTTCCGCAACGCCAACGGCTACTCCAATCCCGAGGTCGATGCCCTGGTCGCGAAGATCAAGGTCGAGACCGATCCCGCCAAGCGCAAGGAACTCGTGTTCCAGTTCGAGAAGATCATCACAGTGGAGGCGCCGCTGCTGCCGCTGGTCGAGCTCGAGTCGATCACCGTGGCCAGCACCAAGGTCCAGAACCACTCGAACGATCCCAACTACCTCGCCGCGACCTGGTACGACATATGGCTGGCGAGCTAGCCTCGTCCACCGCTTCCCCGCGCATCACACGCGGCTCCTCGCGCCGCGTAGCGGCGCTCCGGCTCCTGCGGCGGCGATTGATCCAGGCCGTGCCGCTGATGTTGGGCGTGGTGGTGATCAACTTCGTCCTGATCCAGCTCGCCCCCGGCAGCTTCCTCGAGCTGATGACAGCCGAGAACCAGGTGAGCGATCCGGCGACGATCGCGCTCCTGCGCAAGACCTACGGGCTCGACGACCCGGTGTGGCTGCAACTGCTGAAATACATCTGGGCGTTGATGCGCTTCGATTTCGGCTTCTCCTACCGCCAGAACATCCCGGTGATCGACGCCATCTCGGTCCATCTGCCGGCCACCCTGCTGCTGATGATCTCCAGCATCACGCTGGCGCTCGCCGTCGGCATCGCGGCCGGCGTCGTCGCCTCGATGAAGGTCCGGACCGTCTGGGACACGCTGGTCTCGGTGGTCGCGATGTTCTTCTTCGCCGCCCCCGGCTTCTGGCTCGGCATCATGCTGATCGTGCTGTTCTCGGTGAAGCTCGGCTGGCTGCCGGTCGGCGGCATGGCCACCATCGGCGGCGCGAGCAGTGGCTTTGCCGCCGTCCTCGACATCCTGCATCACCTGCTGCTGCCGACCCTGGCACTCGGCCTGTTCTACGCCGCCGTCTACACCCGCGTCATGCGCTCCTCGATGCTCGAGGTGGCGCAGCTCGATTTCGTGCGCACCGCCCGTGCCAAGGGGCTCTCCCGCAACCGGGTCACGATCAGCCACGTGCTGCGCAACGCGCTGCTGCCCGTCGTTACCATCCTCGGCGTCCAGATGGGCACGGTGCTGGCCGGCAGCGTGGTCATCGAAAGCGTCTTCAGCTGGCCTGGCGTCGGCTCGCTGCTGTTCGACAGCGTGTCGTCGCGCAACTATCCCGTCGTGCTCGGCATCATGGTGCTGGGCTCGCTGATGGTGATTGCAGCCAACATCGCCGTCGATCTCGTCTACATGTGGCTCGACCCCCGGATCGAGATCCGCTGATGCAGCGGCTCGAACTTCCCCGCTTCGAGTTCATCGGCCGCTTCGCCCGCAACCGCGGCGCCCTGATCGGCGCACTCCTGATCCTGGTCGTGGCGCTGATGGCGCTGCTGGGGCCGCTGTTCTTTCCGGTCGATCCGCTGCGCATCGTCGGCCAACCGGAGCTGTGGCCGGGCGAGGATCCCGACTTTCCGCTCGGCACCGATTCGCTCGGCCGCGACATGCTGTCGATGATCGTGCACGGCGCGCGCGCCACCCTGCTGATCGGGCTGTTCGCCTCGGCGGTGGCGACCGTGATCGGCGTCGGCGTGGGTGCCACAGCCGGCTACTTCGGCGGCTGGATCGACGAGATCGCCATGCGTGCGGCCGAGCTGTTCCAAACCATTCCCAACCTGATCTTCGTGCTCACCATCGTGGTCATCCTGGGCTCGACGCTGACCAACATCGTGATCGCCATCGGCGTAGTGAGCTGGACGCCGATCGCGCGCATGACCCGGGCCGAGTTCCTGTCGCTGCGCGACCGCGAGTTCGTCCAGGCCTGCCGCGCCATGGGCATGGGCGACCTCAAGATCATCGTGACCGAGATCCTGCCCAACGCGCTACCGCCCGTGATCGTGCTCTCCTCGCTGGTCGTGGCCGGCGCCATCCTGTTCGAATCGGCCGTGTCGTTCCTGGGCCTGGGCGATCCCAACGTCGCCAGCTGGGGCCGCCTAGTGGGCGACGGGCGGCTGCTGATCCGCAGCTCCTGGTATATCTGCGCCATCCCGGGCGTGGCCATCATGATCACCGTGCTCTGCCTCAACCTGATCGGCGACGGGCTGAACGACGCGCTCAATCCCAAGCTCAGGGACCGCTGAGCATGGCGCTGCCCCTCGAGGTGCACGGGCTCAGCACCACGCTTTTCACCCGCCGCGGCGAGATGAAGGCGGTCGATGGCCTCAGTCTCTCCGTCGGCGCCGGCGAGACGGTGGCGCTGGTGGGCGAATCGGGTTGCGGCAAGTCGCTGTCGGCGCTCTCGATCATGCGCCTGCTGCCCGACCCGCCGGCTCGCATCGTCGGCGGCGAGATCCGGCTGAACGGGCGCGACATCGTGCCTTTGCCCGAGGAAGGCATGCTGGCAATCCGTGGCAAGGAGATCGGCATGATCTTCCAGGACCCGATGAGCTCGCTCAATCCGGTGGCCACGGTCGAAAAACAGATCGTCGAGGTCCTGCTCGCCCATACCGACCTCGGGCGCTGGCAGGCCCGCGCCCGGGCGCACGAACTGCTCGAACTGGTCGGTATGCCCGACGCCGCACGCCGGCTCGACGAATACCCGCACCGCCTGTCGGGCGGCATGTGCCAGCGCGTGGTGATCGCCATGGCGATCGCCTGCAGCCCCTCGGTGCTGATCGCCGACGAACCGACGACGGCGCTCGACGTCACCGTGCAGGCCCAGGTGCTGGCGCTGCTCAAGAAGCTGCAGGCCGACGCCGGCATGGCGATGGTCTTCATCACCCATGATCTGGGCGTCGTGGCCGAAACCGCCGACCGCGTGGTGGTGATGTATGCCGGCCGCAAGGTCGAGGAAGCCACGGTCGACGACCTGTTCGAGATGCCGCTCCATCCCTATACCGCGGGCCTGATCGGGGCGACGCCGGTGCCGGGTGCCGCCCGCGCCGAACGGCTGGCCGACATTCCCGGCATGGTGCCGCCGCTCAACGCCCTGCCGCAGGGCTGCGCCTTCGCGCCGCGCTGCCCCAGGGTGATGGAGCGCTGCCGGCAGGAGCGGCCCGAACTCACCCGGCCGTCACAGGGCCGGCTCGTCGCCTGCTTTGCCGCCGAGCGGGGCTGACTACGGTGTCGCTGCTCTCGCTCAACAACCTCCACGTCCACTTCAACACGCCCAACGGCGTGGTGCGCGCCGTGAGCGGCGTCAGCCTCGACCTTGCCGTCGGCGAGACGCTGGGGCTGGTGGGCGAGTCGGGCTGCGGCAAGTCCACGCTCGGCAAGGCGATCATGAAGCTGGTGCCGATCGCCGGCGGCGAGATCCTGATCGACGACGCCGACATCGCCCCGCTCGACCGCAAGCAGCTGATCGACATGCGCCGCAAGGTGCAGATGATCTTCCAGGACCCCTATGGCTCGCTCAACCCGCGCTCGACCGTGGGCCGCAGCGTCGCCCAGCCGCTGGCGCTCGCGGGCTGGAAACCTGCGGCCATCGCCGAACGGGTCGAGACGCTGCTGCGCTGGGTCGGCCTGCCGACCGACGCCAAGCAGCGCTACCCGCACGAATTCTCCGGCGGCCAGCGCCAGCGCATCGGCATCGCCCGCGCGCTCGCCCTCAGCCCCAAATTGATCATCTGCGACGAGCCGGTCTCGGCCCTCGACGTCTCGGTGCGCGCCCAGGTGATCAATCTGCTGGAGGACCTGAAGGGCCAGTTCGGCGTCTCCTACCTCTTCATCAGCCACGACCTCAGCGTGGTCGAGCACATCGCCGACCGCGTGGCGGTGATGTACCTGGGGATGCTGGTCGAGACCGGCGGCCGCGACCAGATCTGGCGCAACCCGCAGCACCCCTACACCAGGGCACTGCTCGCGGCGGCGCCGATCGCCAACCCGAAAATCGCCCGCGCCCGCCAGCGCACGGTCCTGCAGGGCGAACTGCCGAGCCCTCTCGATCCACCGGCCGGCTGCCCCTTCAATTCACGCTGCCCGATCGCCCAGGACCGCTGCAGGACCGACAAGCCGGTCCTGCGGCCGGTCGGCGGCGGTGCGCTGGCGGCGTGCCATTTCGTCTGAGTCGGCTATGATCGGGCGCATGAAACTGCCTGCCCTGTCCGCCCTGCTCGCCGTCTGCGCCCTCTCGGGTGTGGCTTCCGCCCAGACCATGGCGTTCGCCTGTCCGGACCCGGGCACAACCTTCACCTATGACAGCGGCGTAAAAGTCATCGCCCGCGGCCGTGACGGCATGGACTGCACCCTGGACCGCGTCGGCGGCAAACCCTTCAAGCTGCGCGCCCTGCTGTTCGACAACCCATCGGCCGAAGGCAACGACACCACCGCCTACATCGCAGCGTTGCGGCCCGCGCGGCTGTGGCCGCTCGAAGTCGGCAAGAAGATCGAAGCCAGCTACAAGGTCGGGGGCGGCACCTGGACCTATGTGCTTGCCGTCGCGCGCTATGAGCGGCGCACGGGCCCGAGTGACAAGATGATCGATACCTTCCTGATCGAGATGAACGAGCACGGCGACAAGGGCCAACGCTCGCTCTCGCGCTGGTGGGTCTCCCCCACCGACAAGTTCGCCATCCGCTATGACTTCAGCGACGGCGCCGGAAAGGCCAACCGCGCCGTCGTGACCGAGGTCACGCGCTAGCTGGCACGAATCGCACGCGGCGATTTCAGCCTCCCGACCGCCGGGAAGCCAATAAATCCGGGCCTTTCCCGGAACGCCGTGAGACACCAAAGCGTATCAAATGTTGTCTCAGGATCTGTCCACGGACCTGTCTCCCGACAGGACATCAGGCCGTCGATCCCCCGAACTGAAAGTGCCGGATGCGCCGGTTCGGCCAGCGTCGTTGAAGCGCCTTCCTCGGGAGAGGGGGCCCAGGCTTATGGTTGCGTCTGACCACGGGTCAGGACCCGCGGCGGCGACCTTGCGTTTGAACGCGAACCCGCGGCCCTTCTGGCGGAATCGAGAGGGCGCGGGCAGGTCTTTGCCGGAGATAGGGAAGGCCGGCGTATTTGTCGCCAACCTATCAAAAATACTGGCATATTTCCGCTAAATATGCAACTTTAACCCTGTCCCCGTACCCCCTGTCATCGGCGCCAACGCTCCCTATATTCTCCAGACCGAGAAAGGGGATTCATTGACATGACCCGAGGTGATCCACGCGACTGGATGTGGTCGGAAGCGCTGCACATGCTGTCGCAGGCCGATCGACTCCACCGCCAGATGTTCCGGCCCCAGGCATCGGCGCAAGGCGTCAACTGGGAGCCGCCCGTCGACATGCTGGAGACGGACGAAGCAGTCCTCGTTCTGGCCGCCCTGCCCGGCGTCGATGTCCAGCAGGTCCAGGCCGTGATCGACGACGGCGTCCTGATCATTGCCGGCGTGCGCGTGCTGCCGGACGAATTGCGCACCGCCACGATCCATCGCCTCGAACTGCCGCAGGGCCGTTTCGAGAGGCGGATCGAATTGCCGGCCGGCCGCTATGATTCCGTGCGGCGAACGGCGGTGAACGGCTGCCTGGTGATCAGCCTGACCAAGGTTCCCGCGCGAAGGGGCAAGCCATGACCGCGCCCGACGACATCAACGCCGGCGCCACGGGACAATCGACGGGGCAACCGGCGGGACAATCGACCGGGCAACCGCTGCCGTCGGACGCCCTGATCGTCCTGCCGACCCGCAATCTCGTGCTGTTCCCGGAAATGGTGTTCCCGCTCGCCATCGGACGGCCAGCCACGGTCGCCGCGGCCCAGCAGGCGGTGCGCGAGCAGCGCCAGATCCTGGTCGTCCTGCAGCACGATCCCGAGAAGTCGGACGTCGGCCCCGACGACCTTCACCGGCTCGGGACCGTCGCCAACATCGTGCGCTATGTGACGGCGCCCGACGGCACGCACCACGTGATCTGCCAGGGCGTGCAGCGCTTCAGCATCACCGAGTTCGTCGAGGGTCATCCGTTCCTGCTGGCGCGCGGCCTGCACGTCGTCGAGCCATCCAGCACCGGGGCGGGCACCGGCCCCGAGATCGAGGCGCGCTTCCTCGTGCTGCAGCAGCAGGTACGCGAGATGATGGACCTGCTGCCGCAGGTGCCGGCAGAGCTGCGCCAGACGATCGAGGCGACCAGTGCGCCCGGCGCCCTGGCGGATCTTGCCGCGACCTATCTCGATTCCAAGCCGGCGGAAAAGCAGGAGGTCCTGGAGACGGTCGACCTGGTGACGCGTCTCGACAAGGTCTCGCGCCTGCTCGCCCAGCGCCTGGAAGTCCTGAAGCTGTCGAACGAGATCGGCCAGTCGACCAAGGCCTCGCTCGACGCGCGCCAGCGCGAGATGCTGCTGCGTGAGCAGATGGCGGCGATCCAGCGCGAGCTGGGGGACGAAGGGTCGAACAAGCAGGAGCTCGCCACCCTCGACAAGGCGATCACCGACGCCCGGATGCCGCCGGAAGTCGAGGCGGCTGCGCGCAAGGAACTGCGCCGGCTGCAGCGCACGCCCGACGCGGCGGCCGAATACGGCATGATCCGCACCTACCTCGACACGCTGATTGAGCTGCCGTGGGCCTTGCCGGACGCACCTCCGATCGACATCGCCGAGGCGCGCCGCGTGCTCGACCACGACCATTTCGGCCTGGAGAAGATCAAACAGCGCATCGTCGAGTATCTCGCCGTGCGCAAGCTGGCGCCCGAAGGCAAGGCACCGATCCTCTGCTTCGCGGGACCGCCGGGCGTCGGCAAGACCTCGCTCGGCCAGTCGATCGCCCGCGCCATGGGCCGCAAGTTCGCGCGCGTCAGCCTGGGCGGCGTCCACGACGAGGCCGAGATCCGCGGCCATCGCCGCACCTATATCGGCGCGCTGCCCGGCAACATCATCCAGGCGATCCGCAAGGCGGGCTCGCGCGACTGCGTGCTGATGCTGGACGAGATCGACAAGATGGGCACCGGCATTCATGGCGACCCGTCGTCGGCCATGCTCGAAGTGCTCGACCCCGAGCAGAACGGCACCTTCCGCGACAACTATCTCGACGTGCCGTTCGACTTGAGCCGCGTCGTCTTCATCGCCACCGCCAACATGCTGGAGACCATCCCCGGCCCGCTGCGCGACCGCATGGAGATCATCTCGCTCTCCGGTTACACCGCCGGCGAGAAGCTCGAGATCGCCAAGCGCTATCTGGTGGGGCGCCAGTTGGAGGCCAACGGGCTGAAGCCCGATCAGGTCGAGATCGACGACGCGGCACTCCAGGCCATCATCGGCGGCTACACGCGCGAGGCGGGCGTGCGCAGCCTGGAACGCGAGATCGGCCGCGCGCTGCGCCATGTCGCCGTCGAGATCGCCGAGGGCAAGACCAGCAAGGTCCAGATCGGCGTTGGCGACCTGGAAAATCTTCTGGGCCCGGTGCGATTCGAGAACGAAGTCGCCATGCGCACCAGCGTGCCGGGCGTGGCCACCGGGCTTGCCTGGACGCCAGTCGGCGGCGACATCCTGTTCATCGAGGCGGCACTGTCGCCGGGTGGGGGGCGGCTGATCCTGACCGGCCAGCTCGGCGAGGTCATGCGCGAGAGCGTCCAGGCGGCGCTGACCCTGGTCAAAAGCCAGGCCGCTTCGTTGCACATCGATCCGGTTCTGTTCGAGAAGAACGACATCCATGTCCACGTCCCGGCCGGCGCCACGCCCAAGGACGGGCCCAGCGCCGGCGTCGCCATGTTCATGGCGCTCACCTCGCTTCTGACCGGCCACACCATCCGCAGCGACACGGCGATGACCGGCGAGATCAGCCTGCGCGGCCTGGTGCTGCCGGTGGGCGGCATCAAGGAGAAGGTCGTGGCCGCCGCCGCCGCCGGCATCACGCGCGTGATGCTGCCGGCGCGCAATCGCCGCGACTACGAGGAGATCCCCGACGAGGTCCGCAAGACGCTGGAGTTCATCTGGCTGGAGCGGGTCGAAGACGCGGTCGGCGCGGCGCTGCAGCCGACCTGAGCCGGATGACACCAAGTCGAATCGGCTAAGCACCTGTCGGAGGAGCACGCCACTCGAGGGCGGAGGTTACTCCGCCCGAAGTGGTGCGTCTGGATGAGGAACGGACCTCAAATCATCCCGCTCTAGTCGGATTCACATATCCGCTCATGCGCCCTCTCCACCCGCGTCATCACGGGGGGAGAGGGAGGGACCCGCGCGAAGCGTGGGGAGGGTGAGGTGGGTCTTCGACTTCTCATCTCGCACACCGCCGTCGTATCGGACACCACCTCACCTACCCATTGCTTCGCAATGGGTCCCTTCCTCTCCCCCGCTACGCGGCGGAGAGGACTCAGTCCGATGTGTGAATGCGATCAGCCCAGCTCGAGACTGCTAACGCCGAACAGGCCGGCATACTCGACCGCCGGATCGGGCCCGGTGTACATGCGCGCTGTTTCGAACGAAGCCTTCAGGCCCATCTGCTCGGCGAGCCGGACCGCGGGCTTGTTGCGGTCGGGCACGTCGATGGCAACCGCCGTGGCGCCGGTCTTCGTCGCCAGCGCACTGACGAGTGCTCCCGCGATCTCCGGTGAGCCGGCGAACAGGGGGCCGACGCGCGAGGCGGCGCGGCAGGCGCGCATCACTGCGAAGCCCATCAGTTGGCCATCCTGCACGGCCACCATCGCGGCGCGTTCGGGCATCGAAATCCAGGCCGCCAGAAACGAGTCGCGGGCCTCGGGAAAGAATCGGCGATCGAAGGCAGCAAGCTTGTCGAAGGCGATACTGCGGGCATCGACAAGGCCGACACCCTTGGGCGGCGCAACCTCGGATGGCGCCCCTTCGTGCCGGATATTGTTCCAGGCCGAGCGGAACCCCGATTTCTTGTAGTTGTGCTGCTGCGCCACGACGCCGTCGAGACCGACGTTGCGACCCTCAAGCCGCGCCATGCCGGCCCGCCAGACCTGGATGCCATAACCTTTCCCGCGGGCTTCCGGCCGGGCGATATAGAAGCCGAGAAAGCCCAGGGACGCGCCGTAGCGCACGACCGAGATGCAGGCGACCGGTCGACCGTCGAGACGGCCGATCAGGAAGGCGCCGGGGTCGGCGGCGTGAAAGGCCAGTGCGTCGGTGTTGCCGGGGTTCCAGCCCTCATCGCCGGCCCAATCGGCCATGCGCGCGACGTCGTCGGCGCTGGCCACATCAATGTCGAAGCTCATGCAGCAAGATTAGCCGATTCGCGACGCCCGTGCGACGCTGCTACTCCGCGGCCTTTCGGCTGGCAGCCGGAAAGAACCGGTTTTCCGGTCGCGGCAGGCCGAGGTTTTCGCGCAAGGTCGCGCCCTCGTACTCGGTGCGGAAGATGCCGCGGCGCTGCAGCTCGGGCACGACCTTGTTCACGAAATCGTCGAGGCCGCCCGGCAGGTAGGGGAACATGACGTTGAAGCCGTCGCTGGCTTCGGTCACCAGCCACTCTTCCATCTGATCGGCGATCATCTTCGGCGTGCCCATCATGGCGAGGCCGCCATAGCCGCCGAGGCGGCCGGCCAGCTGGCGGACGGTCAAATTCTCGCGCTTGGCCAGAGCCACGACGCGCTCACGGCCGCTCTTGCTCTGGTTGGTTTCGGGAATCTCGGGCAGCGGTCCGTCGGGATCGAACTTGCGCGCATCGACGCCGGTGGCGATCGAGAGGGCCGCGATGCCGCTGTCCCAACTCACCAGGCTGTCGAGCCTGAGCCGCTTCTCCTGCGCCTCGTCGAGCGAATCGCCGATGATCGTGAAGGCGCCCGGCAGAATCTTGATGTGGTCGGGGTTGCGGCCGATCCTGGCCGCCCGTCCCTTCACGTCGGCATAGAAGGCGCGGCCCGCCTCGATCGGCCCACCCGCGGCAAACACCATCTCCGCCGTCTCGGCGGCGAGCTGGCGGCCGGCATCCGAGGCGCCGGCCTGGACCATCACCGGCCAGCCCTGGACCGGCCGCGCGATGTTCAGGGGGCCGCGCACCTTCAGGTATTTGCCCTTGTGGTCCAGCACATGGAGCTTGTCGGGGTCGAAGTAGAGACCGTTCTCGACGTCGCGGATGAAGGCGTCGTCGGCCCATGAATCCCACAGGCCGGTCACGACATCGTAGAACTCACGGGCGCGGGCATAGCGCTCGCCATGTTCCATCTGCTCGTCCATGCCGAAGTTGAGCGCCGCGTCGGGGTTCGACGTGGTCACGAGATTCCAGCCGGCCCGGCCGTCGGAGATATGGTCGAGCGAGGCGAAGCGCCGCGCGATCGTGTAGGGCGGCTCGAAGGTGGTCGACGCGGTGGCGATCAGGCCGAGATGCCGGGTGTGCTGGGCAAGGGCCGGCAGCAGGGTCAGCGGATCGAACGACGTCACCGTCGCCGATCGCTTCAGCGCCTCCATCGGCATGTTCAGCACGGCCAGATGATCGGCCATGAAGAAGGCATCGAACCGGCCACGCTCCAGCGTCTGGGCGTACTGGATCAAGGCCTTGAGGTTGAAGTTGCCATCGGGCGTGCCGCCGGGATAGCGCCAGGCGGCGGTGTGGATGCTGACCGGGCGCATGAAGGCGCCGAGGCGGAGTTTTTTGTCCCTGGCCATGTAGACCCTCGTGAAACTGTCATCCCGCTGGGGGAGTGTCACAGAAGAGATAGGCAGGCCAACCACCAACCGGCAAGGCGGGTCGGACGAGAAGAGCTAATTCGACGAATAGATTCCGATTAGCCGGCATCTCGAGAAAAAGCCTTGCAGCCTAGTTTTCACACGATCGCCGGATGTTTCTTGTCCGTGCCCGCCGCCCGCTCCCAGCCCCGCGCCACCTGGAACAGCGTCGCCTCGGCGAAGTTGCGGCCGACGAACTGGACCGAGAGCGGCAGGCCCGATGCCGAGACGCCGGCCATCATGGCAAGTGCGGGATGGCCGGTGACGTTGAACGGCGTGCGCGCCTGGCGTGGATAGGTCCGTTCGATGTCGGCCGGAATGTCGATGCGGCAGGCCGGATCCATCGAGCTCGCGCACAGCAGCACGTCGACGTCGCGCAGAGCCTCCTCGACGGCGGCGATCATCTCCAGCCGGCGGCGCTGGGCCTGGACGTAGTCGCCGGCGGCGAAGAATGCGCCCCCCATCAGGCGGCGACGCGCGAGCTGGCCGTAATCGCCCGGCCGCTCGCGCAGCCACGGACCGTGGATCGCCCACGCCTCGCTTTGCAGGATCACGCGATTGACCGCCGCGAACTCGCCCAGCGTCGGCAGATGGATATCGCGCACCTCGGCGCCTTCGAGCTGGAGCGTGCGCGCGACATGTTCCAGGGCCGCCGTCACCTCCGGGTCGGCCGGCTGGTCGACCTCGTGGAAATGCCGCACGAAGCCCACCCGCAAGCCGAGCATGCTGCGCTCCAGGCCTTCGGCATAGCCGCCGCGGGGCGGCGCCGCGCTGCCGGGGTCGGCCGGATCGTGACCGGCGAGAACTTTTAGCATCAGGGCATTGTCGGCCACGGTGCGTGTCATCGGCCCGACATGGTCGAGGGTGAAGGACAGCGGAAAGACACCGCGGCGCGAGACCAGGCCATAGGTCGGCTTGAGACCGACGATGCCGCAGCAGCTCGCCGGATTGCGCACGCTGCCGCCCGTGTCGGAGCCCAGCGCCATGGGAAACAATCCGGCCGCAACGCCGGACCCCGAGCCCGACGACGAGCCGCCGGGATGATGATCGGTGTTCCAGGGATTGCGCGCCGGAGGCCAGGGCAGGTCGTGGCTCGGCCCGCCGATGGCGAACTCATGGGTCGAAAGCTTGCCCAGCACGATGGCGCCGGCGCCGCGCAGCTTCGACACGCAGACTGCATCAGACGTGGCGATATTGTCCTGCAGGATCTTCGAGTGGCAGGTCGTGGGGAGGCCCGCGACGTCGATGATGTCCTTGATGCCGACCGGCACGCCATGCAGCGGCCCGCGGAGGCGACCCGCCGCGACTTCGGCCTCGGCTGTCCGCGCAGCGGCCATGGCCGCCTCGCCGTCGAGCCGGATGAAGGTATTGAGCTTCGGATCGAGCTGCTCGATGCGGGCCAGCAGCGCCGCCATCAGCTCGACCGGCGAGAGGTCCCGGGCGGCAATCGCCTTGGCCGCTGCGGCCGCCGACATCCAATGCAGGTCGCTCATGTCCCGCTCCTCACAGGCCATCTCCCGCGCGCATCGGTGGCCACGGTTCGGCGCGTGGATCCGCGGGCACTTTGATCTTCTGGACGGCACCGGCGGCCTGGGCCACTGCGGCGGCCACGTCGTCGGGAAACTGGGCCAGCGCCTTGTCGAGGCCGGCACGGCGCGCCAACACTTCCACAATCTTGTTGTCTACCGTCTGATTGTCGATCGTCGTCTTGTCCATGGCCGGCTTGTCCATCGCCCCGTCTCCCGCTCCACTGTACGATTGCGACTTGAACGTCAGCACGACTTGCCGTGGGGAGTCCATGCGCAACCTTGGCGCCCCGCCGGACGTTGAAATCCGCACCCTGCGGGTCAATGGGGCGGGGAGCAGCGAGTGGCAGCCGACCATACACTAGCGATCTTCGTGGCAGAGCTCATTCTGTTGCTGTTCTTCGGTCGCCTGCTGGGCGAGGTCATGGCCCGCCTGGGTCAGCCCGCTATTTTTGGCCAGCTCCTGGCGGGCATACTCCTGGGACCGTCGGTGTTCGGCGCTGTGTTGCCGGAAACAAGACACATCGTGTTTCCCCCTACCCCTGCCTTGAAGAACATGATCGATGCCGTATCGCAGATCGGTATCCTGCTGCTGCTCCTGCTCACCGGCATGGAAACCAACCTCGCCCTCGTCAATCGCCGGCGCCGCGCCGTGGTGTCGTCGTCGCTGTTCGGCATCGCCGTCCCGTTCGCTTGCGGCGTGCTGCTCGCCTACATGCTGCCGGACAGCCTGATCCCCTCGCCCGAGGCTCGCCTGGTCACGGCGCTGTTCCTGGGCACCGCGCTCTCGATTTCCTCGGTCAAGATCGTGGCCATGGTGCTGATGGAAGTGGGCGCCATCCGGCGCGACCTCGGCCAGCTCATCCTGGCGACCGCGATCCTGGACGACACCGTGGCGTGGATCATCATCGCCGTCATCGCGGGCATTGCCGCCCATGGCTCGGTGAACCTCGAGAACATCGCCGCCAGCCTCGCCGGCGTGGCGATCTTCCTCGCCGTCAGCCTGACCCTGGGGCGCCGGCTGGTCGCCCGCCTGATCGTCTGGGTCAACGACAACATGACGATCGACGTGCCGGTGATCACCGCCATCCTGCTCGTCATGCTCGCCATGGCGCTCACGACCGACCTGATCGGCGTGCACACGGCACTCGGCGCCTTCATCGCCGGAGTCCTGGTCGGCCAGTCGCCCATCCTGACCGAGCATATCGAGGCCGAGCTGCGCGGCTTCATCATCGCCTTCTTCAGCCCCGTCTTCTTCGCCGTCGCGGGCCTCGGCATGGACCTGCGCACCCTGCTCGACCCGACCCTGCTGCTGGTGACGCTGGCGATCATTGTCGTCGCCAGCGTGGGCAAATTCCTGGGCGCCCTGGCCGGCGGCCGGCTGGGTGGCCTAACCCTGCGCGAATCCCTGGCGATGGCGACCGGCCTCAACGCCCGCGGCTCCACCGAAGTCATCATCGCCAGCATCGGGTTGGCGATGGGGGCCCTGAACCATCAGCTCTACACAATGATCGTCGCCATGGCGGTGGTCACCACCATGATCATGCCGCCGACGCTGCGCTGGATGATGGCGCGCGTGCCGCTGCGCGACGACGAAGCGAAGCGGCTGGAGACGGAAGAAGCCGAGGCGCGGGAGAGCGTTCCCAAGATGGAACGCGCCCTCGTGCTGGTCGACGACAGCGCCAATGGACGGCTGGCGGCCAAGCTTGCGGGCATTTTCGTCGCCCACCGGCAGGTCCTGACGACGGTCCTGGATCATGCCCGGAAGGCCCCCGAGAAGGGAGAAGCCTCGCCCGGCCACGCGCTTCTTGCCGCGTCAGTGAATGCGGCGCTCGAGAAGATACCGCCTGCGGCCGATGGTGCCCCGCCATCTCCGGCGCTGCTGTCCATCGAACAACTAATCCACGTCAAGACGTCCACCGGCGACGATGCCGTCGAAAAGGAAGCCGGCAAAGGCTACAGCATTGCCTTCGTCGGCATCGCCGATCCCATCCTGCACGCCTCGCACCGTTTCGAAGAGGCCCTGCAGCGCCTGGTCGACAGCTTCGACGGACCGGTTGCCATCGTGGTCAACGGCGAGCGCCTATGGGACGCCTCGGACGTGCCGCTCGATATCCTCGTGCCGACGGGCGGCACCCAGGAAGCCAGGGTCGCCACCGAGATTGCCCTGGTCCTGGCCAAGGCAACGCAAGGCACCGTGGCCGCCCTTCATGTGTTCGATCCGCAGGAAGACACCGACCTGTTGCGCGGCCGGGCGCGTCGCATGGGCATGTCGGTGCTGGTCGACGCCCATCGCCTGGGCAGACGCAGCGGCGTGTCCGTCAAGGGCCTGACGGCGACCAACGCCCAGCCCGACTCGGAGATCAGGCGCACCGTGCGTCGAGGCCGCTACGACCTGGTGGTGATGGGCACTTCGCTGCGCCATGGCGAGACACGGTTCCTGGGCCCGCGCAGCGCCGCCCTGCTGCGCGACATCCGCACGCCCGTCCTGGTGATCGCCCACTGATCCGTTGATGTCAGTTAAGGCGCTCGAGCTTGGTGATTTCCTGCGGCGGCAGCTCTGAAAGATAGAGGTTGCCCTCGGCGTCGCCGGAAAGCCCATGCGCCCCGTTGATCGCACCGCGGCACCGCCCGACCAGCTTGCCGTCGGGCGACAGCAGGCTGATGCGCGGGATCTGGTCGGTCACGAACACCATGTCGCGGTCGTCCACCCAGATCTGCATGGGATGGTAGAAGTCGCCCCAGGCCGCGAGGAAAGCGCCGTCGCGATCGAACACCTGGATACGATTATTCTCACGGTCGCCCACCAGCACCTTGCCGAAGCGATCGACCCAGACGGCATGCGGGGTGGTGAAGGCGCCGTCGCCCGCGCCGGGACCGCCCCAGGTGGCGATCAACCTGCCGTCGGCGGCAAAGCGATGGACGCTGGAATTGCCGTAGCCGTCGGCGACGTAGATCTCACCGTCGGCTGCCTGCGCTGCTGCCGTCGGATGGTTGAAGGGCGCGTCGAGCGAGGGCCAATGGCGCTTGCCCAAGGCCTGCAGGAGCCTGCCGGCGAGATCGAATTTCAAGACCTGGTGGGCGTCGCGATCGGCCACCAGGATCGTGCCGTCGGGCGCGGCGTTGAGATAGTGCGGTTCGGCGAGCTGGCCCTCGCCCCAGCTTCCTTCCAGCCGGCCGTCGCGACCGAACACCAGTACCGGCCGGTCGGTGCCGCGTTGCGCCACATGCACCCGTCCATCGCTGTCGACCATCAGGTCGGACAGGAAGCCGAAGCTCTCGCCCGCCGGCAATCGTGCCCATTTGCGATGGATGGCGTAGCGGCGGTCGCCCAGGATCACGGTGTAGCGTTCGTCGGACATCGGGTCCTCCCGTCTTGCGCGTTATTTCGCCGGCCCCGCACCCGGCCGGTTCGAGGCATAGAGGTAACTGCGGATCTTCCAGGTACCGGCCTCGCGCCGGAACACGATCAGCTGGTTGAAGGACTCTGCACTTTCCGCGCCAGTCGCCAGGACCTTGAGACGGCCCGCCGAGGTCGAGCGCAGCCACGCCATGTCTCCCGCGACTTCCGTCTCCTGGATCGTGAAGGCGAGATCTACCTTCAGCGTGGCGAAGACCTCGCGATAGGCATGGCGTAGCGCGTCGCGGCCGACCACCGCCGGCATGTCCTCGCGCATGAAGACCCCGTTGGACGCATAGAGCCCGACCAGTGCCTCGACATTGTTGGCGCGCAACGCGGCGGCGTAGTCGTTCATGACCCCGACCAGCCGGGCCGGATCGTCCGAGCCTTGCGCGCGGGCCGTGCCGACGATCGCGGTTGCGACGACGGCGGACGCGGCGATGGCGGATGCGGCGATGGCGGATGCGGCGATGGCGGCGAGCAGCACTCGGCGCGAGGAGACAGGGGAACTGACGGGCATGAAGAGTCCTCGAGGAAGGGTCGGCTGGGCAGGTGCGTCGAAATCCGATAACTCGTGAGCTAGAAATTTGGGGCGGTGACTTGGGGATTGTCGGATCGTTCGACCGGTCGGCACAAGCAAAAGCGCCTGCTCAAGCAAATTAGAGGGAGCACGGGGTGGATTTTCTCGAGACGATGGCGCGCGGCATCGGGCGCTTCCGCCGCGACGTGTTCCCGCAACGCCGGGCGCAGTTCGAAGGCCTGGCGGATGCCCAGCAGCCCAAGGCGCTGTTCCTGACCTGCGCCGACTCCCGCATCGTGCCCTCGATGATCACCCAGACCGGCCCCGGCGAGCTGTTCATCGAGCGCAACCCCGGCAACATCGCGCCGATCTACAGCGGCGCGGCCGTCGGCGTTTCGGCCAGCATCGAATACGCCATCACGGCGCTGAAGACGCCCCACGTGATCATCTGCGGCCATTCCGATTGCGGGGCCGTCAAAGGCATCCTCCATCCCGACGCCGTGGCCGACATGCCGGCGGTGGCGCGCTGGCTGCGCTATGGCGACGAGGCGCGGCAGCGTCTCGCTGCCGCGCCCTCGGACATCGACGAGGAAGAGCGCCTGAGGCGCCTCACGGAGCTCAACGTCCTGGTGCAGATGGAGCATCTGGCGACCCACCCCGCCGTACAGCAGGCGCTGGCCGGCGGCCGTCTCGCGATCCATGGCTGGGTCTACGAGATCGAGACCGGCGAGGTCAGGGCCTACGATCCCGCGCGCGGCGTGTTCGCGCCGTTTCCCGATATCTAGAGGCGCGGGCCGACGCTCGACATGGTCAGTCGATTTGCAGGGTCATCGCCTTGAGGTAGGCCGTCTCGGGCAGGCCGGGATGGACCGGATGGTCGAGTGCCGCCCCGGCGCTGCGCAGGATACGAGCGTTCTTGCCGGCGTCGCGCAATCCGCGCCGCACCTGTTCGGCAAACAGCGGCGGTTCGACCAGATGAGAGCACGAGGCCACGAACAGGAAGCCGCCCGGGGCAACCAAGGGTACCGCCAGCCGCACCATCTTGCGATAGCCCTGCACGCCCACCTTGATGTCCTTGCGGCTCTTTACGAAGGCCGGCGGATCGCAGATCACGACATCGAAGTTGCGACCGTCGGGGCCGAGCTTCTCCAGGGTGTCGAACACTTCGCCCTTGCGGAAGGTCACGATGTCGCCGACCCCGTTCAGCTCGGCGGCCTTGATGGCCGAATCGAGCGCGGGCTGCGAGCGGTCGAGGCACATCACCGACTTGGCGCCATGCTTGGCCGCGAGCACGCCGAAGCCGCCACTGTAGCAATAGGCATCGAGCACGCGCGCATCCTTGGCGAAGCGCGTCATGAAGCGACGGTTGTCGCGCTGGTCGTAGAACCAACCGGTCTTCTGGCCACCCGACAGATCGGCCACGAAGCGCGCGTCGTTCTCGATCAGCTCGATCGGACCGTCGAGTTCGCCCTTGGCGATCGTCGTCTCGCGCTTCAGCCCTTCGAGTTCGCGCACCGGCGAATCGTTCTTGAGCACGATGACGCGCGGCGACAGCTCGGCCTCGATGGCCTCGAGCAGGACGGGCGTCAGATGTTCCATGCCGATCGAATTCACCTGCACGACCACCGCGTCGCCGAAGCGATCGATGATCACGCCGGGCAGGCCGTCGGCCTCGGCATGGATCAGGCGATAGTAGGGAACACCGACCAGCCGATCGCGCAGCGCGATGGCATTGGCGAGGCGCCTGCCGAAGAACAGGGCATCGATGATCGCCTCGGGATTCGAGGTCAGCAGGCGCGCCGCGATCAGCGAATGCGGATTGAAGGTGGCAACGCCCAGGGCCTCGCCGCCCGGCGTGCGCAGGATCACCAGCGAGCCTGGCGGCAGCGCCTTGGTCTCGGCGTCCATCAGGATCTCGTTGGAGAAGGCCCAGGGATGGCCCGACCGGACGCGGCGGTCCTCGCCGGCACGCAGCAGGACACTCGGCAATTTCTTCGCGGCCACTCTATTCTCCCCGGGCGGCGCCATCGCGACGGGGATCGGCACCGCCCTCCCAACCGTCGCCTACCCGGCGAATGCCGGTGAGGCCACCCTCATGCCCGCGGACTTGTACTTGATGGCCCAAGCCGCGCAAGCCGTCCGCCAGATCGGCCAGCGGGCCCCGTTCCAGCTCCGTCGGGCCGTTGGAATTGATCACACGTGGCAGCGCGATGGCTGCAGAAACCGGCAAATTCCAGTCGAGCAGGCCGAGCAGCGCCTGCAGCGTGTCGCCGATGATGCGGGACCCGCCGGCCGAGCCCAGTACCGCGACGAGCCTGTTGCCCTGGTCAAAAACCAGCGTCGGCGACATCGACGAGCGCGGCCGCTTGCCCGGTTCGACCCGGTTGGCGATCGGCCGGCCATCCGCCTCGGGCAGTGGTGAGAAATCGGTGAGCTCGTTGTTGAGCAGGAAGCCACGCACCATGATCTGGGCACCAAATGGCGCCTCGATTGTGGTGGTGAAGGCAACGGCATTGCCCCAGCGGTCGACGATGCTCATGTGGCTGGTGCCGCGCTCGACATAGCCCGGCGGCACGCCGGGACCGACCTTGCCCATGCTGCGGTCGGGCGACATCAGCTTGCGGCGCTCCGCGAGGTAGGTGGGTGACAGCAGCCCCTCGACCGGCACCTTCACGAAAGCCGGATCGGCGACGTAGCGGTCGCGGTCGGCGAAGGCGAGCCGGCTCGCCTCGGCGATGAGATGGATCGAGCGCAGGTCGCTCGGCGTGTCGCGCCAGATCTCGAAAGGTTCGAGCAGCGTCAGCGCCTGCAGGATCGCGATGCCGCCCGAGGAAGGCGGGGGCATGCCGCAGACCACCCAGAGACGATAGGGGCCGCACAACGCCTCCCGCTTGATCGGACGATAGTCGGCAAGATCGGCGAGCGAGAGCGTGCCGGGCCTCTCGTGAGCCCGCACGCGCTCCACCATCTCGGCAGCAATCGCACCCTCGTAGAAGGCACGCGTGCCCTGGTCAGCGATCAGGCGCATCGTCCCGGCGAGATCGGGATTGGCGATGCGCTCGCCCGCCTTGCGCGGCGACCCTTCGGCATTGAAATAGACCGCGCGGATGCCGGGCTCTTCGCGCAATCCCGGAATGCGGCTGAGCCAGGCGGCGAGCCGCGGCGGCACAGGAAAGCCATCGCGCGCCGCGGCGATCGCCGGCTCGAACAGGTCACGCCAGGCGAGCTTGCCGTGTTCCTTGTGGGCGAGCTCCAGCATCGCCAGGGCACCGGGGACGCCGACGGAAATGCCGGAAACGACGGCCGGGCGAAAGCCCAACGGCTTGCCGTTGCCATCGAGGAACATCGTGGGCGTGGCGCCGGCCGGCGCCGTCTCGCGGCCGTCGTAGACCGTGATCGCGCGTGTCGCGTTGTCATAGTGCAGCAGGAAGCCGCCGCCACCGATTCCCGAGGCCTGCGGTTCGACGACGCCCAACACCATCTGCACGGCAACAGCCGCGTCGACGGCAGTGCCGCCGCGCCGAAGCACCTCCAGTCCGGCGTCGACGGCAAGCGGATGCGCTGCCGCCACCATCGCCTGTGGCGCCGCCAAGCTCGCCTGCACACGGCAGATCGCCAGCAGTACCGCCAAGGCGGCAAGCAGGCGGCGCAGTGTCATGCGCGGCGCGCCACGATGAACAGCCGGCGGAAGGGAAAGATCGTGATGCCGTCGGCGCGCATCGGATAGGCCTTGGCGGCCAGCGCGGCATAGGCCTCGTAATATTGCGTACGTTCCGGCTCCTGCAGCAGGTCGAGGAAGGGACGCAACCCGGTACCGGCGGTGAACTGCGCCACCGGATCCTTGCCGGTGAGCGGCTGCTGATAGATCGTCTCCCAAATCTCGAGATCGGAGCAGAGCGGCTTCAGCACGTCGTAGTAACGCGGCGGCTCGAGCACTGGCCGGATCGTGCGCACGCTGGCGAGCTTGTCGCGCCAAGGTCCCGCTTCGGCCGCCTGGCGCATCAGCGCATGCGAGGGCGCTTCGTGGTTGCGCGGCATCTGGATGGCGAGCTGGCCGCCCGACGGCAGCAATTTCATCAGCCTGGGGAACATGTCGATGTGCCCCTCGAGCCAGTGATAGGCGGCGTTGCTGTAGAGAATGCCCGGTGGTTTGCCCGGCTTGAATTGCGCGAGGTCACCCTTGGCAAAACTGACGCGGCTGTCGGTCGTCTGCGTACGCGCCTTGGCCAGCATCTCCTCCGACGAATCGATGCCGACGACCTCCGCCCCGGGAAAGCGTTCCGCCAGGATGCGCGAGATGTTGCCGGCGCCGCAGCCGAGATCGTAGATCACGTGGCCCGCCCGCGCGCCGTTGGCCGGATCGAGACGTCCCATCAGGTCGAGCGCGGGTCGCACGCGAAGATCGGCGAACTTCAGGTAGAGGTTTGCATCCCAGACCATATTGGCCGTCCCAGAACTCACGTCACTTCTCCTCGAAAGCGGCATCGACCGGGACACGATACCCCGTCGCGATCTGGTTGCCCTTCTGCGCCGCAAGCACGACAGCCACGAACTCGCTGTACATCTCGTCGGTCATGCCCTTCTGCCGCGCCATGTAGCCGTGCGAATTGATGCAGTAGTCGCACCGGTTGGCCATCGACACGGCAAGATAGATCAGCTCCTTGGTGAGGCCGTCGAGCTTGCCCGGCGCCATCACCGCCTTCATTTCGGCGGCGAAGCGCTCCATGACGTCAGGGTGGCGGGCGAGCGCCTTCCACACGTTGTTGATGCCGGCCGGATCGGTGCCGCGCGCCTGGGCGATGCCGTCGACCACCGCCTTGGCCCGCGGGCCCATGTCTTTGTACTCGGTCAACTTGGCCATCGGTCGCTCCCGCAAATGACACATAAAATAAATGGGGCCGGCGCTCGCCGCCGACCCCATCATGGCGTCTCCCGCCCGATTGTCAGTACATATGCTGGCCGCCGTTGATCGACAGCGTCGAGCCGGTGATGAAACCCGCGTCGTCGGCGATCAGGAACATCACGCCGCGGCCGATCTCCTCGGCCTTGCCGAGCCGTCCGACCGGAATCTTGGCAACGATCTTTTCCAGCACATTGGCCGGCACGGCCGCGACCATGTCGGTCTCGGTGTAGCCCGGCGCGATGGCGTTCACGGTGATGCCCTTCGACGCGCCTTCCTGCGCCAGCGCCTTGGTGAAACCATGGATGCCCGACTTGGCGGCGGCATAGTTCACCTGGCCGTACTGGCCCCCCTGGCCGTTGATCGAGCCGATGTTGACGATGCGGCCGAAGCCGCGCGTGTTCATGCCTTCCCACACCGCCTTCGACATGTTGAAGCAAGAGCCGAGATTGGTGTCGATGACGGCATCCCACATGTCGCGCGTGAGGCGGCGCATGGTCGAGTCGCGGGTGATGCCGGCGTTGTTCACCAGCACGTCGACCGGCCCCAGATCCTTCTCGATCTGCGCAATCACCGACTGGCAGGCAGCGAAGTCGCCGACGTCAAACTTGTAGACCGCGATTCCGGTCTCGCCCTTGAATTTCTGGGCCGCGTCCTCATTGCCGGCATAGGTGGCGGCAACCTTGTAATTCTTGTCCTTCAGCATGCGCGAGATGGCGCCGCCGATGCCGCGCGTTCCGCCCGTTACCACTGCAACTCTTTGAGCCATTTTTTCCTCCCAAAACATGCCGCTCGCGCACTCTAGCCGGTTCCATCCGAATTCACAGCCGGTGCCGGATAGAGGCATCGGGCGGCCGGTCATAGAACGGCGACCATGAAACCCTTTATTGCCCTGCTCGGCGCTGCCGCCGGGACCCACACCGCCGACCAACTGGCGCTCGCCACCCTGCCGCTGACCGCGACCCTCGTCCTGGGCGCGGGACCGGGCACGCTCGGCCTGCTGATCGCGGCACAAAGTGCCGCCTGGCTGCTGCTCTCGCTCCCCGCCGGGGCGTGGGTCGACCGCTATCCGCGGCGCAACCTGCTGGTCGCGGCCCTCGCCATGGGGTTCATTGCCTGTCTCGCCGCGGTCGCCGCCGCCGCCCTCAACATCACCGTGCTGCTGGGCGTCGCCGCCTTCGCCGGCGCGGCCGGCACCGTGGTCTACGTGCTGACATCGGTCTCGCTGCTGCCGAGCCTGGTGCCGCCCGCCGACCTGTCGCGCGCCAACGCCCGCCTCGAACTGGCGCGCGCCGTCATCAGCCTCGCCGCCCCCTTCGTGGCGGGGCTTCTCGCACAGCATCTTTCGCCGACCTGGGGCTACGCCCTTGCGGCCGCCGGTGCGGCACTGGCCGTGGCCTGCGTCCTGGCGCTCCCGAAGGCGCCGGCGCCGGCGCTCGCAGGCCCGCGCCCGTCGTTCGTCCAGTCGATCAAGGTGGGCGCCGCCTTCGTGATGGCCCACCCTCTGCTGCGCGGTATCGGCCTCTGCGCGATCTTCTGGAACTTCGCCTTCTTCGCCCTGCTGGCGATCTGGGCACCCCTGGCGCTGAGCATCCTGAAGCTCGACCCTGCCGCCATGGGCCTCGCCCAATCGGCGCTCGGCGCCGGCCTCATCCTGGGCGCGCTCACGGCACCCTATTCGTCGCGCCTGCTGCCGCCGCTCGTGACGCTGATCTTCGGACCGGCGATCTCGGTGGTGGGCATCGCCCTGTTCCTGATCGCGCCGCAGTCGTCGGGACCGGCCGTGCCTGCCGCCGGCTTCTTCCTGATCGGTTTCGGGCCGATGCTGTGGGCGATCTGCCAGACCACCGTGCGTCAACTCGTGACGCCCGCGCACATGCAGGGCCGCGTCAACGCCACGATCCAGACGGCGACCTATGGCGTGCGGCCGCTGGGGGCACTGGCAGCCGGCGCGCTCGCCGCCCATTCTGGCATCGAGGCGGCGCTGGTTCTGGTGGCCGTCTCGTTCGTCCTGTCGACGCTGGCGATCGTGGTCTCGCCGCTCGCCCGTCTTCAGGCGATGCCGGCGCCGGTCTGCGCCTGAGGCGCCACCAATTGAAGCCGTCGATTGACGAGACTGGCGTGATGCTCCGAAAGTGGGGACATGACCGACACCCCACGCCCGCCGCTGCCGCCCTTCACCGAGGAAACCGCCCGCACCAAGGTTCGCGCCGCGGAGGATGGATGGAACGGCCGTAATCCCGAACGCATCGCGCTCGCCTATACCGCCGACAGCGTGTGGCGGAACCGCTCGGAGTTCTTCGAGGGCCGCGCCGCCATCGAAGCCTTCCTCACCCGCAAATGGGCGCGCGAACTCGATTACCGGCTGATCAAGGAACTCTGGACTCACGGCGGCAATCGCATCGCCGTGCGCTTCGCCTACGAATGGCACGACGATTCGGGCCACTGGTTCCGTTCCTACGGCAACGAGAACTGGGAGTTCGACGCGCACGGGCTGATGCGCCGCCGGCACGCCTCGATCAACGACCTGCCGATCGCCGAAACCGAGCGGAAGTTCCACTGGCCGGCGCCGGGGCCGCGGCCCGCCGATCATCCCGGTTTGAGCGATCTCGGCCTCTAGGGCCAAAATCGGTGCGCGACACCAGTCCGCTTGACCCGAAAGCGCTGCCATCGGACCCTGTCGGCGGAGGTCGTCTCATGAAAAAGTTGCTGGTTGCCGTTGCCTTGGCCCTATCGGTCACTGCCTGTGCCTCAGGCCAGAGCGGTGGAAAATCGGAATGGACGAGGGCCTACGGCAAGACCTTTTATGAGCCGAACGCGGGCATGGCCGCCGTCTACATCATCCGCGATGACCCCAGCCAGGATACCGCTCCGCTCAGCCTCACCATGGGCCAGCAGCCGGTCAGCAGCCTCTCCGGCCTCACCTGGACGCGCCTCGACCTCGTGCCGTCGTTCTACGATTTCCGGGCATTCGGGACCGAGGGCAGCACTGAGCTCATCGTTACCGTCAATGCAGGACAGAGTCGCTTCTTCCTGATCCAGCCCAAGCCGCAGGGCAATGCCGACCTTCAGGAGATTTCCCAGGCAGAGGGCCGCCGCCTCGTCCGCAAGGGCCAGGTCGTCTGGAACAGTCTCGCCGTCGGGAACAGTCTCTGAGCTGATTGCCGCTGAGTTGATTGCCGGCGAGAGAAATCCGAAGGCGCTTCTCTCGAAGCACCTTCGGAAACAGCGCTAGTCGCGCTCGACGCACATCGCGATGCCCATGCCGCCACCGATGCAGAGGGTGGCGAGGCCCTTCTTGGCATCGCGCTTCTGCATCTCGAAGAGCAACGTCGTCAGCACGCGGGCACCCGAGGCGCCGATCGGATGGCCGAGCGCGATCGCGCCGCCATTGACGTTGAGCTTGGTCGGATCGAGGCCGAGTTCCTTGCCGACGGCCAGCGCCTGAGCGGCGAAGGCTTCGTTGGCTTCGACGAGGTCGAGATCCTTGACCGTCCAGCCGGCCTTCTTCAGCGCGGCCTGCGAGGCGGTCACCGGCCCGATGCCCATGACCTTGGGATCGACGCCCGTGGTCGCCCACGACACGATTTTGGCGAGCGGCTTCACGCCGCGCTTCTTGGCTTCATCGGCGCTCATGAGCACGAGGGCCGCCGCGCCATCGTTGATGCCCGAGGCATTTCCGGCCGTGACCGAGCCACCTTCCTTCGTGAAGGCCGGGCGCAGCTTGGCGAGCGCCTCGGCCGTCGTGCCGTGGCGCGGGAACTCGTCGGTGTCGACGACGACGTCGCCCTTGCGGGTCTTCACCGTGACCGGAACGATCTCGTCCTTGAAGCGGCCCGACTTCTGCGCCGCCTCGGCCTTGTTCTGCGAGGAGGCCGCGAAGGCGTCCTGCTCGAGGCGGGTGATCTGGTATTTCTGCGCCACGTTCTCGGCGGTGTTGCCCATGTGGTAGCCGTTGAAGGCATCCCACAGGCCGTCCTTGATCATCGAGTCGACCAGCTTGAAGTCGCCCATCTTGGTGCCGTCGCGCATATGGGCGACGTGCGGCGCCTGGCTCATGCTCTCCTGGCCGCCGACCACCATGATGTTGGCATCGCCGTTCTTGATCGCCTGCCAGCCGAAGGCGACGGCACGCAGGCCCGAGCCACAGAGCTGGTTGATGCCGAGCGCGGTCTTCTCGACCGGAATGCCGGAATTGATGGCGGCCTGCCGGGCCGGGTTCTGGCCCTGACCGCCGGTCAGGATCTGGCCCATGATGACTTCGTCGACTTCTTCCGGCTTCACATGGGCGCGCTCGAGCGCTCCCTGGATCGCGGCCTTGCCGAGGTCGTGTGCCGGGACGGCGCTGAAGGCACCGTTGAAAGAGCCGATGGGCGTGCGCGCTGCGCTCGCGATGACGATGTCCGTAGCCATATAGCCCTCCTTGCATGCCGCCCTGACGGCTATTTAAGGCGCGCCGTGGGACGGGGCAAGGACCCCGCCGCACCGCATCATTCACGCCCGTTCGAGGACCGTCAGCCTGCCGCCTGCTTTCATGCCGAAAAGCGGCCGGATCCAGCGCCAGGGACGCACCAGACCTGCATAAATCGCCCAGGTGCCGACGAATGTCGCCAGCACCGCCGCGAAGAAGCCCGCGACCGGCGGCACGCCCAGAGTGAGGAGCCAGTAGACCGCAATCACCGTCACGGTCTGGTGCAACAGGTAGAAGGGATAGATGGCCTCGGTCGCCTCCGCCAGGAAGGCCGGCCGCCGCACGAGATGGCGATGGGCAAAGCCGATGATGGCGAACAACCAGGCCACGGTGTTGACCGCCGACAGGAGCGCGTAGGCCGGGCGCAGGTCGGCCGCAATGACGGGCCGGACCTCGCCGCCGATGAACGCCGCATACAGTGTCGCATAGGCCGCCACGCCAACGGCCAGCGACAGGAAGCGCTGCCGCTCCAGCGTCGCGAGGAGATCGGAAGATCCGAACAGGAAGGCGCCGTAGAGAAGAAGCACGCCGTAATAGACGAGGCCGTGCCAGTCGCCGATCAGGCCGTTGGTGTTGTGCGACACGGGCGCCAGCCAGAGGATCGAGGCGGCAAGCGGCAGCACCATCGTCCACTGCAGCCCGACACGAGCCGTGAATCGCCCAGCGCGCGAAAGGTGGCTGCGCCCGGCCGCACTGCGTGCCCACATGAAGACAGGCAGCAGCACCAAGGTCAGCACCAGCACGTAGGCCAGGAACCAGAGGTGATGCCAACTCGTGTTACCGCCGGGATAGGTGCCGTGGAACGCCTGCGGCAGCCACTGAAGGAACGAGCCTGTGAACTGCCCACGGTACAGTCGCTCGAGATAGACCTGCGGCGGCACCAGCACGATCATGCCGAACACCAGCGGCAGCCCCAGGCGCTTGAGGCGGTCGGCGGTGAATGACCCCGGCGGCCGCGTGCCCAGCGCCAGCATGATCGCCGCGCCCGAGACGACGAAGATCAGCGGCATGCGCCAGCGATTGAGGAAACGCATCGCCTCGCGCAGCCAGTCGATGTCGTCAGGGCTGGTGACGTGCCAGCTCCAGCCCGACCACGCCATGCCGGCGTGGTAGAGGATCAGGAGGCCGAAGGCGATCACCCGCAGCCAGTCGAGATCGGCACGGCGGGTGTTGAGGACGGTGTTGGACGGGCTGGAAGACATGGCGCGGCTCCGGGATGGGACGCCCTGCTTCTACCGGCCAAATGCTTGGTTCTGGTGGGCTTTGTGACGACCGGCGGGCCGGTTGGGACGACCGGCGACGACCCGCAGATGAGCGGTCAGCTACGGACCGGGGCCAGGGCTTCGAAGCGCTGGCGGTAACGGCGGCTGAGGTTGACCTCGGCGCCGTCCTGCAGGCGGATGCGCCAGTCGCCACTAACCCACGGGGTCACCTCGGCGACGCGGGCGATATTGACCACATGGGATTTGTGGACCCGAACGAACCGCTTCGCATCGAGTTCGCCCTCGAGCTTAGTCAGCGACGAGCGGATCTCGAACGTGTCGCCGCCGACATGGAGGATGGCGTAGTTGCCGGCGGCCTCGATCCAGTCGATGTCGGCGACTTCGACCATGACTTCGGTGCCGCCGCGCCGGCGCACCGCAAACCGCTCGGGCAGAACAGCACCCACCGGCGGCGCGGCCGCCGGTTTTGCCACCGGTACGCGTTGCAGGAGATAGCGCAGGGCGACGATGCCGGTGGTCAGCATCAGATACGACACGATGTCCTTGGCGAACTCGTAGCTCAGCCGATCGACGGTGAGGGGAAAGGCATACGGCACGCCCACGATGGCGTTGAACCAGAGCAGGCGGAGCGCCCCCATGCCGGCGGTGTGCGCGATGCTGAAGGGCACGACGGCCGCCGCATGAATGACGAGGTTGCTCAGCCCGCCGCTGAGCGGCCAGCGCCGATGCAGCCAGTAGAGCACGGGCAGGAGCGCCACGATCACGAGATGGCTGGTGATCTCGAAGACCAGCGTCGGCCCGAGCCCGATGCTGTTGCCGCGACGCGCCTCGTCGATGACACCGACGTAGGAGCGCGTGATCACCGACACGGTGAGCAGCACGGCCCAGATTGCCGGCACGCGCCAGTCGAAGGATCGTTCCTGTGCCGGCATCAGGGCTGCTTGGCGGGAGTCTTGGCGGGAGTCTTGGAGGAAATTTTGGGCGGGATGTCGCGCAGCCAGTCGATCAGCGGCGTCCAGCAGAGGTCGCGGGCACGGCTGCTCACCACCATGCCGATGTGGCCGAGCGGCAGGTCAAGCCGGGTCACGTGTTTCAGGCCGCGCTTGGGATCGGTAAGGGCTGCGGCCGACAGCGGCGGCACGATGCGATCGCCCGACGGGATCATGACCATCGACGGCACCTTGATCCTGGACGGCACGATGCGGCGGCCGCCCACCACCCACTTGCCGCTGCCGGGGATGTTGTCGCCATACCAGCCGACCAGGCATTCGCGCGCGATTGGGCCAGCCAGCGGCGCGCCGTCGTTCAGCCAATCTTCCAGCAGCACGAACTCGCGCGCGCCGGCACCCGCCTGATCCATGCCGAGGAAGCGGCCGAATTTCTTCATCGCGAGCCAGGGATCGAGCGACCAGAACAGCGTCTGCAGGATATCGACCGGCAGTTCGCCCACCCGGTCGGCGACCTGCGCCAGCAACGGCCCGGTCGACACCAGGAAGGCGTGGCCGGTGCGATCGGCGTGGAAGTCCCAGGGCGCGGCCAGAAGCGCGAGGCCGGCCACACGGCGCGGCCGGCGTGCCGCCAGCGCCACGGTGAGCGTGCCGCCCATGCAATAGCCCATCACCGCCGGCGCGCGACGCGCGCGCTTGGCGACGAAGGCGAGCGCGCGTTCGAGGCGGGCGACGTAGGCCGTGGTGTCGAACCGCCGTTCCTCGTCGTTCGGCGTGCCCCAGTCGACGAGGTAGGGCCGCAAGCCGGCGGCGGCCATGGCGCGCAGCAGGCTCTTCTCGGCGGTGAGATCAAGCACTTGCCAGCGGTTGATCAGGGACGGCACGACCAGCACCGCGCGCGTACGCCTGACGCGGGCCGCGGGATGCGTGGCGCCGTAGTCGAGCAGGCGCGTGTTGCCTTCGCTCCACACCGCCGGCGGATTTTCCAGCGTGCGGTGGACCGTGTGCTGGCGATAGGCGAGCACCCCGTCGGCGAGGCGATGCATGCGCCGCGCGATCTCGCGCCGCAGCGCCTCCTCGAACCGGCCGGCGCCGTCCCGGGCTTCGAGGGCGGCGACCTCCGGCAGGAGTGCCGCGATCGCCTCAGGTATCGGCGAGTTTGGCGTCGAGCCGGGCTTCGAGTTCGGCGACCCGGGCTTCCAGTGTCTCCACGCGCTTTCGGAGCTCGCCCACGTCATCAGCGCCGTGCCCAGGTGCAGCGGCAGCGGGCGCGGTCCCAGCCTCGGAAGAAGGGGATTTGGCGGCATGAGATGCTCCTTGGACGGCCTGCATCGCCGATGCAACCTGGGCGTTCGCGGCCGCGAACAGGCGAGCGATCTGCTCGGTCAGGGCCTGGTCGGCGGCGAGGCCGGCCAGCTGGCCTTGCCATAGGTCGAGGTAGCGCCGGGCTAGTTTGTCGAAGTCGGCGGGCTGGTCGTCGTTTTCAGAGGCCATGCGCCGACTATAGCCTATCGCCGCCAACCCATCGTGACGGAACGCGGTATTGCAGGCGCTAAGCCCTTCTTGTCGCACTGCGGCATCGGCGCTAATGTGACGGCCCCGGCGTGAACGAGCGTTTACCGTGCGGGAGCCAGAGGAGCGACGCGTAATGGCCGAGCAGGCAGTACCCGAGGGCGGACCGAAGCCCGCTCCCGTCGTCATCAAGAAATACGCGAACCGGCGCCTCTACAACACGGCGACCTCTGCCTACGTCACACTCGAGCATCTTTCCCAGATGGTGAAGGACAAGACCGACTTCGTCGTCTACGACGCCAAGACCGGCGACGAGATCACGCGCTCAGTGCTGACGCAGATCATCGTCGAGGAAGAGAACAAGGGCGGCCAGACGCTGCTGCCGATCCCGTTCCTGCGCCAGCTCATCTCTTTTTATGGCGACAGCCTGCAGGGCGTGGTGCCGCAGTATCTCGAGATGTCGATGTCGCAATTCGCGCGCAACCAGGAGCAGATGCGCGGCTACCTGCAGAACGCCTTCGGCTTCAACCCGTTCCAGCAGTTCGAGACCATGGGCAAGCAGAACATGGCGATGTTCGAGAATGCCATGCGGATGTTCAATCCGTTCCGCCCCGGCCAACCTGGTCAGCCAGGCCAACCGGGACAGCCGGGCCAGATGCCGCCGATGACCAATGGCCAGGACGCGCCCAAGCCGGACGCGCCGAGTGCTACTGCCGCGGCGCCAAAGGAAGAAGTCGTGATCGACGATCTCAAGCGCAAGCTCGACGAGCTGCAGAGCCAGCTCGCGCTGCTCAGCAAGAAGTCCTGATAGCTCCATGGCTGATCCGTCGATGTCGATGCTGAGGCGCGTCACATCCCCGTGCATCGGGATCTGCAAGCTCGACCAGAAGAGCGGCTTCTGCATCGGCTGCAAGCGCACGATCGAGGAGATCGGCCGCTGGGCGATGCTCGACGATCCCGAGCGGCAGGCGGTCATCGACCGCCTGCCCGGCCGAAAGCTCTA
>JAQSDW010000041.1:0-13838 GCA_029946105.1 Reyranella sp. | reverse complement strand
GTCAGCACGTTCTGGTCGGCATCCATGTGCGCGCCGAGGTCGTCGAGCGCGTGGGCCAGGCGATTGACCGTGCTCTTGGTCATGCGCACGGGAATCGGCGGCTGCTGCGCGACGCGTTCAGCGAATGCCATCGAGGCCGCAAACGCCTGGCCGTCATCGACGACATTCTCGACCAGGCCCCAGGCCAGGGCGTCGGCCGCATTGATACGATCGGACGCCAGGATCACCGCCTGCTTGGTCCGGGCTGGCCCCATCAGCGCCAGCATGCGCGGAATGGAACCCCAGCTCATGTTCATGCCGAGTTCGATCTCGGGAATGCGGAAATGCGCCGAGCGGCCGCAGGTGCGGAAATCGAGCGACACCACCAGCGCCGCACCGCCGCCGATGCAATGGCCCTCGATGGCCGCGATCGTGATCTGGTCCATGTTGTGCCACGCCTTGCACATCTTGGGGCCGAGCCGGCCACGATGGACGCGCTCGCCGATCGACAGCCCGTCGCGCTGGCGGCCCTCCGGATCCTTCAGGTCGAAGCCGGCGCAGAAGGCCTTGGCCGAGCCCGCCAGAATCACGACGGAGGTTTCGAGATCGTCCTCGAAGTCGCGCGGCACGTCGCGCAGCTCGCGCATCGCCTGCTGGCTCAAGGCGTTGATATTGTCGCCACGGTCGAAGCGCACGACGGCGATGCGGCCTTGCGGGCCGAGCTCCTTCTCCACCTTCACGAACTGGCGCTCCATCTGCGCATTCCTCCTGTGTTCGCGCCAAGGTAGCGCCTCGGCTTTACAACGGCGAGCCGCTTCGTTTGACTAGGATCATGTCGAAAGCAATCGAGACGATCACCCTCGAACGCCGCGTCACCGCGCTGTTCGCCCGCTACACCAAGCCCGGCTCGCCCGGCGCCGTCGTCGGCGTCATGCGCGGCGGCACGGTCGAGTTCTGCAAGGGCTTCGGCCTCGCCAGCATCGAGCTCGGCGTGCCGATCCGGTCCGACACACGCTTTCGCATCGCCTCGGTGAGCAAGCAGTTCACGGTCACCGCCGCACTGATGCTGGCGGACGAAGGCAAGCTCGAGCTTTCGGCGCCCCCGCACAAGTATCTGCCCGAGCTCGCACCGCTGCCGGTCACGATCGACCAGATGATGCGCAACTGCAGCGGTCTCCCGGATTTCCTGGACTTGCTGCGGCTGGGCGGCCATGGCCTCGACAGACCGGCACGACCGGCCGACCTGCTGGCTGCCTGCCTGCGCAACCGCCATCTCAACTTCGCGCCGGGCAGCCGCTTTCTCTACAGCAACACCAACTTCCTGCTGCTCGGGCTGATCGTCGAGAAGCTCGCAAAGATGAAACTGGGCGACTTCCTGCGCCAGCGCATCTTCAAACCGCTGGGCATGGCGCAGACGTTGCTGGCGGCCGAGATCGACACGGTGATCCCGGGCCTCGCGTCAGGCTATCTCGGCGATGCCGCGACAGGCTTCCGGCGCGCCGCACACGCCTACCCGCAGGGTGGCGAAGGCGGCCTTACCTCCACCGTCGAGGATCTGCTGATCTGGTCGAGACATTTCGACCAGCCGAAACTCACGCCCAAGACGCTGCCGGCCCAACTCGCCGCGGTCGCCCCACTCACCGGCGGTCACGCCAACAAGTATCGTCGCGGCGTGCAGGTCGACGCCTTGCGCGGGCTTGCCACCATCGGCCATGGCGGGTTGTGGCCGGGCTTCCGCACCGAGTTCCTGCGCGTGCCGGAGGCCGATCTAACCGTCGTGGTGATCGCTAATCTCGGCAGCATCGACCCGTGGCGCCAGGCGCGTGCCATTGCGGCGCTGGTGCTGGAGGGCAACAAGAAGCTGAAGCCCATGGCGGCGCCGATCACGGCGGCCGAGATCAAGCCGATCGCGGGCACCTGGTTCAATGCCGACGAGCCGGCACTGTTCGACCTGGCATGGCGCAACGACGAGGCGGTGGTCACCCAGAACGGCATGCCGTTCATCCTCGGCCGCCGGGCGGACGGCTGGTTCGCGGCCGAACGTGGCTCGTTCGAGTTCGCGCTAAAATCCGGCCGCGCCGGAACGCTGCGCGTCGATGCAGGCGCCGGCCGCATACTCGCTTTCAAGAAACCCGGCCGCCGCAAGCCGGTCCCGGCCGCCATCGCCGGCACTTACGCCTCGCCCGATTCGGGCGCCACCTGGCACATCAGACGCGGCGGCGCGGACTATACCGTGGGTGTCAGCGGACCGTTGATTGCCGGTGGTCCGGCGTGGTCGCTGGCTGGCATCGATGCCGACACGGTCGAGGTCATAAGCCCGGCGGGCTGGATCACGGCGACCCAGCTCGCCCACATCGTGCGCGATCGCAGCGGCAACATCACGGCGCTCGAAGTCTCGACCGGCCGCATCAAGAAGATGCGGTTCGAGCGCAGCGCCTGACCTCTCATGCTCCTCTCCCCCTTGGGGGAGAGGCGTAAGAGATCAGCGGAAGGGGATGGCGTACATCAGGCCGCCCTTGGTCCACAGCGCGTTCTGGCCGCGTTCGAGCTTGAGCGCGGTGGCCGGCCCGACGTTGCGGTCATAGCTCTCGCCATAGTTCCCGACCTGCTTGATCACGTTGTACATCCACTTCTCGTCGGCACCGACGGCCTTGCCGTAGCCCGGCGTGACGCCGAGGAAGCGCTTGACCGCGGGATCCTCGCTTTTCAGCATCTCGTCGACGTTCTTGGAGGTGATGCCCATCTCCTCGGCTTCGATCATGCCCATCAGCGTCCACTTCACGAGATCGAACCACTGGTCGTCGCCATGACGGACGATCGGGCCGAGCGGCTCCTTGGAGATGCGCTCGGGCAGGATGGTGTGCTCGCCCTTGCCGGCAAGCTGGCCGGCGCGCACGGCAGCGAGACCCGAGGCATCGGTCGTGTAGGAATCGCAGCGGCCGGCGGCATAGGCCTGCAGCAGCTCGTCGAGCTTCTCGATCAGCACCGGCTTGAAGGTCATCTTGTTGGTGCGGAAGTAGTCGGCGAGGTTGAGCTCGGTCGTCGTGCCGGGCTGGACGCAGATGGTGGCGCCGTTCAGTTCCTTGGCGCTCTTGATGTTGCTCTTGGCCGGCACGATGAAGCCCTGGCCGTCGTAGAAATTGACGCCGGCGATGTTGAAGCCGAGCGAGGTGTCGCGCAGCAGCGTTTGCGTCGCGTTGCGGGTGATGACGTCGACCTCGCCCGACTGCAGCGCCACAAAGCGCTGCTGGGCCGTGGTCGGCGTGAACTTCGACTTCTCGGCATCGCCGAACATGGCGGCGGCGATCGCCTTGCAGAGATCGACATCGAGGCCGGTCCACTTGCCCTGGCTGTCGGCGAAGGAGAAGCCGGCCAGGCCGGTGTTGACGGCGCACTGGACGAAACCCTTGGCCTTCACGGCATCGAAGGTCGAACCGGCCGAAGCCGGTGCCGATGCGAACGCCACTACGCCCGAAAGCGCCGCCGCGGCGGCAAAAGATTTTTTGAACATTTTTGAAGCCCCTGTTTTGTCTTCAGCAGGGTCACCATAGCAAAAGGCGCGCCTGGGGGCGCGCCTTGGCTGGATTGGTTGGGCTAGGTTGGCGGGACCCGAAAGATCAGATCGTCCGTTCGACCATCATCTTCTTGATCTCGGCGATCGCCTTGGCCGGATTGAGGCCCTTGGGGCAGGTCTTGGTGCAGTTCATGATGGTGTGGCAGCGATAGAGCCGGAACGGATCCTCGAGCTGATCGAGGCGCTCGCCGATGGCGTCGTCGCGGCTGTCGGCGATCCAGCGATAGGCCTGCAGCAGCACGGCCGGGCCGAGATAGCGCTCGCCACTCCACCAGTAGCTCGGGCACGAAGTGGTGCAGCAGAAGCACAGGATGCACTCCCACAGGCCGTCGAGCTTGGCGCGCTCCTCCGGCGACTGCAGGCGCTCGCGCGTCGGCGGCTGGGTGCTCGACTTCATCCACGGCTCGATCGAGGCGAGCTGGGCGTAGGGCACGTTGAGATCGGGCACCAGGTCACGCACCACCGGCATGTGCGGCAGCGGGTAGATCTTGATGTCGCCCTTCATCTCGGAGATGAACTTGGTGCAGGCCAGCGTGTTGGTGCCGTCGATGTTCATGGCGCACGAGCCGCACACGCCCTCGCGGCACGAGCGGCGGAAGGTGAGCGAGCTGTCGATCTCGTTCTTGATCTTGATCAGCGCGTCGAGAACCATCGGGCCGCAGGTATCCATGTCGACTTCGTAGGTGTCGACGCTGGGGTTCTTGCCGTCGTCCGGCGTCCAGCGATAGACCTTGAACGTCTTGATGTTCTTGGTGCCAGCCGCCGCCTTGTAGGTCTCGCCGACGCCGATCTTGGAATTGGCGGGCAGTGCGAATTCAGCCATCTGTGCCTCTAATACACGCGAGCCGCGGGCGGGAAGGACTGCACGTCGTTCGACATCGGCTGCAGGTTGACCGGGCGATAGTCGATGCGGGTCTTGCCGTTCTCCTCGACCCACACGACGGTGTGCTTCATCCATTCCTTGTCGTCGCGCTCCGGATAGTCCTCGCGGGCGTGTGCGCCGCGGCTCTCATGCCGGTTGGCCGCCGAACGGATGGTGCCCTGGGCCTGCACGACGAGATTCTCGAACTCCAGCGTCTCCACGAGGTCGGAATTCCAGATCATCGAGCGGTCCTTGACGCGGAGGTCGGCGATGCCATCGAACACCTTGTCCATCTTGGCGCAGCCTTCGTCGAGGCTCTGCTGGGTGCGGAACACCGCGCAATCGTTCTGCATCGTGCGCTGCATCGTGTTGCGGAGCTGCGCGGTGCCGGTGCCGCCGGCGGAATGACGCAGGCGGTCGAGGCGGGCGATGGCCGCTTCGCCGGCATGCGGCATCTGGCGGTGTGCTTCACCCGGCGTCAGCACCTTGCCGGCGCGGATGGCGGCGGCGCGGCCGAACACGACAAGATCGAGCAGCGAGTTGGAACCGAGCCGATTGGCGCCATGGACCGAGACGCAGGCCGCCTCGCCCACGGCCATCAGGCCGGGCACGACATGGCTGGGATCGCCGTCCTTCACCGTCACCACTTCGCAGTGAACGTTGGTCGGGATGCCGCCCATGTTGTAGTGGCAGGTCGGCAGGATCGGGATCGGCTGACGCGTGACGTCGACGCCGGCGAAGATACGCGCGGTCTCGGCGATACCCGGCAGCCGCTCGTGGATGATCTTCGGGTCGAGATGCTCGACGTGCAGCTCGATGTAATCCTTGCCCGCACCGCAGCCGCGGCCTTCGCGGATTTCGATCGTCATCGAGCGGCTGACGACGTCGCGTGACGCCAAGTCCTTGGCCGACGGCGCGTAACGCTCCATGAAGCGTTCGCCGCTCGCGTTGGTGAGATAGCCGCCCTCGCCGCGCACGCCTTCAGTGATCAGGCAGCCAGCGCCATAGACGCCAGTGGGATGGAACTGGATGAACTCCATGTCCTGAATCGGCAGGCCGGCGCGCATCGCCATGGCGCCGCCGTCACCGGTGCAGGTGTGCGCCGAAGTGGCGGTGAAATAGACGCGGCCGTAGCCGCCGGTCGCCAGCACCACCATGTGGGCGCGGAAGCGATGGATGGTGCCATCGTCGAGGTTCCACGCCATAACGCCGCGGCAGACGCCGCCTTCGTCCATGATGAGGTCGAGGGCGAAATACTCGATGAAAAACTCGGCGTGGTTCTTGAGCGACTGCTGGTAGAGCGTGTGCAGGATGGCGTGGCCGGTGCGGTCGGCGGCGGCGCAGGTGCGCTGGGCGATGCCCTTGCCGAACTCGGTGGTCATGCCGCCGAACGGACGCTGGTAGATCTTGCCTTCGGGCGTGCGGCTGAAGGGCACGCCGTAATGCTCGAGCTCGACGATCGCCGGGATGGCCTCGCGCACCATGTATTCGATGGCGTCCTGGTCGCCCAGCCAGTCCGATCCCTTGACGGTGTCGTACATGTGCCAGCGCCAGTCGTCGGGGCCCATGTTGCCGAGCGAAGCCGAGATGCCGCCCTGTGCCGCCACGGTGTGGCTGCGGGTCGGGAACACCTTGGTGACGCAGGCCGTCTTCAGGCCCTTCTCGGCCATGCCGAGCGTGGCGCGGAGGCCAGCGCCGCCGGCGCCCACCACCACGACGTCGTATTCGTGATCGATCACCGTGTAGGAACGGCCACCGACATTGACCGTGCCCGGCGCGGCGTTGCTCTTGCCGCTGCTCGCGTCCGCCATCTCAGCCTCCGAAACCGATACGCAGGATGGCCACCGTCGCGGCCAGCCCAAAGATCACCGCGATGAACCTGACGGCCATGATCAGCGCCAGCTTCTTGCCATCGCCATGGACATAATCCTCGATCACCACTTGTAGGCCGAGCTGGCCGTGATGCAGGCCGACCGTGATCGTCAGGATCAGCAGGACCATGACCAGCGGCGAGCCGATCCAGGCGCGCGCGACGCCGTAGTCGGCGCCGCTCAGCATCACCAGCGAGATCGCGAACCACACGACCAGCGGGATCAGCGCGACCGCCGTCAGGCGTTGTGCCCACCAGTGGTGCAGGCCGTCGCGGGCGGAGCCCAGGCCACGGGCTCGGGCGAGAGGAGTTCTGAGATCGCTCATCGTTGCCTCCTCATACCAGCCGGAGGCCGACGACCCACGACACTACCGTCGCGATCAGCGATACGGCGACGACGATCCAGCCGCTGCGATAGGCGTCCTTGAGCTCGAAGCCGTAGCCCGCATCCCAGAACAGGTGCCGGATGCCGTTGCACAGATGATAGAAGGCGCAGAACAGCCAGCCGCCGAGCACGATGCGGCCCGCGATCGACATGTTGAAGCTCTGGAACAGGGCGTAGGCCTTGGGGCTCGCCGCCGCGTAGATCACCCAGGTCGCGAGATAGAGCGCGCCCACCGAGAGCGCGATCCCGGTCGCCCGGTGCAGGATGGACAGGGTGGAGGTGAGCTGCGGCTTGTAGATCTGCAGATGCGGGGAAAGCGGCCGATGTACCGGCCGATTGGCGACGCTCATCGCGGGGGAACCTCACTTGCCGAAAGCGGCTGAGCTTTTTTAGCGCGCAGTGGCTTCAAGTCAATGAATGTCGATCCTACCCGCGGGTTAAGTCCCGGATTTCGCTGCGGAAATTCGCCTAGCGCCGCGGCATCAACAGCCAGTAGTCGAGGTCGAGCACGACGGCGGGATGATACTTGCCGTCCGGCCCCTTGCCCGGCCACGCGCCGCAGGGGCAGTCCTTGGCGGCAATGCTTCTCACTCGCAACGCGCCCACATCCGTGCGACCGGGAAGCGGCGCTTTCTCCAGCACCTCCGACCAGGCGTAGATCGTGTCACCGCCGAAGGTCGGGGCCACGTGGCTGCCGGCATTGATGGCGGCGACGCGGAAACCGTTGCCCAGGCCATTGAACGACAGCGCGCGCGCCAGCGAGATCACGTGCCCGCCGTAGGCGAGGCGCCGGCCGAAGCGCGTGTTCTTGCCGGCGAAGGCGTCGAAATGGACCCGCGCGGTGTTCTGATAGAGCCGTGTCGAGAACATATGGTCGGAGTCCTCGAGCGTCAGGCCACTCACGTGATCGATGCGCTCGCCGGCCTCGTAGTCCTCCCAGCGATGGGCCGAGCCCGCGGCAACATCGTCGTAAGCCGCCAGCGACAGGCCGGCGGGAACGACCAGATCGGACGGCGCCACCGACGGCGCGGTCTTCGGCACCACGGGCACCCCGACGGCCGCCTCCGGGTCGCGCTTGTGCACCATTACCCAGCGGACGTAGTCGAGCACCGTCTCGCCGCGCTGGTTGACGCCAGTCGAGCGCACCCAGACGACGCCGCTGCTGCGATTGGAATTTTCCCGCAGGCCGAGAACCTTGGAAAGGGCCGAGAGCGTGTCGCCGGGATATACCGGCACGCCCCAGACGAACTCGGCATAGCCGAGGTTGGCGACGGCGTTCAGCGAGATGTCGGGCACGGTCTTGCCGATCACCACGTGGAAGACCATCAGGTCGTCGAGCGGCGCGCGCGGCAGGCCGATGCTGCGGGCAAAGACATCCGACGAGTTGATGGCGAAGCGCGATCCGTACAGCCCGACATTCAATGCCGCATCCGCCTCGGTCAGCGTACGCGGCGTGGCGTGGCGGATCTCCTCACCGACGCGGAAATCCTCGAAGAAGTTGCCGGCGCTGGTCTTGCTCATGTGGACTGCAGCTCCTTGATCGCGTCGGCAAGCGCCAGGGCGCGTTCGGCCTGCTCGACGTGCAGGTTCTCGATCATGCGGCCATCGACCGTGACCACGCCCTTGCCTTCGGCCTGCGCCGTCTTGAAGGCGGCCACGATCTTGCCGGCCATCTCGAGTTCGGCCGCCGAGGGCGCAAAGACGTCGTTGCAGGGCTCGACCTGGCTGGGATGGATCAGCGTCTTGCCATCGAAGCCCATCTCCAGCCCCTGCTGGCAGACGGCGCGGAAGCCTTCGGTGTCCTGGATGTCGTTGTAGACGCCATCGAGAATGGTGAGGCCATAGGCCCGCGCCGCCAGCATGCCGATGCCAAGGGCTGCCACCATCGGCAGGCGCATCGGCGTATGGCGCGCACGCATGTCCTTCACCAGGTCGTTGGTGCCCATGACGAACAGCGCGAGCCTTGGATGCGAGCCCGCGATCTCCTCGGCTCGCAGGATGCCCTTAGGCGTTTCCATCATCGCCCACACCGCCATCGAGGCCGGTGCGCCGGCGGCATCGAGCAGCGCCACGACGGCCGCGACATCGGCAGCACTTTCGACCTTGGGAACCAGGATGGCATCGGCGCCTGATGTGGCGATCGCCGCCGCATCGGCCTTGCCCCACGGCGTGGCGAGCCCGTTGCAGCGGATCACGATCTCGCGCTTGCCGTAGCCCTTGCTGCGGGCGGCGGCGACCACGTTGGCGCGCGCGGATTCCTTGGCATCGGGCGCCACGGCATCCTCGAGGTCGAAGATCAGCGCATCGGCCGGCAGGGTCCGGGCCTTCTCGAGGGCACGCGTGTTGGCGCCCGGCATATAAAGGACGCTGCGGCGCGGACGGACGGCCTTCGACATTTCTATGCTCCCCTCACCCAACGCTCCGGGGCGAAACGCGGCGGACTATAATGACGGGCCTCCTTGTGGCAAGCTGGCCGCGGCCATGCGCTTCCTCTCGCTCCAGAGCCATGTTGCCTACGGCTATGTCGGCAATCGGGCAGCAACTTTTCCCCTGCAACGATTGGGCCACGAGGTCTGGGCGGTGAACACGGTCGAGTTCTCGAATCATACCGGCTATGGCGCCTGGCGTGGCCGGACGGCCCCTGCCGACCAAGTCGCCGAGATCGTCCAGGGCATCGAGGCCCTGGGCCTGCTGCCGCGCTGCGACGCCCTGCTCACCGGCTATGTCGGCGACGCCGCCCTGGCCGACGTCGTGCTGGATACTGCACGCCGCGTGCGGGCCGCCAATCCCAAGGCGGTCTGGTGCTGCGACCCGGTGCTGGGCGATATCGACACCGGCCTCTATGTGAAGCCCGGCATCGATGTTTTCTTTCGCGAACATGCCCTGCCGGCGGCCGACATCGTGACGCCCAACCATTTCGAGCTGGAACTTCTCACCGGCCGGACCGTTTCGACCATGGCCGAGGCCTTGGCCGCCGCCCGCACGCTCATGGCCCGCAAGCTCCTGAAAGGCCCGAAACTGGCGTTGATCACCAGCCTGCGCCGCGCCGATGCCCCGGCCGACCAGATCGAAATGGTCGCGGTCAGCGCCGATGCCGCCTGGCGGATCGCCACGCCCCTGATCGGTTTCGAAATCGCGCCGAACGGCACGGGCGACGCGGTCGCCGCGCTGTTCACGGCCCATTGGCTCACCAGCGGCGACATCGCCGATGCGCTCGGCCGGGCCGCCTCGTCGATCTTCGCCGTGCTGCAGGTCACGCACGACCTTGGCGAACGTGAACTGCAGCTCGTCGCGGGGCAGGACCAGCTGGTCTCACCGCCGCGCCGCTTCGCAGCCGAGCGGCTGTAGCACCGCGATGAACGTCCCGGGTTTTGCGTTCAATCCCATCGCGCTTGCGCTCGAAGGCACGATCATCGGCTTCATGATCGCCGTGCCGATAGGGCCGGCGGCAGCGCTGTGCATCCGCCGCTCGATCACGGTGGGCGCCATGGCGGGATACATGACCGGCATCGGTGCCGCCCTGGGCGACGCAGTGTTCGGCGCCGTGGCGGCCTTCGGACTATCGTTTGTCGAGGATTTCGTCGCCCGCCGCGAAGCCTGGCTGCTCGGAATCGGCGGCGTGATCCTGACGATCATGGGATGGACCACGATGCGCCACCGTCCGCGCACCGTCGGCGATCCCGTGGCCGACGACGTCGACCATCGGATCGCGACGCACTTCCACTACGCCAGCTCGACCTTCTTCATCACCGTGTTCAATCCGCTGACGGTGATGGCCTTCGGCGCGGCCTTTGCCGGCCGCAACCTCGCCGGTGTCGGCGCCAGCCTGCCGGACGCGGCCCTTCTGGTGGCCGCAGTGTTCTGCGGCGCGCTGGCTTGGTGGACCATCCTCTGCGCTGCCACCCTCGCCTTGCGCGCGCGCTTCACCGGCACCGGCATCCTGTGGCTGAACCGGTGCTCGGGCGCCATCATCATGGGCTTCGGGCTGGTGGCGCTGATCTCGCTCCTGCCGCTGCCCTGGAAGGACATGGCCGGGGTGTTCCGGCTCTAGATCAGGCGCGGCCGGATCAGGCCGACCTCCCGATCAAGCCAATGTGCAGGCGTCATCGAAGGCCATGCGGGGGCTGCGGGCGAAGATCTTCGACTCGTCGCCATAGCCGATGTTGCACAGGAAGTTGGTCTTGAAGCGCCCGTCGGGAAAGAAATTCTCGTCGACGACGGCGTTGTTGAAGCCGCTCATCGCGCCGCAATCGAGGCCGAGCGAGCGGGCGGCGATCATCAGGTAGGCACCCTGCAGCGTGCCGTTGCGAAACGCCGTGGTCGACGCGACCACTTCCTTGCCCTCGCCCTTGAACCAGTGGATGGCCGTCTGGTCGTGCGGGAAATGCGTGGGCAGATGTTCGTAGAACTGGGTGTCGTAGGCCACGATCACGGTCACCGGCGCCGACATCGTCTTGTCGGTGTTGCCCGCGCTCAGTGCCGGGCGGAGCCTTTCCTTGCCCACCGGGGTGCGCACGAAGACAAACCGCGCCGGCTGGGTGTTGGCCGACGTCGGCCCCCATTTCGCCAGGTCGTAGATGGCGCGGAGCTGGTCGTCGGTAACCGGCTTGTCGAGCCAGCCGTTGTGGGTCCGCGCCTCGCGGAGAATCTTGTCGAGCGCCTTGTCATCGAGCATTTTCGTTCCTCTTCGTCGTCGCCGAAACCGTAGCGAAGGAATCGTGCGGGGTCGAGGCACCGAGTCGAGCCGGAGGATCGAGGCAACGTGATCGTGCGTGAGTTACCCGGCGGAACCCGGCGCATTCCATGGCCGTCATGGGTCGTGCTAGATTCGGGCCGGCACGAATGCCCAGGGACCGATCATGTCGCTTACCGCGTTGACGTCGCCTACCCCGCTCGATCCGCGAAAATTCCAGGACCCGACGATCACCGCCAAGGGCGAGACGAGGGCGCACGTGGCCCTGCGCTCGCTCGACACGCTGTGGTTCAACACCGGCACGCTGTGCAATCTCACCTGCCGCAACTGCTACATCGAATCCTCGCCGAAGAACGATCGCCTGGTCTATCTGACCGCAGCCGAAGTCTCGTCCTACCTCGACGAGATCGGGCGCGACCGGCTCGGCACCAAGCTCATCGGCTTCACCGGCGGTGAGCCCTTCATGAATCCTGAATTGCCGGCGATGCTGGACGATGTCCTGTCGCGCGGCCTGCATGCGATCGTGCTGACCAACGCGATGAAGCCGATGCACAAGATGAAGGCCGCATTGCTCGACCTTCGCCGGCGCCATGGCGGGAACCTCACGATCCGTGTCTCGATCGATCACTATGCGCCCGCGCTGCATGAGCTGGAGCGCGGCAAGCGAAGCTGGAAGCCGACGATCGACGGGCTGGTGTGGCTGGCCGCGAACGGCTTCGACGTTCATGTCGCCGGCCGCCACTTCTCCGACGAATCAGAAGAAGAGGTCCGCGCCGGCTACGCTCGCCTGTTCGCCGAGCTTGGCGTTGCCATCGATGCGCAAAACCCCGGCACGCTGGTGCTGTTCCCCGAGATGGACCCCACGGTCGACGTACCGGAGATCACCACTGCCTGCTGGGGCATCCTGAAGAAATCGCCCGACAGCGTGATGTGCGCCTCCGCCCGCATGGTGATCAAGCGCAAGGGGGCCGAGCGTCCCGCCGTCGTTGCCTGCACGCTCCTGCCCTACGATCCGCAGTTCCAGCTGGGCGAAACCCTGGCCGCGAGCGCCGCCGGTGTCCGCCTCAACCATCCGCACTGCGCCAAGTTCTGCGTCCTCGGCGGCGCTGCCTGCAGTCAGTGACACCTGCTCTCGATGTGGCCCTCGATGTGGTGATCCCGACGCTCAACGCCGGCGCAACACTCGCCGCCACGCTGGCGGCCCTGCAGGGTGAGCTGTCGATCGACATTGCGGTCTGCGACGGCGGGTCGAATGACGATACCGTTGCAATCGCCCGGCAGGCCGGCGCGACTGTCGTGACGGCATCTGCCGGACGTGGCGGCCAGCTCGCCGCGGGCGCCCTCGCCGGTGACGCTTCCTGGATTCTTTTCCTGCATGCGGACACAGTCCTGGAGCCCGGGTGGACCAACGCCGTCCGGGCCTTCATGTCGCGTCGGACGAACATCGGCAAGGCGGGGTACTTCCGCCTCCGCTTCGACGCCGCGGACCCTCGCGCCCGTCGCGTCGAGCGGCTGGCGGCGTGGCGATCCCGCAGGTTTGGCCTTCCCTACGGCGACCAGGGGCTGCTGATCGCCCGCGCACTCTACGAGTATCTCGGTGGCTTCAAGCCCCTGCCCTTGATGGAAGATGTCGAATTCGTCCGTCGCGTGGGCCGCAAGAACCTGGTGCCGCTCGATGCCGAGGCCGTCACCTCGGCGGCGCGCTACGAGCGCGACGGCTGGGTGATGCGGCCGCTGCGCAATCTTTCCTGTCTCGCGCTTTATCTTGCTGGCCTTCCGCCCCGGACCGTCGCGCGGCTTTACGGAAGATGACTCGTCATCTGGTGATCTTCGCCCGCGCCCCGCAATTCGGTCGCGTCAAACGGCGCCTGGGACAGGCGATCGGTGCGGCTGAAGCGACGCGTTTCTATCGCGCGACTCTTCACAAGCAGATCGCCGCGCTGTCGAGGGACCCGCGCTGGAAGGTCTGGCTGTTCGTGACGCCGGACACCGAGCGGCGTCACATCGCCTGGCGCGGCGCCGTGCCGCCGGGACGCGTACAACCACAGGGGCGCGGCGATCTCGGGCAGCGCATGCTGCAGCCGTTCCAGAAACTTCCGCCCGGCCCGGTCGTTCTCGTCGGCAGCGATATTCCGGCGATGACCCCCGCCCATATCGCCCATGCCTTCTGGCTGCTCGCCCGCCACGAGCTTGTCTTCGGTCCTGCGAGCGACGGCGGCTTCTGGCTGATCGGCACGCAACGCATCAGGCCGATGCCGCACGGCCTGTTTGCCGGCGTCCGCTGGTCGACGGCGCAGGCGCTGGCCGATACGCGCGCCAATATCCCGCACGCCGTCTCCGTGGGCCTCGCCGATAGGCTGGACGACGTCGATACCGTCGACGACCTGCGACGTCACCGAGCCAGAGCGTAGCCCCTACGGTCGGCCTCGGGTTCTTCGCTGGGAGCGCGCCACTCCAGTGGCGCGTCATTGTTGA
>JAQSDW010000040.1 GCA_029946105.1 Reyranella sp. | reverse complement strand
CCGCCCGCGGTCCGGAAGATCATGATTCTTCGATTCTGACCTTGTCCGCCTCGTTATCGACGACGACATGGTTGTCGTAATAGGTCACGGTCGGCTTGGCGCCGAACGCCGCTTCCATGCGCTTTTCCCACTCGGGCGTGTACCACGCCCGCGCCTCGGCTTCCGACTTCCAGAGATAAACCCCGCCACCGCCGGCCTGGCCGTTGAGATAGTACTTGCGCACCAGGCCCTTGGCGCGGAGCGCGGTGTAGGTCGGCGCCGACTTGGCGGCGGCCGCAACGGCGGCGTCACGCGGGCGCTTGGTCATGGGGATTTGAACGATGGCGATGAACATGCTGTTAGCCTACGGTCTTGGACCGCCCCAAGCAATTCAGGGGGGAGCAATTCATGAGGGAAGCAATTCATGACCGGAGCCCTTACCGGGACCGCACTATGCGTCTTCGACGCCTACGGCACGCTGTTCGATTTCAACTCGGCGGTCGCGCGCCACCGGGCCGCGATCGGGCCCAAGGCGGACGCGTTGGCCGACCTGTGGCGCCTGAAGCAGATCCAGTACACGTGGCTGCGCAACAGCATGGGCGCCTATGCCCCGTTCTGGCAGGTGACGGGCGAGGCGCTCGACCATTGCCTGGCTGTCCATGGCATTGCCGATCCCGCGGTGCGCGACAAATTGATGAACGCCTATCTGGTGCTCGCTCCCTTCCCCGAGGTGCCGGCGATGCTCGACCGGCTGAAGCGGAACGGCGTGCGCCTCGCGATCCTGTCCAACGGCAACCCCGGCATGCTGGAGCCCATGGTGGCAGCATCGGGTCTGGCTGACCGCTTCGAGGCGGTGCTGAGCGTCGATTCGGTCGGCGTCTACAAGGTGGCGCCCGAGGTCTATCGCCTGGTCGAGACGCGCTGCGGCGTGGCACCCGACAAGGTCTGCTTCCTGTCGTCCAACTGCTGGGACGCGCACGGCGCGGCGCATTTCGGCTTCCGCACGGTGTGGATCAACCGCGCCGGCGCGCCCGACGACAATCTGCCCGGCAAGCCTGTCGCAGAGCTCCGCGACCTATCGCAACTCCCTTCGCTACTCGGTGTTTCGTAATGTCCTCGCTTCCGACTTTCGCCGATGTCCAGGCCGCCGCCCGCCGCCTCGAAGGGATCGTGCTGCGCACCCCGCTGCTGGAGAATGCGCGCGTCAATGCGGCGCTCGGCGGGCGCCTGTTCCTGAAGGCCGAGTGCCTGCAGCGCACCGGCTCGTTCAAGCTGCGCGGCGCCTACAATTTCCTGGCGTCGATGAGCGAGGCCGAGCGCGCCCGGGGCGTCGTCGGCTGGTCGTCGGGCAACCACGCGCAAGGGCTGGCCGAGGCCGCCCGCCTGCTGGGAACGAAAGCCACCATCGTCATGCCAGCCGACGCGCCGGCGCTGAAGGTCGCCAACACGCGCGCGTCGGGCGCCGCGATCGTGCTCTACGACCGCGTCAAGGACAGCCGCGAAGAGATCGGCCAGGGCATCGCGAAGAAGACCGGCGCCACCATCGTGCCGCCCTACGATCATCCCTGGATCCTGACCGGCCAGGGCACGGCCGGCATCGAGATCGCCGAACAGGCAAAGGCGCTTGGCGTCACGCTCGATGCGGTGGCCGCTCCCTGCTCCGGCGGCGGCCTGGCGACCGGTGTCGCGCTCGGCGTAAAAGGCCTCAGCCCGACGACGACGGTGCATGCCGGCGAACCGGCGGGCTTCGACGACCTGGCGCGCTCGCTGGTGAGCGGCAAGAAGGAGACGAATGCCAAGCTCTCCGGTTCGATCTGCGACGCCCTGCTGGCGCCGACGCCCGGCGACGTCACCTTTCCGCTGGCGCAGCAGGTGCTGGGGCCTGGATTGGTCGTGAGCGACGACGAAGTGCTCGACGCGATGGAGCTGGCCTTCCGCGAGTTCAAGCTGGTGGTCGAACCGGGCGGCGCCGTGGCCCTGGCCGCGGCCCTCACGGGCAAGCTGCCGGTCAAGGGCCGTGCCGTCGCCGTGGTCTGCTCCGGTGGCAATGTCGACCACGCAACGTTCGTTCGTGCACTTGAACGGCGCCCGCAATGAGAGTGAGCCCCCGCGCGCGGCGCAATCGACGGATCCTCGTCGGCGTGCTCGTGGTGAGTTCGGCCGTCAGCGCCGTATTTGGCTACAGGGTGGCACCACCCGGTTCTCCGCCAATCCTGTCAGCGCTGCTGGGGGTCGCGAACGCCGTCGCGGTGGCAACGCCGATCGTGTTGTTCGAATTCCATCGTGCGCGCTGGGCGGTCGCGCGACGCCTGCGGCGCCTGCCACTGCTCGCCTATCTGGCGTTCAAGATCGCCTTCTACATGGTCTGCGTGGTCGGCGGCACGGTCTTTGTGCGATTGATCTTCGACAACTTCATGGGCCGGTCTCTCGAGTTCGACAGCATCCTGGCCAACTCCTTCATCTTCGGGACGGCCATGGTGATCGTCGGCACCTTTTCCTTCGAGATGGGCCGCCTGCTGGGCTTCGGCACGCTCAAGAACCTGATGACTGGCCGCTATGTTCAGCCCAAGCGCGAGCAGAAGGTCTTCCTGCTGATCGACATGAAGGATTCGACCGGACACGCCGAGCGGCTGGGGCCGGTTCGCTTCCACGAACTGCTCAACGACTTCTTTCGCGACATCGCCGATGCGGCCCTCGAATGCGACGCCGAAATCCACAAGTACGTGGGCGACGAGGCGATCCTGACCTGGCCCGCCGGTCCCGCGACGGCCGATGGCGAGTGCCTCGCCTGCCCCTTCATCGCCCGGGATTTCATCGCCGCCAACGGCGAGCAGTACCGGACAAAGTTCGGCGTCGTGCCCGAATTCCGGGCCACCCTTCATTGCGGCGAGATCGTCGCCGGTGAAATCGGCGACCTCAGGCGCGAGATTGCCTATGTCGGCGACACGCTGAACGTGGCGGCTCGATTGCTCGACACGGCCAAGACGTTGCATCGGGATGTCCTGGTCTCGGCTGACCTGCTGAAGGCGACGGCGTTGCCCTCGGACCTCGTTGCCGAGCCGCTGCCCACGCTCGTCATTCGTGGCCGCACCGCTCCGCTCGAGGTCTTCGCCCTATCGCGCGTTCCTTAATTCAAGGGAGCGCGCAATTCCAGTTGCGCCTCTTCACGAGCGCCAATGATTCCACGCATTAGCGCGCGTCGGCTAAAATCAAGTCGGCGGCCTTCTCGCCGATCATCATGCAGGCAGCGTTGGTATTGCCGGACACGATGGTCGGCATGATCGAGGCGTCGGCGATGCGGAGACCGGCAATGCCATGGACGCGCAGCCGGGCATCGACCACGGCGCCGGTGTCGCTTCCCATGCGGCAGGTGCCGACGGGGTGGTAGGCCGACTGGCCCTGCTTGCGGGCATGGGCGAGGAAATCGCGGTCGTTGCCGGCCTCGACGCCCGGCAGAAGTTCTTCCGTCACGATCCGGCTGAGCGCGTTCGTGCGCGCCAGCAGGCGCGTGAACTTGAGGGCCGCCACCGTCACCGCGCGATCGTTATCGGTCGACAGGTAGTTGGCCACGATCGACGGCGGGACCGCGGGATCGGCCGAGGTAATGCGGATATGCCCGCGGCTTTCCGGCCGTGACTGGTTGGCCAGGATCGTGAAGCCCGAAAACCGGTGAAGGCCGCGGTCGATACGATCGGTCGACCACGGGAAAAAATGGAACTGGGCGTCGGGTCCGTTCGAGTGCGGCAGCAGCTGCACGAAAGCGCCGGCAAAGGCCGGATTGGCGGTGAGCGGCCCGGTGCGCAGAAGGGCGTACTCGACCACGGCGCTGAGGCGCCGGTGCAGCAGATTGATGTCGTCGTTCACCGTGAGACGCCACCACGTCCGGTAGGTCGAGCGCACGCCCCAGTGATCCTGCAGGTTCTCGCCGACACCCGGCAGATCGCGCACGACCGGGATGCCGAGGCCGCCCAGAAGCCCTGCCGGACCGACGCCCGAGAGCTGCAGCAGTTTCGGCGAGCCGACGGCGCCGGCGCAGACCACCACCTCGCAGCGTGCCCGCACGGTCACGCTCTGGCCGTCCTTGCGGTAGGTGACGCCGGTCGCCCGTCCGTCGGTGACCTCGATCCGCTCGACCAGCGCGCCTGTTTCGATGCGGCAGTTGGCGCGGCGCCGTGCCGGCGCGAGGTAGGCCTGGCCGGTCGACACGCGGCGGCCGTTGCTCACGGTCGCATGATAGAGGCCGGCGCCTTCTGGGGCGGGGCCGTTGAAGTCGGCGAGCGGCGGCAGGCCTACTTCGGCACAGGCGCCCAGGAAGGCCGTGCTCATCTCGTTGCGGTATTCGTGCTGGGTGATCCTGACCGGACCGTCGCCGCCATGGAGAGCCGATTCACCGCCGGGATAGGCTTCGAGGCGCTTGAAGTAGGGCAGGCAGTCGTCGAACGACCAGCCCTCGTTGCCCATCTGCCGCCAGCCGTCGTAGTCGGCCGGCAGCCCCCTGATGTAGACCATGCCGTTGATCGCGCTGGTGCCACCGATGACCTTGCCGCGCGGCCAATAGACCCGGCGTCCGTCGAGCTGGGCTTCCGGCTCGGTGACGAATTTCCAGTTCACCTCGGGGTCGAGGAAGGTCTTGGCGAAGCCCAGCGGAATGGAAAGCCAGCGGCTGGTGTCGTCCGGCCCGGCCTCGAGCAGGAGGACGCGATAGCGCCCCGCGGCCGTCAGCCGGTCGACAATGGGACCTCCCGAGGAGCCTGCCCCGACGACGACAAAATCGAACTCTTCCATCTACCGCTTGCTAGACGGCTTTATCCGATCCAGCAAGCTGCCAAGAATACCCTTGGGGAGAAAGATGATGAACACGACCAATAGGACGCCGTAGACGAGGTTGTCCCAGCCCACCGCCTTGGTGCCGAAGCCGATGCGCAGGCCCTCGGCCAGCATGATGGTGATGATGGCCCCGACAGTCGGCCCCAGCGCCACATAGATGCCGCCGACCACGACGGCGAACACCATCTGCAGCGACACCGCGATGCCGCTCACCGTGTCGGGCGAGATGAACATCTGATACTGGCAGTAAAGCGCGCCGGCGAGCGCGGTCATGAGCGCGCTGATCACCGTGATCTTGAGCTTCTCGAAGGTGACGTTGACGCCGGCCGCCGCCGCCGCATCCTCGTCCTCCGAGATCGCCTCCAGCGCATAGCGATCCATGCTGCGGTCGACCCAGCGCCAGATCAGCAAGCCCACTCCCCAGACGCCCAAGGCGATCAGGTACCAGACCGTCTTGTCGTCGAACTGCAGCGCCGCCAGATGGCTGCCCTTGGTGCGGTCGGGCGTGTAGCCCAGCGACCCGCCGGTATAGTCGCGCGTCGCCGTGATGATCTGCAGCACGATGCCCGAGAGGGCGAGCGTCACCAGCGCGAAATAGTGGCCGGTGATGCGGAAGCGAAAGCAGGGGTAGGCCACGATCAGCGCCAGCGCACCGGCGCAGACCATGGCGATCGGAATGCCGATCCACGGCAATACGCCGAGATGGTTCCACAGCAGCGCCGTCACGTAGGCCCCGACGCCCATGAAACCGCCATGGCCCAGCGACACCAGGCCGAACCGTCCCATCATCGACCACGAGGTATAGGCGAACGACCAGATCAGGATCAGGACGAGAATGTGCAGGTGATAGGGATCGCGATAGACGAACGGCAGCGCGATCAGCGCGGCGCCGACGACCCAGGGAACGAGGCTGCGAATGTTCACGAGTGACTTCACTGGCGCCTCGCCAGCAGCCCGCCGGGCCGGATGAACATCATGACGATGAAGAAGGCGAAGGCGAGCACATAGCCCCACTCGAGGTCGGAGAACAGGCCGCCCAGCGAGATGATCTCGGCGAACA
>JAQSDW010000039.1 GCA_029946105.1 Reyranella sp. | reverse complement strand
CGCAACGCCGCCGCATGACAGCTCGTTCTTAATGGTTGCTGAGCGAAGCGAAGGATCCTTCGGCTTCGCCTCAGGATGACACGGGAACATCGGCAGTTCGCCGCCTGGTTGGACGGCTCACTTGGCCTTCGGCGCGGACTTGCCGTCGTAGCGCTTGGTCCACTCGGCCAGGATACGCTCGCGGTTCTTGGCCATCCATTCGACGTCCATCTTGGCCATCAGCTTCTCGCCATCGGCCGGATAGTTGGTTGGCATCGACTTGACGGTCGGGTTGGCCACGATCGCGTAGTACTTGCCGTACATCTCGTTGGCCTTGAGCGACGCGGAGTAGTCCGCGAGCTTCTTGGCCGCTTCGAGGTTCTTGGTGCCCTTCATGATGGCCGTGACTTCCATCTCCCAGCCGAGCCCTTCCTTGGGCACGATCAGGTCGATCGGCGCGCCCTTGGTCTTCTCGGTGGCGCCACGCATGTCGAAGCCGATGCCCATCAGGCGTTCGCCCTTGGCGGCTTGCACGCAGGGTGCCGAACCGGAGTGGAGGTACTGCGCCACGTTCTGGTGCAGCGCGTCCATGAACTTCCAGCCCGCTTCCTCTCCCATGAGGGTGAGCCAGCCCGCGACCGTGAGGTAGCCGGTACCCGACGAGGCCGGGTTCGGCATCACGATCGAGTCCTTGTACTCGGGCTTGGTGAGGTCGGCCCAGCTCGTGGGCTTGGCCTTCTTGCCCTTCGCGGCTTCGGCGGTGTTGAAGCACAGCACGGCGAGGTAGGCGTCCATGCCGACCCAGGTATCGGGAGTCTTGCCGCTCCGGAACATCGGCTTCAGCGCCGCGGCGTTGGCCGGCGTATAGGGCTCGATCATGCCCATGCTGGCGAACAGACCGACGCTCGAGGCGGCGAGGCCCCAGATCGCATCGGCGCGGGGATTGTCCTTCTCGGCGATCAGCTTGGCCGTCACCACGCCGGTCGAATCGCGCACCCAGGCGAGCTCGATGGTGGGATTGTCGGCCTCGAAGGCTTTCTTGAACGGCTCGAGCTGCTCGTTCTCGATCGCCGTATAGACCGTGAGTTTGGTCTTTTGCGCCCAGGCGCTGGTGGCGAAACCGCTCGCGGCAAGAGCCGCAGCCCCCGCCAGCACCACGCGCCGCAGAATTGTAGTCTTGCCCATTTTTATCTCCCCGTCCGGCGACATTCCGGTCGCCTCGCTACACGCGCCCTATGACGCATCCGTGACAGCGCCCATCCCCAGCGTGCCGTTCTTCACAAAACCTTAACATGGGGATGGGGATGGGCAAGGCCGTCATGCTACGGTCTCCCCTAGCAAGAGGAGAGCCAGAATGGACGGCACGGCGTTGTCGGCGCGTCACTCGTTGTCGCCGGAAATTGCCCAATTGGTCGCCCGGCACAAGCCCGGCGGCCCATTGGAGCGGGCGTTTTACACCGCCCCGGAGGTCTTCGCCGCCGACTTGGCGCGCATCCAGCACCGCCATTGGCTGTTCGCCGGCTATGCCTTCCAGGTCCCCAAGTCGGGCGACTACTTCACTTATAAGGTGGGGACCGAATCGATCATCGTCGTGCGCGGCCGGGAGGGCGAGATCCGCGCCTTCCACAATGTCTGCCGCCATCGCGGCTCCCGGATCTGCGGCACCGAGACGGGACACGCCCACCGGCTGGTCTGCCCCTATCACCGCTGGACCTACGAACTCGATGGCGCGCTGGTGCTCGACACGCGCCGCGAGTTCGGCGTCGACAAGGAAGGCCTGTCGCTGAAGCCTGTTGCGATTGAGAACGCCGCCGGGCTGCTGTTCGTCTCGCTGGCCGACCAGCCGCCGGATTTTTCCGCAGCCCTCGCCACCATCCGCCACAAGATGAAGCCGCACGCCATCGAGCGTGCCAAGATCGCCCACCAGGCCGACTACATCGTGCGGGCAAACTGGAAGATCGTGTTCGAGAACAACCGCGAGTGCTACCACTGCCCGCCCAACCACAAGGAATACAACACCGCCGCCTACGACGTGCAGCGTGACGCCGCCATGCTCGATCCCACGCTGCAGCCCGGCATGGACGCCATCGTGGCGCGCGCCAACGCCCGCTTCCGCAGCCTCGGCCTCGACGAGGGCGACGCCATGTCGACCATGACCGGCATGTCGTGGCGCTGCCACCGCACGCCGGTGGTCGAAGGCTTCGTCACGCAAAGCATGGACGGCAAGCCGCTGTCCTGCCTGATGGGCGACATCAAGGAATGGGATTCGGGGACCCTCCGCACCACCGTGTTCCCGAACTTCTGGCAGCACACCAACTGCGACTACGCCGCCGCCGCGCGCCTGACGCCGATCGGGCCCGACGAGACCCATGTGCGCGGCTACTGGCTGGTCGACGAGAAGGCCGTCGAGGGCAAGGATTATACGCTCGAGCGCCTGTTGCCGATCTGGGATCTCACCAACAAGCAGGACTGGACGATCTGCGAGGCCCAGCAGGCCGGCGTCAGCTCGCACGCCTACACACCTGGTCCCTTCTCTCTCGTGCGTGAACGCAACGTGGCGCACTTCCTCGACTGGTATCTCGGAGAACTGCGCTAGTGGCCCTTACTGCTCGGGCACGCATCCCCTCTCAAGCGCGCATTGTGATCATCGGCGGTGGCGCCATCGGCTGCTCCATCGCCTACCACCTCGCCAAGGCCGGCGAGCGCGACGTCGTCGTGCTGGAGAAGAGCGGGCTGACGCACGGCTCGACCTGGCATGCCGCCGGTCTGGTCGGGCAGCTCCGCAGCAAGCGCAACCTCACACGCCTGATGCAGTACAGCGCCCAGCTCTACGGCCGGCTGGAAGCCGAGACCGGTCAGGCGACGGAATGGAAGCCGGTCGGCAGCCTCCGCCTCGCCTCCTCCGAGGAGCGCTGGAGCGAGCTCAAGCGCATGGCGACGACGGCGCGCAGCTTCGACTTCGAGCTGCACACGCTGTCCCCCAGGGAAGCCCAGGAGAGATTCCCGCTGATCACGCTCGACGGCGTCGTGGGCGCCGTGTTCGTGCCCAACGACGGCTCGGTCGAGCCTTCGAGCCTCACCATGGCCTATGCCAAGGGCGCGCGGGCGGGCGGCGTGCGCATCGTCGAGGGCGTGCTGGTGACCGGCTTCGAGGCGGACGGACGACGCATCAAGCGCGTGCTCACCAACCAGGGCGCGATCGATTGCGAGATCGTGGTCAACGCCGCCGGCATCTGGGCGCGCGACGTGGCGAAGATGGCGGGCGTGGACGTGCCCGCCGGCGCCGTCGAGCACCAGTACATGATCACCGAGAAGAGCGACGCCATCCCCAAGGGGCTGCCGACGCTGCGCGATCCCGACAATATCTTTTATCTTAAGCCCGAGCCCGGTGCGCTGGCGGTCGGCGGCTGGGAACAGGGCACGCCCACGTTCGGCAGCAAGGGTGTGCCCTTCTCCTTCGGCCGCGAGCTGTTCCAGGCCAACCAGGACCGGCTCGAAGCCTTCCTGCTGCCGGCCGCGGAACGCCTGCCGATCCTGAACGAACTCGGTATCCGCACCGTGATCAACGGCCCGATCCCGATCTCGCCCGACGGCGAGCCAATCATGGGCCTCGCCCCCGAACGCGATAACTTCTACCTCGCCTGCGGCTTCACCTCGGGCATCGCGGCCTCGGGCGGCGCCGGCAAGGCGATGGCCGAATGGATCCTCGAAGGCGAACCCGGCCTCGATCTCTGGGCTTTCGACGTGCGCCGGTTCGGCAGCCATCACATGAGCGCGCGCTATCTCGCCGAGCGCAGTGTCGACAGCTACTGGCGCTACTACCAGATCCATTACCCGATCGAGGAACTTTTTAGCGCACGCGGTGGCCGGCGCTCGCCGCTTTATCCGCTCCTGCAAGCCAAGAACGCCGTGTTCGGCTCGCGCTTCGGCTGGGAGCGACCCAACTGGTTCGCGCCAACCCGGACCGAGCCGATCGACAAGCCATCCTTCGAGAGCCGGCCCAACTGGTTCGGCCCGGTCGCGGCGGAATGTCAGGCGGCACGCGAACGCGCCGTGCTGATCGACCAGAGCTCCTTCTCCAAATACGAGATTTCAGGCTCCGGCGCTTTCTCGGCCCTTCAGCGTCTCGCCGCCAACGATCTCCACAAGCCGGCCGGCTCGCTGATCTATACCCAACTCTGCAACGAACGCGGCGGCATCGAGGCTGATCTCACCTTCGTGCGCCTCGACGAGAACCGCTTCTACATGGTGACGGGCTCGGCCTTCGGCGTGCGCGACACCGGCTGGATCCGAGCCCACCTGCCGGCCGACGGCTCGGTCACGCTCCAGGACTTCACCTCGGCCCGCGCCACGATCAATCTCGCGGGGCCGCTGTCGCGCCGTATCCTGGAGAAGGTGGCCGACGGCGACGTGAGCAACGAGGCGTTCCCCTACATGACGGCGCGCCTGCTACGCATCGGCTACGCGCCGGTCCTGGCGCTCCGCGTCACCTATCTCGGCGAGCTGGGCTGGGAGCTGCACCTGCCGACCGAGTATGCCGCCCATGTCTACGAGCTCCTCTCGGCTGCCGGCCAGGAATTCGGCCTCGCCGATGCCGGCTACCGCGCCATCGACTCGCTGCGCCTGGAGAAGCGCTACCTCTACTGGGGCTCCGACATCACGCCCGACTACACGCCCTACGAGGCGGGTCTGGGCTTCGCCGTGTCGCTCAAGAAAAAGGGCGACTTCATCGGTCGTGCTGCCCTCGAGAAAGCAAAGGCCGCCGGTCCGAAGCGCCGGCTGATCACGCTGCTGGTCGACGCTCCCGTCCAACTCTACGGCGGCGAGGCGATCCGCCGGGGCGGCAAGGTGCTGGGCGTGACCTCGAGCGCCGGCTGGGGCCACACCATCGGCAAGGCCGTGGCCTTCGGCTACGTGCCGGCCGAGGAAGCCGGCCACGCCGACTATGAGATCGAGGCTTTCACCCAGCGTCACGCGGCAACCCGCATCGCCGGCGCCGCCGTCGATCCGGAGCGAAAGAAGATCCTGGCCTAACGGCCGCCCAGTTCCTCGGCGACGGCGGTCAGCCAGCGCCGGACGGCCTTCTCCTCGTCCTTGCCGGCGAGCCCGGCGATGCGGCCCTCGACCTCCTGCACCCGGGCCCGGCAGCGCTTCAGCAATGCCTGGCCCTTGGCCGTCGCGGTGAGCCGCAGCACCCGGCCATGCACGGCATGGGCTGTCTTCTCGATCGCGCCGCCGCGCACCAGGTTGCGCACGATCACGTTGATGGTCTGCGGCGTCAGGAACGTGAGGCGCGCCAGGTCGGCGCCAGAGACGCCGGGATAGGCCGCGATCATGGTCAGCACCGCGAACTGCGCCGGCGTCGCCTCGATATCGGCCAGCGCCCGCTCCATGGCCGCCCGCACCGCGACGTTGGCTTGGCGCACCAGGTAGCCCAGGTGGCCCTCCGGTCCGCGCTTGCCCTCGCCCACCTTGGGAATGGTTGCCTTGCGATTCATATCAGCCTTCTTATATATTATCAGATATCGAATATAGAGGAGTCGACCCGATGAACCTGGAACTCGCAGCCCTCGTGCGCCGCCATGTCGAGGCCGAGAATGCCCAGAACCTGGAAGCGACTTTGGCGACGCTGCACCCGGAGTGCCGCTTCGAGGACCACGCCACCGGCCAGGTCTGGAACGGCCGCGACGGTGCCGCGGCGCACTACCGGCAATGGTGGACCACCTTCGACGTCACGGTAAAGCGCGATCCGGGCCAGATCGCCGCCTGGACCGACGACGACGGCTACCTCGGCGAGGCGACCTGGCGCGGCAGCCATATCGGTCCCTTCCTCGGCATCGCCCCGACCCGCCGGCCCGTCATCATTCCCTTTGTCGTGGTCCTGGGCTTCCGGGACGGGCTGATGGCGAGCGAGGGCTTCCACTACGACCTCGCCTCGCTGCTGCGCCAGATCGGCGGCGAGCCGATCCCGGCGCTGGAAGGGATGAAATACCGAACGGCGGCCTGAGCGCTCTCAACGACGGAATACCGCCTTCAGATCCCTGGTCGCCATGGTCCCGCGCATCCATTTGAAGCCGCCGGCCTTCATGTCGCGCGCGCCCGTCATGAAGGCGGCCAGCGCCAGGCGAGACAGCGCGCCGCCGACGCTGATGCGCTTCACGCCTGTCGCGGCGATCTGATCGGCGGTGAGGTCGGGATCGCCTGCGCTCATCACCACGTTCAGCGGTTTGCCGATCGCGTCCACGACCGTCTTCATGCTGGCGAGGTCGCGCAGCCCCGGGGCATAGAGCACGTCGGCGCCCGCCTTCTCGAAGGCTTGTAGCCGCTTGATGGCGTCGTCGAGGTCGGGCCGGCCGCGGATCAGACCATCGGCCCGCGCCGTGAAGGTGAAGGGCACTCCAAGCGAGCGCACCATCTCGACTCCCGCGGCCACGCGTTCGACGGCATGATTGAAGTCGTAGACGCGCTCACCGCTCCAGTCCTCGATCGAACCGCCCGAGATGCCGACCGCTGCCGCATCGCGCAGGATCGTTGCCGCCTCTTTCGGGTCGTCGGCATAGCCGTTCTCGAGATCGGCATTGACCGGCAGGTCGGTGGCCTCCGCGATCACGCGGCAGTTCTCCAGCAGTTCGGCGCGACTCACCGAGCCGTCGCCGTCGGGCCGGCCGAGCGCGTTCGACATGCCGAGGCTGGTGGTGGCCAGCGCCTCGAAGCCGAGCGACGCCAGCAGCTTCGCCGTGCCGGCATCCCACGGGTTGGGCAACAGCAGCAGGCCCGGCTTCTTGTGCAGCTCCTGGAACAATCGGCCCTTCTCGGCGGCGGTGCGCATCGTTTCCCCTCCGGTTCCTGCCAAGGAACACCCCAGCAAGCGTTACTTCGAAAAGACCATCGCGCGATCTTTCACCGAGCCGTGGCGCAGCGTGAGGAGGTCGAGGACGTAGTTCTGGTAGAGCTTCCACGGCCGCTTGCTGCCCTGCTTGGGCTGGTGCGCCAGCGCGCGCTGGATGTAGCCTGAGGAGAAGTTGACCCACGGCTCTTCGGTGAGCGTCGGATCGTCGTTGCGCGGCGTGGCCTGCCTAAAACCCTTGCGGTCCATGTGATTGAGCAGGCGGCAGACATATTCGCAGACCAGATCGGCCTTCAGCGTCCACGAGGCGTTGGTGTAGCCGAACACCGAGGCGAGGTTGGGCACGTCGGAATACATCATGCCCTTGTAGATCAGGGTCTTGGCCGGCTCGACCGGCTTGCCGTCGACCACGAGCGTCGCGCCGCCCAACGGCTGCAGCACCAGCCCGGTCGCCATCACGACGATGTCAGCCTCGAGCTCGGCGCCCGACTTCAGCTTGATGCCCGCCGCCTTGAAGGTCTCGATCTGGTCGGTGACCACCGACACCTTCTTCTTGCGGATGGCGCGGAACAGATCGGCGTCGGGCACCAGGCAGAGCCGCTGGTCCCACGGATTGTAGCGCGGCGTGAAATGCGTATCGACGTCGTAGTCCGGCCCCAGCATCTGGCGCACGCCGCCCAGGATCAGGCCCTTCACCTTGTCCGGCTTGCGCTTGCACATCTGGTAGAAATACATGCCGAGCAGCACGTTCTTCCAGCGCGTCAGCATATAGGCGAGCTTGAGCGGCAGGCGGCGCTTGAGCTTGTTGGCGATCGGATCCTGCGCCGGCCGCGCCACGACATAAGTCGGTGAGCGCTGCAGCATGGTGACGTGCGCCGCGGTCTCCGCCATCGACGGCACCACGGTGACGGCCGTGGCACCCGAACCGATCACCATGACCTTCTTGCCCGCATAGTCAAGGTCCTCTGGCCAGTGTTGCGGATGCACCACCCTGCCCTTGTAGCCATCGATGCCGGCGAACTCGGGCACATAGCCCTTCTCGTAGCGATAGTAGCCGCTGCACATCCACAGGAAGCCGCAGGAGACGAAGACGCGCTCCTTGTCCGGCCCGCGCTCCAGCTCGACCGTCCATTTCGCGTCAGGTGTCGACCACGACGCGCCGACCACGCGATGCTGATAGTGGATGTGACGGTCGATGCCGTGATCGCCCGCGACCTCGCGGATGTAAGACAGGATCGCCGGCCCATCGGCGATCGCCTTGGCGTCCTTCCACGGCCGGAAACGGTAGCCCAGCGTGTACATATCGGAATCGGACCTGACGCCGGGATAGCGGAAAAGATCCCACGTCCCGCCGCTCGCCCCGCGCGCCTCGACGATGGCGTAGCTCTTACCCGGGCAGTTCTTCTGCAGATGCCAGGCGGCGCCGATGCCGGACAGGCCGGCGCCGACGATCAGCACGTCGACGTGCCCGGCGAGATTCGCTGTGCGCGCAGAAACGGGATCAGCAACGGAAAGCGTGTCCATGACCGCAACATCATCGACTCCGTTCGCCGGCGCAACCCCGCCGCGAGCCAGGCGGCCGACATCGTGGGTTTCAGCCGAATGAAGGCCTTGGAAGGGCCAGGCTCCCCGAGAGAAGGTCGATGCGCGGCACTTCACCTCGGCCGTCAGTCGGCATAGTCTTGGCCGTCATTTGGGTGTGGGAAGACGAGACCATGGGACGAAATCTTGCCGCCTGTATCCTGGCGCTGTCGACGGCGCTGTGCCTGGGCGCTGGTCAGGCCCATGCGCTGTGCGACGAACTCGACGGCCAGAACGCGACACTCGGCGGACTTATCCGGAACATCTCCGACGTCGGCGTCATCCTGTTCGCAGACAACAAGTCGGGCTGCGAGGTCGGGCTGGTCGAACCAAAGATCGATCGCAACTGCCGCAAGGGCGGGCAAATCGAGGTCACCGGCCTGGTGACGAAGAACAAGTACTCGCCCGGCACCTACAGCATCACCCGCAGCCGCAGGGCACCGGCCGAGACCATGGTCTGCCGTTAGGCCGACGCGCCGGCCTGCCAGCCAGAGAACAAACGCACTCGGGCAGCCTCCTGCTCGCGTCTCTACTGCGGCTTGATGTTACCCTTCTGGATGACGTCGCCCCAGCGCTTCATCTCCGACATCATCTTCGCCTGGGCCTCGGCCTGTGTGCTGCCGCCGACCGGCACGATGCCGAGCTTCAGCATGCGTTCACGGAAATCGGCATCCTTCACCGTTTCGTTGCCGGCCGCGTTCAATCGGGCGATGATGTCCGGCGGCGTGCCCCTGGGCACGAACAGCGTGTAGTTGGTGGCCGATTCGAAGCCCGGCACGCCCGCCTCGGCCATGGTCGGCACCTCGGGCAGCAACGGCGAACGGGTCTTCGAGGCGACGGCGAGGCAGCGCACCTTGCCCGAGGCGATGTGCGGCAGATGGGCCAGCACATTGTCGATCGAAACCTGCACCCTGTTTTCATAGAGGTCGGCCTGGAAGAACGACGTGCCCTTGTAAGGCACATGGGTCATCTCCGCGCCGGTCATCTGCTTCAGCATCTCATAGTTGAGATGGATCAGGCCGCCGAAGCCCGAGGAGGCGTAGGAGAGCTTGCCCGGCTCCTTCTTCGCCAGCGCGATCAGCTCCTGGACGTTCTTGACGGGCAAGCTGGGCGTCACCAGCACGCCCACCGTGCCGTTGCCGATCTCGAGCACCGGCACGAAGTCCTTGGCCATGTCGAAGGTGAGGCTCTGGTGGAAGAACGGCGCGATCGAATAATCGACCATGCTGCCCACCATCATCGTGTAGCCATCGGGCGCACTGCGCGCGAGGGCGGCAGCGCCAATCACCCCGCCGGCGCCGGGCTGGTTGTCGACCACGAGCGTCTGGACCACCTTGGGTGCGACCTTGTCCGAGAAGGCGCGCGCCACCGTGTCGACGCCACCGCCCGGCGGATAGGGTGCGATCACGCGGATCTGCCGGGCAGGCCAGGCCTGTGCCGGCACCTGGGCGCGCGCCAATCCAGGCACTGCGAGCGTCGTGGCTGCGGATGCCGCCATCAGGTGGCGGCGAGACAGAAGCGGCATGGAAACCTCCCGGTCGTCGATGGTTGCGGTTCTACTTCTCGGGCACGAAATGAAGGTGCTGGATGGTGGTGATCAGCTTGGTGAGTTGAGTGCGTTGGGTTTCGTCGAGTGGCTTGCTGTCGGGCTCCGACTGCAGGAGAAGTTCCGCTTCCTCAAGGCGCTTCACGAGCTTGACCGCCTGGGTCGTCTTGTCCTGCGCAGATCCTTCAAGCAGCGTGTAGACGGTGAGATAGAGCGACCCCAGGCTACGGTTCTGCAGTTCCGCCGACAAGGGGATCGGATTCTTGAAGATGCCATTGAGTGCCGCCTTGGCATCGCCCACCGTTTTGGCGCGCCGCAGCAGGAACACCATTGCGTCGAGCCGGTGTTCGATCTCGAAGCGGTGGCTCGTCAGGTCCTGGCGGTTCTTGAGGGCGACTTCGTGATTGTGCTGGATCTGCTGCAGCAACGCCGCACCACCGGTCAGCACGACCGACGACAGCAGCCACATGCCGACCGAACTGTTGAGGAACTCCATCAGCTTCGCGCTGAAGCCATGCTTCGCAGGTTCGGGTGCAGGCGCCGCCGCTGCCGCGACAGTCGCCTCTCCGTCGGCGAGCGATTTGCGGATCTCATGGCGATATCGCTCTTCAGCCGCGATCCGCTTCGCCTCTTCTTCCGTCAACATCGAGGGTCCCCAGCTCCTTCTTGAACTTACTTGTTGCCGCCAACGCCCGGGCTTTGCGCCAGCACCCGCAGCGCGTCAATGATATGATAGAAGGAACTCGCCGGCGCCGGCTCGTCGGCCCAGGTGCCGTCAGCCAGAAATTTATCCCGCCACAGGCCTCGCACCGGCAGGTCGAGGAAGAGCGTGAGCGCGCGGGCGGCCGCGACCGCATCGCGATGATAGCCACGCCGCCGTTCCGGGTCGTTCTCCGACCGCGCCAGGATCAGCGCCGCTTTTAGCCATTCGGTCTGAACCCACAGGCGTGTCCTGGGCTCGCGCACCGAGAAGTCGCCCGCCAGTTCGAAGACGGCGACCCCGCGCTGGGCGTCGATGCCGTGACGCATGCCGATATCGTACAGACGCCGCGCAACGGCCCGGACATCGTCGCGCCCACGCGCCAGCGCCCAGCGCTCGAGCAGGCCCGCCCATTCGAATTGATGGCCGGGCCAGATGGCATCGCCCTTGTCGCCAGCGGCCGGCGCCCCAGCAGCCGGCATCCACGTCGAATCGAAATATTCGAGCAGAGCGCCGCCATGCTCGGGCGCGATGAAACGCGCCAGGCAAAGTTCGACCACCTCGTCGGCCAGCCGCCGCCACGGCCCACCGGGCGCGATCTGCTCCCAGGCAAGGGCCGCCTCCAGCAGATGCATGTGCGGGTCCGACTGATAGACCCGCACGTCGCTGAAACCGGTAAATCCTCCGGCAGCGCCGCGTCGCTCGGCGTACAGTCGCTCCACGATCGCCTCAGCGAGGGGGGCCTCGGCCACGCCCGATGCCGTCGCCAAAGCCAGCAAGGCGAAGGCCTGTTCGTAGAGCTGGGGCTCCCCTCCGATCGGCTCACCCGTCACGCCTATCGCATTCCAGAACAGGCCATCGGGCCGGCGATAGCGCCCGATGTAATAGTCCAGGCCATGCGCCACGGCCTCGCGCCACGGCCCCGTCCAGCCGAGTTCGCCACCGACCGCATAAGTGAAGATCTGGCGGGCCTGGACCCGCGCCCGGCGCTCGCTCCGCACCGGATGGCCTGCGAGGTCGATGGCCTCATGGAAGCCACCGCCCGTGCGGTCCGCGCCCACCGACCACCAAAGCGGTAAGGCATCGTCCAGCAGCCAGCGCAACAGTCGCTCGCGCTGGCTGGCGAGTTCGGCTTCGACGTCGCGTGCTGGAGGCATGCCTACCCTTAGTCCGGGCGCTTGCCGGGACGCAAGGTCGGAAGGAGCCTGCCCTACTCCTTCATAAAGGCGTTCAGATCGGGCGTCGGCATGGTGCGGTCGAGATAGCCGAAGGTGCCCTTGTCCTTCACTTCCTTGGCGGCATCGAGGAGCCCGGTCATCGCCGCGCGATAGAGCGAGGTGGCGAGGCTGATGCGCTTCACGCCCGCGGCCTCGAGCTCGGCCACGCTGAACGACTTGCCCTTGATGCCGGCCATGAAGTTGAACGGCTTCTTGAGCGAGCCGCAGACCTTTTTGACCGCAGCCAAATCGGGCAGGCCCGGCGCCATCAGCACGTCGGCGCCGGCCGCCTCGAAGGCCTGCAGGCGCTTGATGATGTCGTCGATGTCGGGCTGGCCGCGCAGGCATCCCTCGGCGCGCGCCGTCAGCACGAAGGCGAACGGCAGCGCGCGGGCGGCCTTGGCCGCCGCCGCCACGCGCTCGGCCGCCACGACGATGTCGAACAACGGCTTGTCCTTGTTGCCGGTCGCATCCTCGATCGAGCCGCCGACCAGGCCAACGCCCGCCGCCTGGCGGATCGTCTCCGCCGCCGCATCGGGCGAATCGCCAAAGCCCTTCTCGAGATCGCCGATCACCGGCACGTCGACCGCCTCGGCGATCGCCCGCGCATTGGCCAGCGCTTCCTCGCGGCTCACCTTGCCGTCGCGCTTGCCCAGCACGCCCGCCTTGGCGCCGCTCGACGTCGCCAGCGCCTCGTAACCGAGGCCCGCCAGCATGCGGGCCGAACCCGCGTCCCATGGGTTGGGAATGACGAAAGCGCGCGGCGCCTCGTGCAGGGCCCGCAACTTCTTGGCTTTGTCGGCCTGACTGACGTTCATTGGACGTTTCCCTTTACTTGCTGCGCCCGTCCCACGGACGCGGGTTCAGTTTGTCGACATCGATGGCCTCTATGCAACGAAGATTGATGCCGACCGTGGCGGTACCGTCGGGCGCCGTGCCCTCGGCATAGCTCTCGACGCCGCACGCGGTGCAGAAGCGATGATGCAGGCTCTTCTTGCCGAACTGGTAGTCGCCCTGCTTCGTCTCGCCCGAGATGAGCTTGAACTTGGCCTTGGGCGCGAAGGCCCACACGGCGCCGAGCTTGCTGCAGATCGTGCAGTTGCACTTCAGGGCGCCGGCGAGATCGAGCTCCACGTCGAAGGCGACGGCGCCGCAGTGGCAGCTGCCGGAATAGGACTTCGCTTCGGCCATGATTTCCTCCCGAGGGCTTGAATTCCGATCGTATGTTCTCTATATGTTCTTCTCAATAGGCAAGTCCAGCTTCTCCTCGCAACCGGCTACGTCCCGAGACTTGAAAGGCTCCGGAGACGGAAAGGAAAACACCGAAACGGATTCTGAAAATGTCGCGTTTCAGGCGACATGCGACAGGCTCCACCAGGCCGGAAATCGCCAGTGATTCGAGGCTCTTGGAAGCCAGGATGCAGGCTGAAAAGGAGTCCGAAATGGATTTTTTGTTTGTCGCCTTTTTATGCGACAGCCCGCGCCCCTAACCCGGCCAGGGCAGCGACCAGGTTTTCACGTTGGTAAAACTCTTCATCGCTTCGAGCACGCCTTCCTTGTAGCCGAGGCCCGAATCCTTGATGCCGCCGAAGGGTGACATCTCGATGCGATAGCCCGGCACTTCCCAGATGTTCACCGTGCCGACCTGCAGCTCGTCGACGAAGCGCGTGATGTAGTCGAGGCGGTCGGTGCAGACGCCCGAGGAGAGACCGTAGGCGGTACCGTTGGACACTCTTATGGCGTGGTCGATGTCTCTTACGCGGATGATCGGGATCGCCGGACCGAAAGTTTCTTCGCGCACCAATTCACAAGCGGGATCGACATGATCGACCACGGTGGGTGGGAAGAGAGCGCCGCGGCGGTCGTTGCCGTGCAGCAGCTTGGCGCCGTGCTTGGCCACCGCCTCGCTCACGCGGTTCTGGAACAGGGTGGCGGCGCGTTCGTGGATCACGGTGCCGACGTCGGTTTCGGGATCGAGCGGGTCGCCCGCCCTGAGCTTCTTCGCCTTGGCCAGCACGCGCTCGACGAAGGCGTCGGCGATCTTGTCGACGACGATGATGCGCTTCACGGCGGTGCAGCGCTGGCCGGAGTTCTTGGTGGCGCCGGCCACGGCGAGGTCGGCCGCCTTGTCGAGGTCGGCATCCTCCATGACGATCAGCGGGTCGTTGCCGCCGAGTTCGAGAACGATGCGTTTGTAGCCGGCCTTGTCGGCGATGTATTTGCCGACCCGGACCGAGCCCGTGAAGGTGATAAGATCGGCGTGCGGATCCGTGATCATGGCATCGCCGATGTCGGATGGATTGCCGGTGATGACCGAGAGCATCTCCGGCGGCAGGCCGGCCTCATAGAGCGTATCGGCCAGGAACAGCGCGGTGAGCGGCGTCAGCTCGGTGGGCTTCAGCACGACGCAGTTGTTGGTGGCGAAGGCTGGCGCCAGTTTATGCGCCACCATGTTGAGCGGATGGTTGAAGGGGGTGATGGCACTGATGGCATTGAGCGGCTGGCGCAGCGTGAAGATCTTGCGCGGCTTGCCGTGCGGGGTGAGGTCGCAGGAGAAGGTCTGGCCGTCGTCGAACAGGCAGAGCTGGCCCGCGAAGGTGAAGACGTCGTAGGCGCGGCCAACCTCGTAGAGCGAGTCCTTCTGGCAGAGGCCCGATTCGAGCGTGATGAGACGGGAGAGTTCTTCCTTGCGCGCGACCAGCAGCTCGCCGGTCTTGAGCAGGATCTGCTGGCGCTGATAGCGCGTGAGCTGGGGCTTGTAGTCATGGGCGATCTGGAAGGCCTGGGCCACCAGCTCGGGCGTGGCGCGCGGCACGGTGCCGACGAGGCGGTTGTCCCAGGGGAAGCGCACTTCGAGGCGCGCGCCCGTTTCGACCTTCTTGCCGGCGATGCGCAGGTATTCGTGCCGCACGTCCGAATCGGGGCGGGAGATCGTGTCCATGGTTCGGCTCTCTCAGGCGACGAGGTTGAGGGCGAGATCGAAGGCGTCGAAGTTGCGCCAGCGATGCGAGGCCGAGGCATCGCCCGCGAGCTTGCGGTTGCAGAGCAGCGGTACGCGCTGCTCGGAGACGCCGCCGTGGCTGCGCAGCGGCTCGGTGAGGCCCGACAGATCATGTCGACTCGACGACGTGCCCAGCACCTTGTGCTTGGTCGAGACGATGATGAGATCGCCCAGCCGGTCGGCCGGCAGCTCGAAGCGGGCGGCGGCTTCTTCCTTGGTGAGGGCGGCTTCGATGCCGGGCAGCGCCTTCACTTTGGCGGCCCATTCCTGAGGCGAGGCACCAGACGGCAGATAGGCGACGGCAAAGGAGCCGAGAGCGCCATGGTGGACAACGTAGGGATCGGTGATCGGCAGGATGACGCGGGCCTTGTCGGTGCCCAGCCATTTGTCGAACACGTCCTGCAGGTACAGGACGTCGGGCTGGCCGTCGGCGCCGAACTTGGCGTTCATGCCGTGGTCGGCGGTGACGACGATGGTGCAGCCCATGGCGTCGAGCTTGGCCAGGTAGCCGTCCATCATGGCGTAGAAATCGTTGGCGACCGGCGTGCCGGGGGCGTGCTTGTGCTGGATGTAGTCGGTGGTCGAGAGATACATGATCTCCGGCCGGTCGCGTTCCATCAGTTTCACGCCGGCGGCAAAGACGAACTCCGACAGGCCGGCGCTGTAGACATTGGGCACAGCCATGCCGACCAGGGCATTGATGTTCTCGATGCCGTTTTCGGCCAGGGTCGCCTTGTCGGACTTCTCCGAGGAGAAGCTGCAGGCCTTGCCGGCGCCGAGCTCGAGGCCCTTGCCGAGGAGGCCGCGCAGTTTGTCCTTGGCGGTGATCACGGCGATGCGCAGGCCGGCGCGCTGGAAGGCCGGGAACAGCGTCTCGACCCGCAGGAACCTGGGGTCGTTCATCATCACCTCTTTCCCGGTGTCGGGATCGAGGAAGTAGTTGCCACTGATGCCGTGCACGGCGGGCGGCCGGCCGGTGACGATGGAGAGATTGTTGGGATTGGTGAAGGAGGGAACGACGCAATCGCCGATCAGGCTGGTGCCCTGCTTCAGCACCTTGGCGAACCACGGTGCGCGGCCGGCCTTCACGGCCTCCTCGATATAGCCGGGCTCGGAACCGTCGACACAAACCACGACGATGGGCTGCTTCGGCAGGTGGTAGCGGCGGCCGTTGACGGCGATCTCGCCGCCTGTGGTGTTGAGACCGTCGGGTGCCATAACTCTCTCCTACTCTGCCGGCTCTTATTCTGCAGCCAGGGCGGGGCCGCCGTTCGAGACACGCAGCTCGTCCAGCACGTCGCGGACGGCGGCGAGCGCGCCCTTCATGTGTTCGGGATAGAGGCGGCCGATGCAGCCCATGCGGAACGAATCGGCGACCGTGAGCTTGCCGGGATAGATCACATAGCCGCGGTCCTTCAGCCCATCGTAGAAACGCTGGAAGACGAACTTGGGATCGGTCGGCATGTGGAAGGTGACGATGATCGGCGCCTGCAGGTCGTTGGGCAGCAGGGTCTGGAAGCCCATGGCGCGCATGCCGTCGATCAACACCTTGGCGTTGTCGCGGTAGCGCTTGCCGCGGCCGGCGACGCCGCCCTCGGCCGCATGCTCCTCGATCGCCTTGCCCAGCGCCACGATGACGTGGATCGGCGGCGTGAAGCGGTACTGGCCGGTGCGGGCAAAGGCCTCGGCCTGGTCGAACAGGTCGAGCACCAGCGTCGTGGAGTTGCCCTTGCACTCGGCGAGTGCGGTGTTGCGGCAGACGACGAAGCCCAGGCCCGGTACGCCTTCGAGGCACTTGTTCGAGGAGGCAGCCAGCGCGTCGTAGGTGATCTTGCGGGCATCGATCTCGAGGGCGCCGAAAGCGCTCATCGAATCGACCAGCAGGCGGCGGCCCTGCTTCGCCACGATCTCGGCGACCTCGGCGATGGGATTGAGGATGCCCGAGGTGGTCTCGCAATGGACGGCGAAGACGTGGGTGATGTCCTTGTTGGCCGCCAGCATCGCCTCGAGCTGGGCCAGGTCCGGCGGCGTGTCCTCGGGCGTCTCCAGCGAGGCGGTGGCGCGGCCGGCGATCTGGGCGATTTTCAAGGCGCGTTGGCCGTAGGCGCCGTTGATCAGGACCAGGAGCTTGCCGGTCTTCGGCACGAAGCTGGTGATCATCGCCTCGACGGCGAAGGTGCCCGAGCCCTGCACGGGCACGGTGACGTGCGTTCCCTCTCCCCTTTCATTCACGGCGCCCGCCAGCTCGACGATCCGGTCGAGCACCATCTTGTTGATGGCGAGGAAGCCCGCATCGCGCGAGCCCCAGTCGTGGACCATGGCCTGTTTGACGCTGGCCGAGGTGGTGAGCGGGCCCGGCGTCAGCAGCAGCGGATCGCCGGTTTCGGAAGCGGCAGGTTTGTGGATCGTCATGGCGGCAATGATCGGCTCGCGTCGTCTATCCGTCCAGTATATATTCCATATGCCATCTATAGGTTTCATATATATGACCCCGACACAGCTTCGCGCCTTCCACCTCGTGGCCGAGCAGGGCTCCTTCTCAGCCGCCGCCCGCGCCTCGGGCCTCAGCCAGCCCAACCTCTCCGGCCAGGTGACGGCCCTGGAGAAGGCCTATGGCGTGCACCTGTTCGATCGCCGCGGCCGCAGCGTGACGCCGACCGAAACCGGCCGGCAGCTTCATGGCGTCACCACCCGCTTGTTCGCCCTGCAGGACGAGGCGCGCGCCTTGCTGGCCGGCGAGCAGGCGCTGACCCGAGGCCATCTCCGGATCGCGGCCGACTCGGCACATCACGTGGTCCCGATCATGGCGGCGCTGCGCAAGCGCGCCGGCGGCCTCACCTTTGCGCTCTCGATCGACAACTCTGCCATCGTCCTCGAACGCCTGCTGCGCCATGAGGCCGATGTCGCGGTGATGGCCAAGAGCGTGTCCGATCCGCGCCTGCATGCCGTCCGGCTGCGTACCGACCGGGTCGTGCTGTTCGTCCCCGCCAAGCATCCGCTCGCCCGCCATCCACTCGCGAAGAAGGGCCGCGCGCCGCTGGCTGCCCTCAACGGCCAGGAGCTGGTACTGCGCGAGCGCGGCTCGATCACGCGCGAGGTTCTGGAACAGGCCATGGCCGCGGCCGAAGTCCGCCCCAGCTCCATCGTCGAGGTGCAGACCCGCGAGGGCGTGCGCGAGGCGGTGGCGGCGGGCTTCGGCGTGGGCGCGGTCTTCGCCAGCGAGTTGGGCGAGGACCGCCGCTTCAGGCGCATCATCGTCGCCGACAGCGATCTCGCGGTCGCCGAATACGCACTCTGCCTGCAGGAGCGCCGTCGTGTTGCCCTGGTCCGGGCGTTCATGGAAGAGGCGACGCGATTGGCCTCCTGAGTTCACCAACGTAACAAATCCGTCAAAAAACTTTAACCCACGCCGCGCGAGGCGTAGGATTCCCCAATCATGCATGGCGTCGATACCATCCTGAACGTACTGGGCAGCGTGTGCCTGCTGCTGTGGGGCGTGCGCATGGTCCGCACCGGCCTGACGCGGGCCTTCGGCGCCACGCTGCGGCGGGCCATCGCCGCCTGCTCGCGCAACCGCTTCACCGCCTTCGTGGGCGGGCTCGCCATCACCGGTCTGCTGCAGTCGAGCACGGCCACGTCGCTGCTGGTGTCCTCCTTCGCCGGCCGCGGCCTGATCCCGCTGTCGATCGCGTTTGCCGTCATGCTGGGCGCCGACGTCGGCACCACGATCGCGGCCCAGGTCCTGTCGTTCGACCTCGGCTGGGCCTCGCCGCTGCTGATCGGCGTCGGCGTCATCACCTTCCTGTCGAGCGACTCCGACAAGTCGCACCATCTCGGCCGGGTCGCCATCGGGCTCGGCCTGATGCTGCTGTCGCTGAAGCTGCTGGCGCTCGCGACCCAGCCCTTGCGCACCGCGCCCGCCTTCATGGCGATGCTGCAGGGGCTGCAGGACGAATACGTCATCGCCGTCATCGTCGGCACTCTGGCGACCTGGTTCGTCCACTCCAGCCTGTCGACCGTGCTGCTGGTGATGTCGTTCGCCGGCAGCGGATTGATCGAGCCCAAGCTGGCGCTCGCCCTGGTGATCGGCGCCAATATCGGCGGCGCCCTGGCGCCCTACATGGCGCAATCGGGTGCCGATGTCGCGGCCCGGCGCGTGCCGCTCGCCAACCTGCTGACGCGCGCGATCATGGGCATCATCCTCCTGCCCTTCCTCGGGCCGGCGGTCGAATGGCTGTCGCTGATCGACAGTTCGCTGACGCGCATGCCGGTGAACTTCCACACCTTCTTCAACATCGCGGCTGCGATCGTCTTCCTGCCGCTGATCGACGTCATCGCCTGGGCCTGCCGCCGCCTGCTGCCCGACCGGCCGGTGGCCGACGATCCCGGCAAGCCGCGCCATCTCGACCCCAATGTGCTCGATTCGCCAGCCGAGGCGCTGGGCTGCGCGTTGCGCGAGACGCTAAACCTCGGTGATCGCGTGGCCGACATGCTGCACCAGACGATCGGCGTCTTCGATCGCAACGATATCAAAGCGGTGAAGGCGATCGAGGCCGCCGACGATTCGGTCGACCGGATCTACGAGGCGATCAAGCTCTACCTCATCCAGACCTCGCGCAACGAGCTCGGCGAGGACGACGGCCAGCGTTACGTCGAGATCCTGACCTTCACCACCAATCTCGAGCACGTCGGCGACATCATCGACAAGAACCTGATGGAGCTCGCGGCCAAGAAGATCAGGAACCGCTACGCCTTCTCGCCCGAGGGTATGGCCGAACTGCGCGCCATCCATTCGCAGGTGCTGGAGAACCTGCGGCTGGCCCTGAACGTCTTCACCACGCGCGACATCACGCTCGCCCGCCGCCTGGTCGCCGAGAAGACGGCCATGCGCGAGGCCGAGGCCCACGCCGCCGACAGTCACTACGCACGCCTGCGCGAAGGCCGGCCCGAATCGATCGAGACCAGCTCGATCCACATGGACGTGATCCGCGACCTCAAGCGCATCAACGGCCACCTGACGACAGTGGCCTATCCCATCCTCGAGGCTGCCGGCGAGCTGGCCGAATCGCGCCTCAAGGCCGTACAGACCGAAGCGACGGGCCAAACGGCCCCTTCGGTCTGATCACTTTTGCCGATCGGCCTTACCGGCCGCTCCCCGCCACTCAATATGAGCGTAGATGGCACGCGCAAAGACATCGACCAAAAGCTCGGACAATTGGATTCTGGCCCACCCCTTCCGTCACGACGGCGGCATGAGGTGGGCCGCCGATTTGCCTCCAGAGCTGTCGAACGACGCCGACAACAATGAACAGCCGTACCGGTCGCCCCTGCGGCTGCTGGAGGACGGCACTGAACTCGGGCCGGGCCATGCCCTTCATGCATCCGCCAGGATCGACTGGGTCCAATCCGCGTGATCGTTCACAAGTCATGCCATGACCTCGACCTGGTATGCTGGCTGCTCGATACCCGACCTCGCCTCGTCGGCAGCCTCGGCGGCTCGAGCACCTTCAAAAGGCCGCCGCCCGCACCCTTCTGCTCGCAATGCGCCGTGCGCGCCGAGTGTCCCTATGTGGATACCGGCCTGCACGAGCATCGAACCGAGGCCGAGCGCGCCGATCCCAGTGCCTTTGGCCTCGATCGCTGTGTCTTCCGCCTGGACGAATCGATCGTCGACAATCAGGTCGTATCGTTCGAATTGGAGAACGGCACGCGCGGCACCTACTGCCTCGCGATGCAGGGACCGAACCGGAGCGAGCGGCGGATCACGCTGATCGGCGACGCCGCGCGCCTCGACGGCGTCTTCGAGGATGGTCGATTTGTCGTGACCTACACGGAGCCCGAGCGCGAGCGGCTCGTCTGGTCGACAAAGGGCCGCAAACTCAGCGGCCACGGCGGCGGTGACATGGCCACTATCATCAGCTTCCTCAATGCTTGCGTCGGCCGGTCCCCCGCGCCGATCAAGACAGTCCAGGACGCTTTGGCCGGCCTCGTCTTCGCCGCCTCCGCCGAACATTCACGGACCAGCCAACAAATGGTGGCGCTGGCCGACGAAGATTTTCAGCTCGACAAGATCTGACGATTGACGCCGGCCCGACCAGCCTTGCTATCGTAGGGCAAGGCTCCCTCAAGCGGCGATCCGTCAGACCAATGCATTGGCGAGATCCGTCATCGTGGCCAGGGTGATGTCGGGTTGGTACGGGGTGCGCTCGAACGGGCGATCGCGGCGGTTGATCATTGCCGTCCTCATGCCAGCGGCTTTGGCGCCGATCACGTCGAACTGATGATTGGCCACGAACAGGATATGGTCCATCGGAAGCCCCAGCAACTCCGCGGCCTTGGTGTAGGTCGCCACGTGAGGCTTGAAGGAGTTGGCTTCCGCGACGGAGATGACCCGGTCGAAATTCATCTTGTGATACTTCTTGGCCGTTTCCAGCATGTCTGGATCGCCGTTCGACAGCACCACGAGCTTGTATTTCGTCTGCAGCTTCGCCAGAGCCGCCGGCACTTCGGGGAAGCATTCGAGTTTTTCGATTTCCGATACCAGCCAGCGGACTTCATCGTCCGTGTAGGAAAGCTCGCAGCGATCCAGCACCTGGCACACAGAGCGGAACCCGATCTCGCGATACGGCGTGTGCTCCTTGTGCAGCAGAGCGTCGATCATGGAATTTTCGAAATGCGTGCGGCGCCACCAGGTGACGAAGGAATTCGCCTTGCCCTTCCAGCCTTTAGACTCGAGGTAAGGAGTGGCGATCTTGACCAATCCTCCCTGCATGTCGACGACCGTGCCGTACTGGTCGAACATGCAGACCTTGATGGTGCTTTTCAGCTTTTGAATGTCGGCCACTGTTTCGTCCCTTCATCTTCCTTCACATGGGAAGTGTAGACGACCACTTCCATCTACAACTTGATGCGCGCTCCCGCAGGATCGAAGGGGCATCGCAGCGACACCTTTGCCTTGAGACGTGTGCCGGCGAGATCGACCTCGAAGCGCCCTGTATCAAGCCAGGCAGCATCGATGGCGGCACCATCGTCGCGCTTCACGTAGCCCATCCCAACCGACGCACCAATCGTATGGCCGTAGCCTGCCGATGTGAGATCGCCGACCGGCTTGCCGTCGCGCAGCAGCGCCTCGCCACCCCACAACAGCGGCTCACTGTCCGCGACTACGACCGACACCAGGCGCCGCACCAGCGGCTTGGCCTTGGCCTCGACCAATGCCTTGTGGCCGATGAAGCCGCCGGGCTTGTCGAGCCTCACTGCCCAGCCGAGACCGGCCTGGAAGGGATTGTCGTCGGGCGTCAGCTCACGCCCCCAGGCGCGATAGCCTTTCTCCAGGCGCAACGTGTCGACGGCATAGTAGCCGGCATCGCGCAGGCCGAATTCGACACCCGCCTCGTGCAGGGTTTCGAACACCGTGACGGAGAATTCGACCGGCACGTAAAGCTCCCAGCCGAGTTCGCCCATGTAGGTGCGGCGCGAGGCGAGCACCGTGGCATGGCCGACGCCGATCTCGCGGATGGTGGCAAAGGGGAACGCCTCGTTGGAGAAGTCGGCGCGGCTCACCTTCTGCAGCAGCGAACGGCTGAGCGGCCCCATGACCGAGAGCACGGTCCAGGCCGCCGTCACGTCGGTCAGCGTGGCATGCGCGCCCTCCGGCATGTTTCGGCCGATCCAGTCGGCATCACGCGTCACCTGGGCCGAGCCGGTCACGATCATGAACTTGTCGCGGCCGAGCCGAGCAATGGTGAGATCGCTCTCGAAGGTGCCGCGACTGTTCAGAAGAGCGGTGTAGACCGTGCGGCCCACCGGCACGGCGACGTCGTTGGCGGAGAGATGCTGCAGCACCTTCTCGGCATCGCGACCCTGTATCAGGAACTTGCCGAACGAGGTCTCGTCGACGACCGTCACGCCTTCGCGCGTCGCCCGATGCTCGGCACCGACGGCGTCGAACCAGGCGCCGCGGTCCCAGCCGTATTGCATGTCCGGCGACTTGCCGGTACCGGCGAACCAGTTGGGCCGCTCCCAGCCCATCTTGTTGCCGAACCAGGCACCACGCTCCTTGAGCCGGTCGTAGAGCGGCGAGCGGCGGAACGGCCGGCCGCTCTCCTGTTCGCGCTGCGGCCACGGCATCTTGTAGTGCAGCCCCAGGGTCTCGGCGACACGCGCGCGCAGCCAGGAGTCGTTGCCGTGAAAGCCCGCGAAGCGGCGGATATCGACCGGCCAGAGGTCCATGGTCGGCTCGCCGGCCACGATCCATTCGGCGAGTGCCATGCCGGCGCCACCTGAACTCGCGATGCCCATCGAGTTGAAGCCGGCGCCGACGAAGAAGCCCCGCAGGTTCGGCGCCTCGCCCAGGATGTAGTTGAGATCGGGCGTAAAACTCTCGGGGCCGTTCATGAAGGTCTTGATGCCGGTCTTCTCCAGTGCCGGGACGCGGATCAGGGCGTTATCCATCAGGATCTGGAACTGGTCCCAGTCGTCCGGCAGCATGCCGAATTCGAAATCGTCGGGAATGACGTCCTTGTTCCACGGCTTAGCGTCGGGCTCGAAGCCGCCCATCAACAAGCCGCCGACCTCCTCCTTGAAGTAGATGTAGCCGTCGGGATCGCGCATCACGGGCAGATCGCGCGGCACGTTCTCCATCTTCTCGGTGACGATGTACATGTGCTCGCAGGAATAGAGCGGCACGGTAACGCCGACCATGCGCCCGACCTGGCGCGCCCACTGGCCGCCGCAGTTGACCACGATTTCGGCGGTGATCGGCCCTTCGGTCGTCTGCACGCCGGTGACGCGGCCGTCCTTGGTGTCGATCGACGTCACGCGGGTCTTCTCGAAGATGCGGACGCCGCCATTGCGCGCGCCCTTGGCCAGCGCCTGGGTGATGTCTGTGGGATTGGCCTTGCCGTCGCCCGGCAGCCACACCGCGCCCACCAGATCGTCGGTGCGCATGATGGGATACTTGTCGCCGGCCCCCTTGGGCGTCAGCGGCTCGCAGTCGACGCCTTGCGCATTGGCCATGGCGACCGAGCGGCGCAGCAGCACCATGCGCTCCTCGGTGCGGGCCACCGAGAGTGACCCGCATTGTTTCCAGCCAGTGGCGAGCCCGGTCTCGGCTTCGAGCTTCGAATAGAGATCGGTGCTGTAGCGGATCAGCCGCGTCAGGTTCTGGTAGCTGCGAAGCTGGCCGACCAGTCCGGCGGCGTGCCAGGTCGTACCGCCGCTGAGGCGCCCCTGCTCCAGCAGGACCACGTCTTTCCAGCCGAGCTTGGCCAGGTGATAGGCCGTCGAGCAGCCCATGATGCCGCCGCCGATGATGACGACGCGGGCCTGGGTGGGGAAATTCGGGGCCATGTCAGAGACGCCCGTTCACGGCTGCGTCGTACATCTTGCGCATCTCGGGAACCCCCGCCTTCACCGGATTGCCGCTCGCCGTCGGATCCACGGCGGCCATCTCGGCGAACTTATCGAGATGGCTCTCCTTCACGCCTATCTCGGCCAGCGTGTGCGGGATGCCGACCTTGCGCCGGATATCGAGGGTCCATTCCATGAAGCCGTCGAACGTCGGATTGCGCAGCCCGAGCCAGCGCGACAGGCGCACGATCTTGTCGTCGATGGCCGGGCGGTTGAACTGCAGCACGTAGGGCATGGCCACCGCATTGGTGAGGCCATGATGCGTATCGAGCGTCGAGCCCACGGGATGCGACAGCGAATGGATGGCGCCCAGCCCCTTCTGGAAAGCCGTGGAGCCCATCTGCGAGGCCGCCAGCATATGGCCACGGGCCTCGATGTCGCGACCATCCTTGACCGCGCGTTCGAGGTTTTCCTTCACCAGCCGCATGCCTTCGACAGCAATGCCTTCCGCATAAGGGTGATAGCCCGGCGCGCAATAGGCCTCGAGGCAATGGATGAAGGCATCCATGCCGGTGCCTGCCGTCAGCTTCGGCGGCAGGCCGATCGTGAGCTCGGGATCGGCGATGACGATGGACGGCATCATCTTGGGATGGAAGATCACCTTCTTGGTGTGCGTCTCCTCGTTGGTGATCACCGAGGCGCGGCCGGTCTCCGACCCCGTCCCGGCCGTCGTCGGCACGGCGATCGACGGATAGATCCCGGCCGGATTGGCCCGCGTCCACCAGTCACCGACATCCTCGAAGTCCCACAAGGGTCTCGTTTGCCCCGCCATGAAGGCGATGGCCTTGGCGGTGTCGATGCCGCTGCCGCCGCCCCAGGCGATCACGCCGTCGTTCTTGCCGGCACGCAGCACGCGTACGCCAGCCTCGACGTTGGCGGCTACTGGATTGGGCTTCACCTCGCTGAAAAGCGCCACCTCAATCCCCGCCTTGCGCAGGGCAAGCATCGCATCGGAGATCATCGGCAGCTTCGCCAGGCCCGGATCGGTCACCAGCAGCGGCCGCTTCAAGCCGACAGCCTTGCAGGCTTCGGGCAACTCGCGGATACGGCCGGCGCCGAAGCGGATCGAGGTCGGGTAGTTCCAGTTGCCGACGAGCGGAGCAGACGCAGCCATCAGATGATTTCCATGTAGCGTTCGAGTTCCCAATCCGTGATGGCCTTGCGGAACTCCCGCTCTTCCCATTCACGCGTTGCAGAATAGTGATCGACGAAGGCATCGCCGAACAGGTCGCGCGCCGGCTTGGACGCCTTCAACCGGCCGGCCGCCTCCATCAGCGTGCGCGGCAGTTGCGACTTCACCGGATGTTTTACGGCGTAGGAGTTGCCCTTGATCGGCTCGCCCGGGTCGATCTTGTTCTCGATGCCCCACAGGCCCGCGCCGATGGCCGCAGCGAGCGCCAGGTAGGGATTGGCATCGGCGGCGGCGACCCGGTACTCGACGCGGGTCGACTTGGCCGAGCCCGGAATGACCCGGAGCGCCGTGGTGCGGTTCTCCACGCCCCAAGTCGCATCCGTAGGCGCCCAGAAGCCCGGAATGAGCCGCCGGTAGGAGTTCACGTTCGCCGCCACCATCGCCAGCGTCTCGGGCATCAATGCCCGCTGACCGCCGACGAAATGGCGCATCGTCGTGCTCATGCGATGGGGCGCCTTCTCGTCGAAGAAGACCGGCTTGCCGCCCTTCCACAGCGACATGTGCATGTGACCGCCGCAGCCCGGCCAGTCCTTCGACCACTTGGCCATGAAGGTGGCGAGCCAGCCGCGCCGCTGCGCCAGCACCTTGGTGAAGAGCTTGAAAAGTGCTGCCTTGTCGGTGGCGGCCAGCGCATCGTCGACACGCAGCGCCGCCTCGAGCACGCCGGCACCGGTCTCGGTGTGGAGGCCCTCGATGCCCATGTCCATGGTCTCGCACATGGCCATGAGGTCCTGGTACCAGTCCGACAGCACCGAATTGCGCAGCACGGAGTAGCCGAAGAAGCCGGGCGAAATAGGCTTCAGGTTCCTGTAGCCCTTCTCGCGGATGGACTCGGGCGTCTCGACGAAGACGAAGAACTCGTACTCGAAGCCGACCTTGACCTCGAATCCGAGCTTGGCCGCGCGGGCCAGCACGCGACGCAAGGTGCCGCGCGGGCAGATCTCCTCAGCCCTGGCCACGAACTCGCAGAGGAACATCAGGTTGCCCGGCTCGGTCGCGATCTCGCGGCAGGTGTCGGGCAGGATGCGGACATTGGCGTCGGGATAGCCGCTATGCCAGCCGGTGTAGGTGCCGTTGTCGTAGAGCTGGTCGTTGGAGTCCCAGCCCAGCACCACGTCACAAAAGCCGAAGCCGCCTTCCAGCGCCGAGTGGAATTTGTCGATGTGGATGTACTTGCCGCGCAGGATGCCGTCGATGTCGTGCACCCCAACCTTGACGTGGGTCAGGCCGCGTTCCTTGACGATCTTGCGGGCATCAGCCGCCGTTTTGACCTGGCGCGGATCCATCCATTCCCCCCTAGACGATTGAAGGCAGACTAGCCGCTGAGGTAGCGCGGAAGCCAGAGGGCAATGTCGGGAAAGAGCGTCACCAGCATGGTGAAACCGGTCATGATCAGCAGATAGGGCATTGTCACCCGGGCGATATAGCCCAGGCCGTCTTCGGTCAGCCCCTGGATGACGAAGAGGTTGAAGCCGACAGGCGGCGTGATCTGCGCCATCTCGACGACCAGGACCAGGAAGACGCCGAACCAGATCGGATCGAAGCCGGCGCCTTTCACGATCGGCATGACGATGGGCAGCGTCATCACGATCATGCTGAAGCCGTCGAGGAAGCACCCCAAAATCAGGTAGAACACGATCAGAGCCACGATCAGCATGAAGGACGAGAGGCCGAGGCTGCTGACGAACTCCGCCACCGCCCCGGGAATGCCGAGAAACGCCGCGGCGCCGCCGAGGATCGACGCGCCGAGCACGATCAGCGCGATCATGGCGCAGGTCTGGACCGAGCCGACGGCAATCGCCTTCATGGCCTGCCAGGAGAGCTCGCGCTGTACCGCGGCCACCACCAGCGCCCCCAGCACGCCCACCGCCGCCGCTTCCGAAGGCGTGGCGAGGCCGCCGTACATCGATCCCAGCACGCAGAGGATGAGGAACACCGCGGGGCCGAGTTCCTTTATCGACGACAGATACTCGGCGCCCGACGCGATGCGAACCTTGCGCTCAGCAGCCGGCACGAACTCCGGCCTCAGCGCCGTGTGGATCATGATCCAGGCCATGAAACAGCCGGCGAGCAGGACACCCGGGATGAAGCCGGCCGTGAACAGCTTGGCGATCGAGACGTCGCCCAGCACGCCGTAGATGATCATGATGTTGGAGGGCGGGATCAGGAAGCCGAGCGTGCCGGCACCGGCCAGGGAGCCGACGGCAACGTCCTTGGAATAGCCGCGCTTCAGAAGCTCGGACAGCGAGATGCGGCCGACGACCTGGGTGGTGGCGGCCGACGAGCCGGAGATGGCGGCAAAGATCGTGCAGCCGATGACATTGACGTGCAGCAGGCGGCCCGGCAGCAGACCGGCCCACGGCGAGAGGCCGCGAAACAGCGCCTGCGACAGGCGCGTTCGGAACAGGATCTCGCCCATGACGATGAACAGCGGCAGCGCCAGCAGTTCCTGGGTCGTCAGGATGTTCCAGGCGTACTGCGCCAACAACTTATCGAGCGGGATGTCGCGGAAGATCGCCAGCAGGATCGTGCCGGTGACGGCAAGCGTCCAGCCGATCCACAGGCCGCCCGCCAGGAAGGCGAACAGCACGGCAAACATTGTGACAACGATCGCGAGCATGTCCGGCTAGCCGATCCGAAACGTCATTCGGCGACCGACGCAGCGCGCATGTTGAGATCCTCGAGCGGCAGGCCAAACGCTGCCTGAAAGAAGCGCGCGACGAACTGCAGGACGAGCAGACAGATGCCGAAGGTCACCAGCGCTTGCGGAATCCAGAGCGGCGTTGCGCTCGAGATCGACGTCTGGTCGCTCACGAAGCTGCGCCAGGTGAAGTTGATCATCGCGTAGGCCAGGAAGCCGGTGAAGCCGACGCCGAGGGCCGCCAACAGCGTCTCCAGCCAGCGCCGCGCCGCCGGTCCGAGGCGCGCCAGCACCAGGGTGACGCGGATATGGCCGCCAGCGCGCAGCGTCATCGCCGCGCCGAAGGTGAAGGCCGCCGCCATCAGGTAGGAGCTGTATTCCCAGGCGATCGGAATATCGGCCGGCACCCAGGGGAAGATGTCCGATAGCGCCCGCACCGCCACTTCGCCCAGCATCAGGCAGGTGAGTGCCGCCAGGCAGGCCGCCCCCATCCAGCCGTCGAGCCGGCCCATCATGTCGATAGCATCGAGAAAGAGACGCAGCGGCCGGGGGGCCGCTGCGTTCGGATTCGAGCCGTGTGCCGTCACGCCCGCTTCATCTCGACGAGATAGGCCTTGATCGGCTTCTCGGCGGCCGGGACGCGCTTGTAGAATTCGGGGATCATCGGCGCCGTCTTCTTCTGCAGGTCGGCCGTCATCGCCGGCGGCGGAATCACGAGCTGCATGCCACCCGCGATCAGCTTGGCGTTGCTGTCCTTGTCGGCCTGCAGCGACGACAGCCAGAACTCGGGCTCGAGCTTCTTGGCGAGGTCGACGATCACCTTCTGGTTGACCGGCGAGATCTTCTTCCAGGTGTCGTTGTTGATGGTGACGATCTCCGACGACCAGGCATGGTTTGTCTGGTGGAAGAACTTAAGGAACTCCCAGAACTTGCCATCGACACCCGATACCGACGAGGTCGACACGCCCGAAACGGCGCCCGACGACAGCGCGGCGATGGTCTCGCCCCACGGGATCAGGGCCGGCGACATGCCGATGGCGCTGCACATCTCCTGGGCGTTCTTGTCGGGCACGCGGATCTTGATGGCTTTGAGGGCATCGAGCGACTCGGCCTTGATCTTGAGATGCAGGTACTGTGTCGGCCACGGCACCGTGTAGAGCATCGTCTGATTGTTCTTCAGCAGGACCTTCTCGTACTCCGGCCGCAGGTACTTGTGCAGCACCTTGAGCTCTTCGGCCGAATTGCAGATGAAGGGAATGCCCTCGACGCCGAAGATCGGCTCGTCGCCGATCTGCTGGATGTTGAGGATGTCGGCCATCGGCACCAGGCCATCGCGCACGGCACGCATCTGCTCGGGGCCCTTGAAGCCGAGCTGACCGCCCGCCTTGACCTCGATATCGACGGCGCCGCCCGTCCCCTTCTTCACCTCTTCGGCAAAGCGCTTGACGTTGACCGTGTGGAAATTTCCATCCGGCCACACCGTCGCCAGCGGCAACTTGAGCGCCGCCTGTCCCATCACCACGGCCGGTGCGGCGATCATCGCCACCGCACCCGCTCCCACGCCGGCCTTCAAGGCCGTCCTGCGTCCCAGTTTCATCGAAGCCCTCATTCGTTTGTTGCCTCCCCGTCCCTGCCTATTCGGCCGCCTGCGGCGGCTTGTAGGCATAGAGCTTGTCGGCCGTTTCCGGCGAGATCAGTTCGTCGGCGAGATCGTTGGCGACCTGCGCGCGGTCGCGCTCGGCCGCCGCACCGATGCCGCCGCCGCCCGGTGTCATGATCATCAGGCGATCACCCGGTGGGATCAGTTGGAATCCCTTGCCCTTGAGGGCCTTGCCCGACTTCAGCGACAAGAGACCAGCCACGCCGTCGCCGCCGCCGTCGCGGCCGCGCGCCGGATAGTCGATCCGATCGAAAGCCGCGAGCAGGTCGAACGGCTCGGCGATGCCGCTTTCGATCTCCATGATCTGGCCCAATCCACCGCGCGTGCGGCCGGCGCCGCCCGAGTCGGGGCGGAATTCCTTGCGCCAGAAGATCAGCGGCGTCTGGGTCTCGGCGATCTCGACCGGCGTGCCGCGCACGCCGCTGGGATAGGCGGTGGCCGAGAGGCCGTCCTTGTCCGGCCGCGCGCCCGTGCCACCATTCGAAGTGATGGTCATGCCGAAGCCGTAGTTGCCGCCTTGGCCTCCCGCCACATGCCCGCGCACGTTGATGTTCCACAGGCACGAAGTGCCCTCGGCCGGCACGCAGTCGGGAACGATCTGGCGCAGGCAGCCGAAAGTCACATCCGGCAGCATCTGGCCGATGATATGGCGCGAGGCGACAGCATTTGGCTTGGGCGCGTTCAGAATGCAGTCCGCGGGCGCCGACACAGTGAGCGGCCCGAGCGATCCGGCATTGTTCGGAATGTGGGTGGCCACGACGCAGCCGAGACCGAACACGGTGTACGCGGTCGTATAGGCATGCGGCACATTGATGCCGCGCGTGGAGACGCCGGTGGTGCCGGTGTAGTCGACATGGATGCCGGTATCGGAAACGGTGAGTGCTGCCTTGAGTGTCACCGGCTCGTCATAGCCGTCGACCGTCATGCTGTTGTGCCAGGTGCCCTTGGGCAGCTTGGCGATCTCGGCCAGCACCGCCTCGCGCGAACGGGCGATGATGTGGTCGCCGAGCTGATCCAGCGAGTCGATGGCGAACTCGTCCATCATCTCGACCAGCCGGCGGCAGCCGATGTCGTTGCAGCCGGCCAGCGAGTAGACATCGCCCTCGGTGTCGACCGGCTGGCGCGTGTTGGCGCGGATCATCGCCATCAGCGTCTCGTTCACCTTGCCGTTGTCGAACAGCTTCAGCATCGGGATATAGAGGCCCTCCATGAACACGTCGGTGGCGTCGGGACCGAAGCCGATGCCGCCGATGTCCATGAGATGGCTGGTGCACGAGAACAGCGCGACCAGATTGCCGCCCCGGAAGCACGGCGTGGTGATGACGAAGTCGTTGAGATGGCCGGTGCCCATCCACGGATCGTTGGTGATGTAGGCGTCGCCCGGCTTCATGGTGTCGACCGGGAAGTAGCGCAGGAAATGCTTCACCGACTCGGCCATGGAATTCACGTGACCCGGCGTGCCGGTGATGGCCTGCGCCAGCATGCGACCCTGGAGGTCGAAGATACCGGCCGAGAGGTCCCCCGCCTCGCGCACGATCGGACTGAAGGCGGTGCGCATCAACGTCTGCGCCTGCTCTTCGACCACGGCGATCAGCCGGTTCCACATGATCTGCAGATCGATCAGCCCGACGCTGTTGGACTGGCTCATGATGTTCTCCTCACCCGACCCGCCGGTCCATGACGATACAGCCGGACGCGTCGATGTGCGCGGTAAAACTGGCCGAAATGTAGGTCGAGGTCTCGTCCTCGGCCACGATCGCGGGGCCTGGGAAGGCGCTGCCCGGCGGCAGGTCCTCGCGGCGGTAGACCGGAACGTCGGTGCTCCGGCCGCTGCGGCCGTCGAACACCGGCCGACGCCCAACCGGCACCGGTTGGGGCACGGAAGGCGCGGCACCCTGGGGCGCCGGCAGGTTGGTCTCGGTGGAGACCTGGACCGACCAGCTCAGCAGCTCGATGGCGGCATTGGGGATGTGCCGTTCGAACAGCGCCGCATAGTCGCGCTCGTAAGCCGTGCGCAGCGCCTCGGCGTCGCTTGCGACCAGCGGCCGCTCAGGCAGCACGACCATGATCTCGTGGCCTTGGCCGATGTAACGCATGAAGGCCACGCGCCGCTCGAAGGTCTTCAGGCCGCGCGCGCCGGGCACCACCAGCGCCGTCGCCTCGACGCTCATCTCTTCGAGAAGCTGTGTGGCCGAGGCCGCATCGAAGGCATCGAGGCGCATGTAGCGGCTGCGCACCAGCTCGAACGAGACCGGTGCGGCCAGGAAGCCCACCGCCGAACCGACGCCGGCATTGGGCGGCACGATCACGCGCTGGACGCCGATCTTTTCGGCAACCCGTGCCGCATGCAAGGGCGCGCCGCCGCCAAAGGCGATCAGATTGTACTGATTGACCACGGCGCCGCGCTCGACGGCGTGCACGCGGGCGGCACTGGCCATGTTCTCGGACACCATTTCGTAAACGGCGTAGGCCGCCATGTCGGTCGACAGGCCGAGCCCCTGGGCGACGTCGCGCTCAAGCGCGCCCTTGGCGGCGTCAAGATCGAGCGCGATCGTTCCGCCGGCGAAGTCCTTGGGGTCGATCGTGCCCAGCACGACGTTGGCGTCGGTCACCGCCGGATGACGGCCGCCGCGGCCGTAGCAGGCCGGTCCGGGTTCGGCGCCGGCACTTTCCGGCCCTACCGTGACACGCTTCAAGGCATCGAGCCGGGCGATCGAGCCGCCGCCCGCCCCGATCTCGACCATCTCGATCACGGGAATGCGCACCGGCAGGCCAGAGCCCTTGAGGAAGCGGGCGGCACGGTCGACCTCGAACAGCCGCGCGGTGTGCGGCGTGTACTCGTCGATCAGGCAGATCTTGGCCGTCGTGCCCCCCATGTCGTAACTCAGCGCGCGCTTCTCGCCGGCGCGGGCCGCCACTTGTGCCGCAAAAATCGCGCCTCCGGCCGGGCCCGATTCGATCAGGCGAACCGGAAAGCGTCGTGCCGTCTCAATGGCGGTGAGGCCGCCGCCGGAAGTGACGAGGTAGATCGTGCCTTTGAAATTCTCCGCCGCTAGCGCCGTCTGCATGCGCTGAAGATAGGAGTCCATGAGCGGCTGCACATAGGCGTTGGCCACCGCCGTCGAGGTCCGCTCGTATTCTCGGACTTCGGGACAGACCTCGCTGGAGAGCGTCACCCTGAGCGCCGGCAACTCGGCCCCGAGGATCTCACGGGTCCGCCGCTCGTGCGCCGGATTGACATAGGCGTGCATGAACGCCACGGCCACGCTTTCGATCCCCTGAGCGGCGAGCTCGGCCGCCACGGCGCGCACAGCGCTCTCATCGAGCGCCAGGCGCACCTTGCCATGCACATCCATGCGCTCGGGAACGGTGAAGCGCAGCGCCCGCGGAACCAACGGGCGCGGCTTCTCGATGCTGAGGTCGTATTGGTCGTAGCGGCTCTCGTTGGCGATATCGAGAATGTCGCGGAAGCCATCCGTGGCGATCAGGGCCGTGCGGGCGCCCCGGCGTTCGATCACGGCGTTGGTCGCCAGCGTCGTGCCATGGACAAAGACCTCGACATCGCCGAAGCCATGGCCGGAATCGGCCAGAATCAGGCGCACACCATCGAGAACCGCCTCTTCCGGCCGCTGCGGCGTCGTCAGCAGCTTGCGGGTCAGTCGTCGCCCGCCTTCTTCCAGAACCACATCCGTAAAAGTCCCGCCAATGTCGACGGCAATGCGCAAATCCTTGACCACTGCTGCTCCAAACTCCTGTCCCACGGATGCGGGCGGGACCGTAGACCGGCCTCCCCTGCGTTGCAATTCGCAGGCCAGCGCGCCTATGGTCGCGCTGTGACGGCCCAGGCTTCCAGTCTTCGCGCGCGCATCCATGCGCTGCTGCATTTCACCGACCCCAGCGACGCGGGACGTCGGTGGCGGATGCTGCACCTCTGCGTGCTCGGTATCGGCCTGTTCGCCGTGATCCTGCTGTCGATCGACGACCTGCCGCCCGATACGCGAAATGCGCTCCGCTACACGATCTGGACGGTCGCCAACCTGTTCTTCATCGAATACGTCGTGCGGCTCTGGGTGGCGCCTGAGGAAGGGCGCTACAGAGAGGCCTCCCCCACGATGGCCCGGCTGCAATGGGCGATGTCCCTGCCGGGGCTTGTCGCGCTCCTGGCGACCGTGCCGATACTCATGTGGCTGGCCGGCTACCGCATCGTCGGCACCGACGCCGCATCGATCTTCTGCGCCCTCTGGATCCTCAAGCTCGGCCTGCACGCGCCCGCGCTCGGAACCCTGGCCCGTGTCGTATCGAACGAGCGCGCCCCGATCGCCGGCGTCCTGGTCCTGTTCTTCATCGTCCTCGTGATCGCCGCGACCGCGGCGCACCTGCTCGAGCGCGGGCGTCAGCCCGAGGCGTTCGGCAGCCTTCCCAACGCCCTGTGGTGGGCCGTCGTGACGCTGACCACGACCGGCTACGGCGACGTGGTGCCGGTCACGGCGGGAGGACGCCTGGTCGGCTCCGTTCTGATGATCAGCGGCATTTCCGTTCTCGCCATCATGACCGGCGTGCTCGCCACCGGATTTGCCCAGGAGGAACGGCGACGCGAGTATCTCAGGGTTTGGGAACAGGTGGCGCGCGTGCCGATCTTCGCCGCCCTGGGTGTCGTCACTCTGTCCGAGATCGTGGGCAAGCTGCGAACCCGCTACTATCCCTCGCACGTCACCATCATGCGGCGCGGCGATCCCGGCGACTCGATGTTCTTCATCTCGAGCGGCGAATGTGAGGTCCGCCTGCCGAACGGCGGCACCGTGAAGCTCGGCGAAGGTGCATTCTTCGGCGAAATGGCGCTTCTGGAGCGTCAGCCGCGCTCCGCCACCGTGGCGACGGCGCGACCGACCACGTTGCTGGTCCTGTATGCCAGCGACTTCTACGAGATCGCCTCGCGTATTCCCGCCCTGGCCGAGGCCGTCGAAGGCGAGGCAAAGCGCCGGCGCGAGGAGAATATCGAAAGAAGGGCGGGCGAACTAAAGCGATGACTGGCATCACCATTGGCCCGGCCCTCACCTTCGGCTATATCGCGGCCCGACACGCGGTCTCCTCGGCCGGCCGCTAACCGCCTCTGCCAATGAAAGCCGTCTGAATGTCGCTCATCACTCCCGTTATCCTGGTTGGAGGCTCCGGCAAGCGACTGTGGCCGCTGTCGCGCGAGAGCATGCCCAAGCAGTTCGTTCCCTTGCTCGGCAAGCAGTCGACCTTCCAGCAGACGCTGCTGCGCGTCGCCGACCGTTCCCTGTTCGGCAAGCCCGTGATCGCCACCAACGACGCCTATCGCTTCATGTGCGAAGGCCAAGCCAAGGATATCGACATCGACATTCTTGTCGAGCCGTCGCGCCGCGACTCAGGGCCCGCCATGGCCGCCGCTGCCGCCTACACGCGCGGACTCGGCGCCAAGGCCGTGCTGGCGCTGGCGTCGGACCATCTGGTGATCGGCGCCGAGGAATTCCTCGCCGGCTGCCGCGAAGGCCTCGCCGCCGTCGAGCAGGGCGGCATCGTCACCTTCGGCATCCCGCCGACGGAACCCAAGACCGACTACGGCTACATCCGTCCCGGCAGCGAGCGTATCGGGCCGGTGATGAAGGTCGCCGCCTTCGTCGAGAAGCCCAATGCCCAGACCGCGCTGCGTTACATCGCCGAAGGCTTGCTGTGGAACAGCGGCAACTTCCTGTTCCCGCCTGCGCTGCTGCTGTCGGAGATGGCCCGCTTCGAGCCCGAGATGGCCGCCGCCGCCGAGGAAGCCGTCGCCAAGGCCAAGCAGGTCGGCTCGACCGTATTCCTCGACGCCGAGGCTTTCGCCAAGGCGCCAGCCAAGTCGATCGACTACGCGGTCATGGAGCGCACCGACAAGTGCTGGGTCGTGCCTGCCCGCTTCCGCTGGTCCGACCTCGGCACCTGGGATGCGCTGCTCGACGTCGGCGAGGCCGACAGTGAGGGCAACGTCACCGAAGGACCAGTCGAGATCGATCACGTGCGCAATTCCTACATCCGCTCCGATGGTCCGCTCACCGCAGTGATCGGCGTCGAGGACGTCGTCGTCGTGGCGATGAACGACGCCGTCCTGGTCGGCCATCGAGACAATCTTCCGCGGCTGAAGGATGTCGTGCAGCGCATGTCGGATGGCAAGCACCGGGCGGCGACCGAGCATGCCGTCATGCACCGCCCATGGGGCAGCTATCAGGACATCGATCGCGGCGAGCGGTTCCGCGCCAAGCGCCTGACCGTCAATCCCGGCGGCAAGCTCAGCCTGCAGAGCCACAGGCGGCGGGCCGAGCATTGGGTCGTGGTCAAGGGCGTCGCCGAAGTGACGCTCGACGGCAAGAACATGACCCTGCACGAGAAAGAGTCGATCTATATCCCGATGGGCGGCATCCACCGGCTCGCCAACCCGGGGCTCGAACCGCTCGAAGTCGTCGAGGTGCAGACCGGCGACTACCTCGAGGAAGACGACATCGTCAGATACGAAGACATCTACGCCCGCGTTTGAAGATGCGGTTCGGCGCCCACCACGAATGGGGCAAGCTGCGTGAAGTCGTGATCGGCATTTCGCCGGCCGAGGATTTCGTCGTCTTCCATGAGGAATCGCAACGCTGGCTCGTCCCGCCGGGCGATGCCTTCAGCCGCCAGCATGCCGGACGGCGCCTGATCGATGTCGATCCCGAACGTGCCCTTCGCATCGAGCGCCAGGTCGATGCGCTGACCGAGTTGGTGGCGCGCGAGGGGATCACCGTCCACCGGCCCGAACGCCTCAAAGGCTCCGAGCGTACCTTCCTGGCGCCCAACGGCGAAGGCGCCCAGCTCTTTGCGCGCGATGGCATGATCGTGATCGGCAATCACGTCATCGATGCATCGCTCCGCCTGAAGTGCCGCCAACGCGAGCGCTTTGGGCTGCGCCCGATCATCCACAAGGCCGTACAGGAGCATGGGGCCCGCTGGTCGAGCGTGCCGCTGGGCTCGCCCGGCTGCGTCGACGGGCCCTTCCTCGAAGGTGGCGACACGCTACTCAACGGGCGCGAAATCTATGTCGGCATCTCCGGCTGTGCGTCCGATCTCGCCGGCGTCGACTGGCTGCAGGCGTTGCTGGGGGGCGCCTACCGCGTCATTCCCGTGGCGATGAAGTCGAACGTGCTCCACCTCGACTGCGCCTTGGCGCTGATCAAGCCGGGCTTGCTCGTCTGGTGTCCGGAGAAATTCATCGACGGCCTGCCGATGTCGTTGCGCGACTGGGAGGCGATCGCCGTCTCCAGGGACGAAGCCGATCTGCTCGCGACCAACGGGCTGGTGCTTGACGAGGGCCGCATCATCGTCGACGCCGACAATGCACGCGTGATCGAAGAATTGCGCAAGCGCGGGGTCGACGTCATCCCCCTGCCCTTCGATGGCCCGATCTTCACCGGCGGCGGGCTTCGCTGCGCCCACCATCCGCTGCTGCGCGAAAGCGCGCTGGGCTAGACGCCCTTCTTAGGGGTGCGGTCGAACACGACCGGCTTGGGCTTGCTGAACATCTTCTTCAGATGAACGCCGAGCGACCGCACGACGGTCGCGGCCTGGCCGACCGCGAAACGCAGCAGCACCACGGCGAACGCGAGCGGCGGAATCTCGCCGTCGCGGATGAAGTTGTGGCCGGCCCGCAGGAAGGTCGTGGCACAAATCAGCACCCAGACGACGGTGATGACGAACAACGTCAGCAGCAGCGGGATGAGCTTCGGCGCCAGCAGTGCCGCCAGAAGGCCGGACACAACCCCGACCAGCAGGACAGGCTGATTGAGCGCCATGCAGAGGTGCAGGAGGGCCGCCAGCTTGGCCGACGGCGTGATATCCCGGCTCTTCAATATCTCGGGGAACATGCGCATCGAGACGTGGCGAAAGCCGTCCTGCCAGCGCTGCTGCTGGCGCAACCACGTCTTGGTGTCGGCCGGCAGCTCGCCCGGCACGCCGACGCTGGTCAGGAACAGCGCACGCCAGCCCTTCACCCACCCTCGATAGGTGAGATCGAGGTCCTCGGTGACGGTATCGCCCTTCCAGCCGCCGCCGGCCTCGATGGCCGCTCGCTGCCAGATGCCGCAGGTGCCGTTGAAGGGCAGCGGATGCCCCGCCCAGCAGCGCGTCGCCTGCTCGATGCCGAGATGGGCGTCGAGCGTGACCATCTGCATCTCGGTGAGGGCATTTTCGTGCGGATTGAGAAAGTCGAAGCGGGCCTGCACGAAGGCGGTGTGCGGCTCGGCGAAGAACGGCCGCATGCAATTGCGCAGGAAGTCGGCCGGCGGCACGTAATCGACGTCGAAGATCGCAAAGAAGTCGTGCGGCGTCTTCTGCATCGCCTCATGCAACGCCCCGCCCTTGTAACCGCTGCGGTCGGTGCGCTGCAGCGCCACCACGTCGAAGCCCTTTGCCCTGAGCTCGGCCGCCACCGCGCGGATCATGTCGGCCGTTTCGTCGGTGCTGTCGTCGAGAAGCTGGATGTGCAGCTTGTCGCGCGGCCAGTCGAGCGCAGCGGCCGACTCCGCGCCGCGGCGGACCACGCGCCCCTCGTTGAAGGACGGAACCTGAACGACGACATGCGGCAGGTCGGCATCGGCCGGCAGCGGCGTCGACAGCAGCATCTCCTCGCGCTCCAGGCCCGCATCCTTCAGCCGGTGATGCAGGACAACCATGTAGAGCAGGCTGCCGATGAAGGCGCCCAGCAACAGGCAGCAGACCGCGAAAACGGTGCCGAAGAAAAGAACCAGGATGGCGAGGATGGCCATGGATCGCTGGGCTGCCTGTCTTATGTGCCGGTCTTGGGGGTGCGATTGAACTCGGTCTTCTTGCCGAAGCCTGCGCCGACAATGGATGCCGCGTTGGCCACGGCAAGATAGACGATCAGGGCCGGCACGCTGGCCGCCGTGACCAGGTAGCGCACCACGCCGCCACGCTGCAGTCGCCGATAGGCGCCCCAGGTCATGCCGATCAGCACCACCAGCATCGTGATCAGCCAGAACCAGAGACCGAACCGGAAGATGCCGAGCAGCCGGCCATGGCCCACGATCGACAGGATCAGGGCCACCACGCCCACGACCAGCAGGGGGAAGATGAGCTGTTGGCCGAGTGCCACGGTCGTCGTCAGCTTGGCTTCGGTCGGCCAGGCCGAATTCCAGATCGGCCCCAGGAGCTTGCGCGCCACCTGGACGAAGCCCTTCGACCAACGGTTCTGCTGGGCGCCGAAATCAGCGATCTTCTGCGGCAACTCGCCGACCACGTGCGGTTCCATGAGGAACACCCCGGTCCAGCCCTTCAGATATGTCCGCAGCACCAGGTCGAGATCCTCCGACAGCGTGTCGTGCGACCAGCCACCGGCCTCCTCGATGGCGGCACGCCGCCAGATGCCGCCGGTACCATTGAACTGGAACGGCACGCCGCGCCGCGCGCGTACGTCCTGCTCGACGGCAAAATGGGCGTCCTGCATGAGCCGCTGGGCGCGCGTCAGCCAGTTGCTCTCGCCGTTGCCCCACTCGATGCGGGTCTGCACGAACGCGGCACGCGGATTGGCCAGCATCGAGGCCATCGCCTGACGCAGCCAGCCGGGCGGCGGCACGAAATCGGCATCGAACACCGCGACATAGCGGGCATCGCAGAGCGCCATGCCCGCCGCCAGGGCGCCGGCCTTGAAGCCGCTGCGATCGGCGCGCCGGACGTGTACCACGTCGATGCCCTGGCGACGAAGCCGCGCGACGGCATGAACGGCAATATCGGAGGTGATGTCGGTGCTGTCGTCGAGGAGCTGGATCGTCAGGCGGTCGGCCGGCCAGTCGAGGGCCGCCGCTGCAGACAGCGCGCGCTCGACGACGAGTGGTTCATTGTAGACCGGGAGCTGGATCAGGACCCGCGGCAGATCGTCGGCGGGCGGCGGCGCACTCTCCGGCACGGCGGGAAGCTCGAACAGCCAGTAGACCAGATAGAGGAAATAGGCCGCGATCGCGAACTGCGCGGCCAAACAGAGCAAGACGATGGTATCGAAGGCCAGGAGCAGCATGCTGCCCCGCCGTCAGTGATAGTGGATGGGCACGTCGAAGCAGCGACCATCCTCGATGTGCAGACGGCGAGATGCGACGTCAAAGATGCGCTCGTCATGCGTCGACAACACCACGGCGCACTTGGCGCGCATGGCGAGATCCTTGAGCTGGTCGACGACCAGCCGGCCGGCCACCCGATCGAGCGCCGAGGTCGGCTCGTCGGCGATGATGAGATCCGGCAACCCGATCATGACGCGGGCGATGGCGACACGCTGCTGTTGACCACCCGACAACTCATCGGGCCAGGCATCGGCCTTTTCGGCCAGCCCGAGCAAGTTGAGCAGATGGCGCGCCCGCGGCTCGTCCCAGGCGGGATCCGACAGCGGCGTGGTCGAGACGCCGGCAATGACGTTCTGCAGCGCCGTCAGCGACGACAGCAGATTGCGCTTCTGGAACAGGAACCGGACGCGATTGCGCAATACGTCCAGCTCGGATCCGGTAACTCCGACGAGGTCGGTACCGAGCAGGCGGAGTTTGCCTTCCGATGGTTTGCGCATCGTGCCGAGGATCGTGAGAAGGGTCGTCTTGCCCGAGCCTGACGGGCCGGTGACGATCACCAGCTCGCCTTCTCGGACTTGCATGTTGATGTCGTACAGCACGTCGACGCGCTGCGGCCCCTCACCGTAGTGGTGGTGAACGTCCACCGCCTCGATGACCGGCGGTCCGAAACCATGGGGATTACCTGTCATGGTCACTCGAACAGCATGATCGGGTCGACCTTCCACAGTCGCCTGATCGCAAAAAGGCTCGACACCACCGTCATGACCACACAGGCCGCGAGGGCCACGGACATTTCGCGCAGCCCCATCGACATGCCGAGATGCATGGCTGTCTCGGTGATGCCATAGACGACCCGTCCGAGCGTGAAGGCCACCAGAAAGGCCGGCGTGATAATGGCAGCGCCGATCTGGCCAATCATGAAGAGAAAGAACCACCAGTCGTAACCCAGGCTCTTCAGGATGGCGTATTCCGGCAGGTAGAAGCGGATGATCTGATACTGGGCGTAGTAGATGAACACCATTCCGATCATCACACCCATAACGAAGCCAAGATCCGTGATGTAGCCGACCGGCGTTTCGCGCGACCAGTAGCTCCTCTCGCGCGCCTCGAGTTCGGAGATGGTAATGACTTCGCCGCGGCCGGCCAGTTCGCGATTGAGGTCTTTCTGGACCACCATCGGATCGGCCCCGGGGGCCAGCCGAATAGCGATGAAGGCCGGACGATCCGACCACCAGGCACCGAAGACTTCGGACATGGTCCCTTCGGACATCAGGACGGCGCCGTCGTTCAGCACATTTGGGCCGACCGCGAAGGTTCCGACGACGAAAAGCTGGCGCAGCAGCCCGCGATTGTCGGGCGGCCCGAGCACCGGCACTTCCTTGCCCTCCCCGACCTCGCCGAGATCGCCAAAATAGGGTCGCGACTCGCGGTCGTAGAGCATGCGCCGCGCCTCGCGCAGCTTATAGAGATTTTCGCGCAGGCCCGGCACGTCGATCGCCGGTCGCTCCACATCGATGGCATACCAGGCGATACGCCGCGAGGTCGGCATGCCGGCGTGGGTCATCGACATGACACCGAACCAGAGCGGCATTGTCCCTGCCACGGACGAGTTGGCCGACACGATGTCGGTCATCGCCACGGGCACTTCGGCGTGGAGCTGCAACGACTTGAAGCCGGACGGCACCAGAACGAGATCGGCGGCCACGGTCCGATGGAGGCGGACGGCTGAATCGTAGACCGCGCGCTCGATACCGAGCTGGGCGAAGATCACCAGCAGACTGGCGGTGACGCCGGCCAGCGACAACAAGGTGCTGGTCCGCTGGCGCTTGAGCTGCTGGGCGCCGAGCGGCATCGTCGTCGCCGTCCTGGCCGCCGCGCGCAGGCGTGTGAACGAGAAATCCGGCCGCCAGCGACGCCGCTTCAGTGACGGAAGGGCTGGTAGGACCAGGGCCATCTCAGCTCAGGGGAAGGTAACGCGCGTCTCTCGCCCCAGCACTCGCGGCATGCTGGACGGGTCGTCGAGTTCGATCTCGACCTGGACCACGCGGCCGTCGGTCGACGAGCCGCCGTCCGGCTCGACACGCTGCATGCGCTTCACAGTCGGCGCCACGCGCGCGATCGTTCCCTTGTAGATGGTCGGGCTGCCGCGGAACGTGACCTCGACCTTGCCGCCCGGAACGACCCGGCCGACGTGCAGTTCGTCGACATCAGCAAGGATGCGCAGCTGGTTCAGGTCGACAATCTTGGCGATGCCGCTTTGCGACACCCGCTCGCCCTGACGCGAATAGATCTGCACCACCACGCCGTCGAGAGGAGAGCGGACAAGCGCCTGCTCACGCGTCGTCCGCGAGTTGTCGAGCTTGGACTTGATGATACTGATTTCCGTCTCGATCTGCCCGAGATCGGACTGCAGCGTCTCCTTCTGGACCCGGAGCTTCGCCTGCTCGCGCTCCAGGTTCTGCTGGGAGATGCTCAATTCGAGCTGTTTCTGGTCGGGTGGCAGGCCCGAGCGCTGCATCTGAAGCGCCTTGAGCTTGTTCGATTCGGCTTCCGACCTTACGACGACTTCCTGCATGGCGATTTCAGCCGTACGGTAACCATCGACCATCGCTTCGCGCTGCTGCTTGGCCTTGTTCAACTCCGCTTCGGTCGAACGGACGGCAACGTCGGACTTGGGATAGTTCGACAGGACGGCAAGTATGTCGTCCTTCTTGACCTTCTGGCCGTCGGTAATGCGAAGTTCGAGGATCACCGCGCCACCGCCCGGATCGCCCGCAATCACCACGGTGCCGGCCGGCGCATCCGTATAGCCACGCGAAATCAGGGGCCCGAGCGAGCGAGCTCCATCCTGGGCGCTGCTGGTCTGCCGTGTGGGGGTCATCCACATCGCCAGGACAGCGGCCACGACAAGCGCCACCACGCTCGCCGCACCCCATGTGAACTTTCTTGCGCGCGCCATTACCAATTATACCAGATATCGCTTTGTATCGCTCGGCATGCTGATCAGAAGGCCGGCAACGAAACCGACGACGTGCCGGTCGACCGGACGACACTAACAATCGAGAAAGTACGGTAAATTGATGTCAGGACCTTGTCATATTCGTACAGGGGGGCATTCGAGACGTAAATTACGTCGCGGGCCTGCATCCCGAACTGCTGGGCGACGAAGATGGAGACCGGCTGCATCAGATCCAGGCGGAACACGCGGGCGCGGGCGGCGGGGTTGATCTTCAAATCTCCCATTCTGAAGACATAAACGCCCGTTTTGTTGGCGCGGATATCATTCAAACCACCGACCTGACCCAGTGCTTCCAGAAGCGACAGATTGTGCTTGGTCATCTCGACGTTGCCGGATTTCATCACGGCGCCCAGGACGGTGAAGACCCGGGAATTGGGGCGAACGACGATCTCGTCGCCTTTTTGGACCGCAATATCGGCCCCGGCCAGCAGCTCCGAATACTGCGCCGTCAAGATCACTTCACCGTGACGTCGCACCACGACTTCGAGCTGCGTCTGCCCACCCATGGCGCCGCCCTGTCCGCCACCGCCGGTGCTGGCAGGACCGCCAACCCGGTTGATGGCGTCGACGACGGATCTCACGCCCTCGAGGATCGAGACGCGGCCCGGAGTCTTGACATCGCCCGAGACCATCACTGTATGGGTGCGATCGGCCACGAACTCGACGATGACCTGGGGATCCTGGGCTTTTCCGTTCAATTGCTGGGCAATACGACGCTCGATCTGGCTGAGGTCGAGGCCGGCGACCTGGACGGTCCCCACGAAGGGAATGTTGATCGTGCCGGCATCGGTGACGCGCTGGACGCCGAAATCGGCGCCCGGCTTCTGAATCGTCGGGAAAATACTGCCTTCATAGGGCTCGAAGATGCGAACCTTGATCGCATCACCCGGCGCCACCGAAATCTTGCCGCCGGCCGACAGCCCGCTCGTGATCGACGGACGGTCGACGCTCTCAGGTTGGCGGTAGGCTGCAATGGTCGTCGGCGTGAGGTCGATCACGTCGAACGGCAACGCTTCGGTAGCGGTTCCCTGGGCACCGCCCATCCACGGACCATCGCCAGGCAAAGCGGTGCACGCGGCAACGCCGATACCCAAGCCGAGGACAATGGCGGTAGGTCGCGCGACAGCGCGCAGCCAGCTCCAAATTGTCAAATTCCGATCTCCGTCCGGAACAGTCGCATCACAACGTGCCGCGCCTCGTCCCTTCCCATAATCAAGTCTCAGCCCGCCATGTAATTAGCCCGTGGCGCCATGCGGGTGCAAGCGGTCCGCAGACCCACCTGCGCGCTTCGAGGCCAATCTGGCGAGAGCTTGCTCGGTCGAATCGGCCACGTCGAACAATTGCGAAAAGCCGCTGACCAGCAGGCAATCCGCCGCTGGCCCGCTAAAAGAGCAAAAAACGATCCGCGCCGACAGCTCTTCGGCCCTGTGGAGCACTATCGCCAGGGCGCGCACGCCGGCGGCACTCATATAAGTAACTGCACTACCGTCGACGATAACCCGGGCATCCGGACGCACCGCGTCGATCATCAGCGCCTCCACGGACGCCGAGGTTGCGGAATCGACTCGCTCCGGCAGCATGATGGTGGCGATTGCAGTCTCCGTAGGGGCCCCTTTCATACGGACTTCCCCACCGTATCATCCCCCCGGGAGCTCCAGTGCCCGCCGAGGTCGGTGCCACGCCAATAGATCGCGCGACTGCCGAGCGCCCCCACCATCAATGCCGGCGCCAGGGCCTCGCGCACCAGCGCCGCCGCCGCCGCCCGCCATCCGAATTCGAGGCCACGGCCTGCCATGAACCATTTCTCGCCGGCCAGCCACGCCGCGGTATGCACGAACAAGCCGGCAACGACGGCGCCCGGCCCCACGCCGGCACAGGCGAGCGCCGCGGCGGCCGCGGCGCCAGAGGCCGCCCAACCGATCACGGGTTCCCACAACACCAACGGCCACACCGGCAGGCGCAATCGGGTACGCGCCCAGCGGACCTGCCGCCGCCACACCGTCAGCCAGTCGCGGGCGCCCAGCGGCAGCCGCAGCATCACCTCGCCCAGACATGTCCCCAGGCCGAGTTCTCGCACCGAGCGGACAACCGAATAATCATCGGCAATCCACCGATTGAAGCCGCGCCAGTTGCCGATCCGCTGCAGGGTGTCCCGCGACAGCAGGGTCACGCCGCCCGAAGCGACCGCAAGACCCAGACGGTCCGCCGCGAACAGGAACCTGGCCTGATGCCCATCGATGTACGCCCGCTCCATTTCGGCGGCGAAGTTCGCCGGCGCGTCGGCAGCCTTGAGAGCCAGCACGAGGCCCATCGTGTCGGACAGCGGCGCGGCGGCGCGGCAGAGTTCGTCGACACCGAACACGATACCGGCATCGCACAGGCCCACGATGTCGCGGCTGGCGGCCTCGAGCCCCTTGCGCACGTTGTTCATCTTCGGATTAAAGGTGTCGTCGTTGCCGACCAGGATCGGCGCCTCCGGCCACAGGGCCCGTGTCGGGGCAACGGCGCCATCGTCGGCATGGGCAACGCAGATCAGGACTTCGACGCCGGCCCGCGCCAGTTCGGCAAGCGCATCGACATAAGCCGCCGACGCGTCGCCCGCCCCGTTCATCGGCGCGACGATGCTGAAATCGGCAGGTCGATAGCGCGCGGCCGTCATCCGTCTAGGCTGTCGGGCGAGCGCCGCACTCACCCAGTGCACGGCCGAACTCAGCGACCACCAGCCGAGCCCGAGCCAGACAGGGGTCCCGGCGTCCATGCGTCATCTCTTCTCGCCTGCCGAGAAGCGATTCACGTCGTCTTTTTCCACCAGGAGTGCGCGATGGTAGGACCGGATGACTTCGTTGGGATCGCCTTGTTCGCGGATCCGGCCATCCTCGATCCAGATCGCCCGGGTGCACAGGCGGCGCACCTCGGCCATCGAATGCGATACGAAGAGAAGCGTGCCGGTCTTACGGAAATTGTCGATCCAGTCGAGGCACTTGCGCTGGAAGGCGGCGTCGCCGACCGACAGGGCTTCGTCGACGACCAGGATTTCCGCCTCGACATGGGCGCAGATCGAGAAGGCGAGCCGCGTGCGCATGCCCATGGAATAGTGCTTCACCGGCTGATCCATGTAGTCGCCGATGCCGGCGAACTCCGCGATCGAGTCGAATTTCCGCAGCACCTCGGCCCGCCGCAGACCGAGCACTGCGCCGCCGATCAGGACGTTCTCGCGGCCCGTCAGCTCCTGGTCGAAGGTCGATCCCAGCGCCAGGACCGGCGCGATCCGGCCCGACACCCTGAGCTCGCCATGACTCGGCAGGGTCATGCCGCAGATGACCTGCAGCAACGTCGACTTGCCGCAGCCGTTGCGGCCCAGCACGCCGATGCTCTCACCGCGCTTGACGCTGATGTCGATGTCGCGAAGCACCCAGAAGGGCTTGAAGTACGCCTTCCACCACCCGAACAGGACCTGCTTCAGCCAGTCGTTGCGATGGGCGTAAAGCTGGTAGGCCTTGCCGAGGTGCTTCGCCTCGACGACGATCTCAGATGACGTCGACGATGACATTTCGATACCTGTCGAAGAACCAGTAGCCGAAGTAGAAGGTCACGACCGACGTGATCAGGGTCCAGCCATAGACGAGCAAGTTCGGCACCTTCCCGAGCAGCACGATGTCGCGCATGACTTCGACGTAGCCGGTCAGCGCGTTGGCATAGATCCAGAAGTCGAGCGGCGCCGGCAGCGAACTGTGCTGGTAGAAGATCGGCGTGGCGAACATGAACAACGGCACGACGTTGATCATGAAATAGCCGGCGTCGCGGGTGAACGCCCCGAGCGCGCACAGGAACCACGCCATGCCGATCAGGAACGCCATGAAGGGGATGAAGATCAGCGGGATCAGCAACACCGTCCACGGCAGGCTGCCGGTAATCGCGACCTGGAAGATCAGCATGACGCCCATCGAGATCAGGGTGTAGGCAGTCGCCCGCAGCGTCGAGATCACCGCCAGCATGTCGCTGGGAAAGATCGTCTGCTTTATGAAATGGGTATATTCGTGGAGCAGCATCGGCGCGCGAAACGCCATCTCGGACCAGAAATTGAAGACGACGATACCGCTGAAGATGAACAGCGAGTAGGTGATGATCGGTCCATCGCCCTCTGCGCCCGGTAGCTTCAGGTTCGTGGAAAAGGCAAAGGAATAGACGGTGATGGCAAGAAGCGGCGCGACCACCGCCCAGATCCAACCGGCGACCGATCCCTTGAACCGCTCGCGGATCTCACGCCTCAGGATGGCCGCGATCAGGTCCTGATGCTGCACCATTTGCTCGAAGGGTCTCGTCATGAAACGGGAGGCACGCTGCAGCGGGCCGAGATTCTCGACCACGATCTGCTTACCGTTGACGACTTTCACCGACGGCATGAGCCGCGTCTCTCCTTCTCGAATCCAGTGGTGAGCCCGGTGGGGTACGATCCCACGACCCTCTGATTAAAAGTCAGATGCTCTACCGCTGAGCTACGGGCTCGCTCCGGCGTCACGCGGCAGGCCGCCCCCCCGCGCGGCGCCCGTATAAGGTGCGCCAGCCCCACGGTCAACGCGGCCGCTGGGGGCAGCAGCTGGGCTGGGGTCAGGACTTGGCGAACTTCTTCGTCAGCCGCGCGAATACCTTCTTGGACACGAATTGCGACGTATCCCCGCCCAACCGTGCAATATCCTTTACCAGGGATGAGGCAATGAACTGGTGCCGGTCGGAGGCCATCAGGAAGATGGTCTCGATCCCAGGGTCCATGCGGGCGTTCATGTTGGCCATCTGGATCTCGTACTCGAAGTCGGAGACCGCTCGCAGTCCACGGATGATCAGCGCGGAGCCAACCTCGCGCGCGAAGCGTATCAGCAGCCCATCGAACGGCACGACCTCGATCCGATCCCGGTCCGCCGGCGGGAAGTCCGCAATATCCTCGCGGATGATTTCCATGCGCTCTTCGAGCGAGAACAGCGGCCCCTTGCCGATGTTGATGGCACATCCGATCACCAGCTTGTCGACGAGCCGCAACGAGCGGCGCATCACTTCCATATGCCCGCTGGTAATGGGATCGAACGTGCCCGGATAGACGCCGGTGCGTTCTGAGGCCATTTCTCCCCCTTGTGCGCCAGATGCGGCGGCGGAGTCTTAGCGACACAGGCGTTCCTTATCCACCGTTTGTTTCGGAATGGCTCTCGCCGTTGCCGTTGCTCGCCCCGGCATCGTCTTCGCCGATGCGGACCGCCGAGACCACGCGCTCGCCTTCGCTGACGTTGACGATGCGCACGCCACGGGTCGCGCGCCCTGCAATGCGAATTCCATCGACCGGGCAACGGATCAGGGTGCCCGCGTCGGTCACCAACATGACCTGGTCGCTGTCGAGCACCGGGAAAGCCGCGACGATCTCGCCGCCCTTGGCCAGGTTCATCAGCTCCACGCCCTTGCCGCCGCGGCCGGTCACCCGATACTCGTAGGCCGATGTGCGCTTGCCGAAACCCGACGAGGCGACGGTGAGGACGAATTCCTCCTTGGCCCGCAGCTCCGCGAAACGTTCCTGCGACAGCGTCGTCGCGGCAGCAGCCGCCTCTTCGGCAGGCACGGATTCTTCCTCCACGCCCTCGACGGCATTTTCGGCGGCATTCTCCGCCTGGCGCAGTGCCCGCGACTGGCGGAGATAGGCGTCGCGATCCTCGGTCGGAATGCCCTTGCCGCTGTCGAACAGCGACATCGAGATCACCTCGTCACCCTCGGCCAGGGCGATGCCACGCACACCGGTCGAGGCGCGGCTCTGGAACACGCGCACAGTGGCCACCGGGAAACGCATCGACCGCCCCTGGCGCGTCGCCAGCAGCACGTCCTGGTCCTCGCTGCAGACGCTGACCCCGATCAGACGGTCGCCGGCATCCTCGCCGTCGAATTTCATGGCGATCTTGCCGCTCTGGTTGACGCTGACGAAATCGCTGAGTTCGTTGCGCCGCGCGCCACCCCGCGCCGTGGCGAACATGACGTGCAGGGTCGACCAGCTCGCCTCATCCTCCGGCATCGGCATCACGGCACTGATCGTCTCGCCTTCGCTCAACGGCAGCAGGTTCACGAAGGCCTTGCCACGTGCCTGCGGCGCACCGAGCGGCAACCGCCAGACCTTGAGCTTGTAGACGATGCCGCGGCTGGAGAAGAACAGCACCGGCGTGTGAGTGTTCGCAATGAAAAGACTGGAGACGAAATCGTCCTCGCGCGTGGCCATGCCCGAGCGGCCCTTGCCACCACGGCGCTGGGCGCGATAGGCCGACACCGGCACGCGCTTGACGTAGCCGCCGTGCGTGACGGTGACGGCCATGTCCTCGCGCTGGATCAGGTCCTCGATGTCCTGCTCGAACTCATTGTCGAGGATCTCGGTCCGGCGCGGCGTGGCGAACTGTTCCTTGATCTCGAGCAGCTCCGTGCGCATCAGCGCGAAAAGCTTGTCGCGGTCGGCCAGCAGCTCTAGATAGCCCTCGATCAGCTTGGCGACCTCACCCAACTCCTCGGCGATCTTGTCACGCTCCAGGCCCGTCAGGCGCTGCAGGCGCAGTTCGAGGATGGCTCGGGCCTGGGCCTCCGATAGCCTGTAGGTACCGTCGGCCGCCACCTCGCGGCCCGGCTCGGCGATCAGCAGGATCAACGACGCCACGTCGGCGGCTGGCCATTCCTTGGCCATCAACCGCTCGCGCGCGACCACCGGATCGGGCGACCGGCGGATCAGCGCGATCACCTCGTCGATGTTGGCAACGGCGATGGCGAGTCCGACCAATACATGGGCGCGGTCACGGGCGTGGTTGAGCTCGAACTTGGTGCGCCGCGTGATGACCTCGGCGCGGAAGCGGATGAACGCCTCGAGCAGCTCCTTGAGGTTCATCAGCTTCGGCCGGCCGCCGTCCAGCGCCAGCGAATTGACGCCGAACGAAGTCTGCAGCGGCGTGAAGCGGTAGAGTTGGTTCAGGACGACATCGGCCATGGCGTCGCGCTTCAACTCGATCACCATGCGGACGCCGTCGCGATCGCTCTCGTCGCGCACCTCGGAGATGCCCTCGACCCGCTTGTCCCGCACCACTTCGGCGATGCGCTCGTGCAGGCGCGCCTTGTTCTCCTGGTACGGGATCTCCGAAATGATGATCGACTCGCGGCCGCCGCGACCTTCCTCGATCCGCGTCTTGGCCCGCATGATCACCGAGCCACGGCCGAGCTCGTAGGCGGCACGAATGCCGTTGCGACCGAGGATGGTGGCGCCCGTCGGAAAGTCGGGACCCGGTACGTACTCCATGATCTGGGGGATCGTCAGCTCGGGATTGTCGATCAGCGCGCAGCAGGCATCGATCAGTTCGCCGAGATTGTGCGGCGGAATGTTGGTCGCCATGCCGACGGCAATGCCGCCCGCACCGTTGGCCAGAAGGTTCGGGAACGCCGCCGGCAGAACCACCGGCTCCAGGGTCGTCTCGTCGTAGTTCGGCTGGAAGTCGACGGTGTCCTTGCCGATGTCGGCCAGCAAAGTCTCGGCGACGCGGGCCAGGCGCGCCTCGGTGTAGCGCATCGCTGCCGGCGGATCGGCGTCCATCGAGCCGAAATTGCCCTGCCCTGCAATCAGCGGCAGGCGCATGGAGAAATCCTGCGCCATGCGCACGAGCGCGTCGTAAATCGATTGGTCGCCGTGCGGATGGTACTTGCCCATCACCTCGCCGACGATGCGCGCCGACTTGCGGAACGCATGGGTCGAGTCGAAGCCGCTTTCCTTCATCGCGTGCAGGATACGACGTTGCACCGGCTTCAAGCCGTCGCGGGCGTCGGGCAGCGCGCGCGCCACGATCACGCTCATCGCGTAATCGAGGTAGGAGCGACGCATCTCCTCTTCGATCGTGATGGGCTCGATATCGTGTGAAGGCTGCTGCGGCGGAGGCGCGTCTGAGGGCGGCGGCGGCGGCGGAAGGGTCGTTTCGTCGCTCACGGAAACCTGGACTTTTACTCGTTATTTTGGCCCTGCCAGAGGGCCCGGCGGAACAAGGCGGCACACTATCAAACAAGCTCCCGAACACCAACAAAAAACGCATTCGAGAGCGGTCTTTAACTATTTGATTTTATTGGGTAAATTGACGTCCAAAATAGATCCTGGAAAGGCCGAGAATTGCCCCCACAAACAGGCCTTAAAAACCCGTCTGTCGCCGTTTTCGACATGGGCGGCGTTCTGCTCGACTGGAACCCACGCCACCTCTATCGCAAGCTGATCCCCGAGCCTGAGAAAATGGAACAATTCCTCGCGTCGGTGACCACGAACCAGTGGCACGTCGCCCAGGACCATGGCGGTGACCCAGTCGAGGCGACACGCTGGCTGCAGGCCGAATTTCCGGCCCATTCGGCCCTGATTGCCGCTTTCTACGACCGCTTCGACGAGATGTGCGACCACGCCTTCCTGGAGACGGCCCAGCTCATTCAGCGGCTCCACAAGGCCGGGACGCCGCTTTACCTTCTCTCCAACGCGCCGGCCTTCCTCGACGGCTGGCTGCGAGGCCCTGCTCACAAGCGCCATCCGTTCCTCGGCCATTTCCGCGACTATGTCGTGTCCGGCAAGGTGGGATGCTCCAAGCCGGCGCCGGAGATCTACGACCTCGTCTGCCGCACCGGCGGTTTCCAGCCGGGCGACGCGGTGTTCGTGGACGATGTCCTGGCGAACGTCGAGGGAGCAAGGGCGTTCGGCATGCACGCCGTCCACCATCGCTCGGCCGATGAAACCGCCCGAGCATTGCGCTCGATGGGCCTGCCGATCTGACGTCCTAATCCCTAGAACGGGATATCGTCGTCCAGTTCCGCCTTGCCGCCGCGTGCCGCCGGACGAGCACCGCCACCGCCACCACTGGAGGGCGGAGCGCTGCCGCCCATGTCATCGTCCATGCCGCCGCCGCCACCGCCGCCCTCACCACCGCCGCTGCGGCCGTCGAGCATCGTCAGCGTGCCGCCGAAGCGCGGGACGACGACTTCCGTCGTGTAGCGCTCCTGGCCGCTCTGGTCGGTCCACTTGCGGGTGGTGAGCTGGCCTTCGAGATAGACCTTGGCGCCCTTCTTCAGGAATTTCTGGGCCACTTCGGCCAGCTTGTCGTTGAAGATCACGACGCGGTGCCACTCGGTACGCTCCTTGCGCTCGCCGCTGTTGCGGTCGCGCCAGGTCTCCGACGTCGCCACCGACATGTTCACCAGCGAACGTCCATCCTGCATTGCCTTCACTTCGGGGTCGCGCCCCAGATTGCCGACCAGAATGACTTTGTTGACGCTGCCCGCCATGGGGGCCTCCTTGGCTTTCCCGGTGCCGCGGGACGCGGCACCTACCTCACGGCGGGCAACCTAAACCCGGCTGCCTGTGGGCAGCCACCAAATTACGGTTGTGGGGTGAGCTTCGCTCATGCCGCCCCTCCGACATTTCATTGGCCGCGCAGGTAATCGTCCCCCTATCTTCGCCGCCATGAGCAAATCCTTCCACGTTCCCCAGGTTTCGACCGGGCAGGCCTACGCCATGCTGGGCGGGGCGGCGCTGATGATGACCTTGGCGATGGGCATCCGGCAGAACCTCGGCCTGTTCCAGGCGCCGGCCTCCAAGGAACTCGGGATCGCGATCTCCGATTTCGCGCTCGCCATCTCGGTGCAGCAGGTCGCCTGGGGACTGAGCCAGCCGATTGCCGGCGTTTTCGCCGACAAGCACGGCACGCGCTGGGTCGCCATGATCGGAAGCGCCCTGTTCATCCTGGGGATCTGGCTCACGGCCACCGCGCAAGGCGCGCTACCGATCGTGCTGGGCGCCGGCGTGCTGATCGGCGTGGCGCTTGCCTGCACGACATCGGGCATCACCGCCAATATCGCCGCCCGCGTGGTCCAGCCGAACCGGCGCACGCTTGCCTTCGGCCTCGTCTCGGCTGCCGGCTCGGTCGGCACCATGGTGACGGCGCCGATCGCCGCCTACCTTCTCAATACGGACGGCTGGCGGGCCGCGGTTTGGGCCTTCGTCATTCTCGCCTTCGCCATGCTGCCGGCCGCCTGGATCGGCAGCCGCGCCGACAAGCTGCCGAACAGTCTACCGGCTGACCGCGACCTCACCCTGATGCTGGCCCTCGATGAGGCGCGCCGCCACAGCGGCTACGTCGTCATGTCGATCGCCTTCTTCGTGTGCGGACTGCAACTCGTGTTTCTGACCACGCATCTGCCGACCTATCTCGCCCAGTGCGGCATGGATGCGTCCTACAGCGCCATCGCGCTGATGCTGATCGGCGGCTTCAATATCCTGAGTTCATGGCTGTTCGGCTGGCTGGGCGACCGCTACCCCAAGCGCCTGCTGCTGGGCGCCATCTATCTCCTGCGCTCGCTCGCACTGGCGCTGTTCTTCATGTTTCCGCCCACGCCGCTCAGCGTCGTGCTGTTCGGCGCCGCCATGGGCACCCTGTGGCTGGGCGTCATTCCGCTGGTCAACGGTCTCGTGGTCGAGATCTTCGGCCTGCGCTTCCTGTCGACCCTGACCGGCATTGCCTTCCTGAGCCATCAGGCCGGCTCCTTCCTCGGCGCCTGGGGCGGCGGCTATCTCTTTGATCTCATGGGCTCCTACGACCTCGCCTGGAAGATCGGCGTCCTGGTCGGCGTGGCGGCAGGCACCCTGCAGCTGCTGATGAACGACCGGCCAACGGACCGGGTGCTAGCAGCGCAAGCACAAACGGCTTGATACCGGGACTGGCGAAGCTGGGGGTTAATCGCCATATGCGCTGATCCCGCGCATACCCTATTCTCCGGTTCATATGGCCAAGTCCCGCTTACCCGTCGCCGAGCCGCACCGCTTCATCTCCATTCGCGGTGCGCGCGAACACAACCTCAAAAACGTCGATCTCGACCTGCCACGCGACCGGCTGGTGGTGATCACCGGCGTGAGCGGTTCAGGAAAATCCTCGCTCGCCTTCGACACGGTCTATGCCGAAGGCCAGCGCCGTTATGTCGAGAGTCTGTCGTCCTACGCGCGCCAATTCCTCGAACTGATGCAGAAGCCCGACGTCGATTCGATCGAGGGACTGTCGCCTGCGATTTCGATCGAGCAGAAGACGACCTCGCGCAATCCGCGCTCGACGGTCGGCACCGTCACCGAGATCTACGACTATCTCCGCCTGCTGTTCGCGCGCGTGGGCGTCCCCTACTCGCCGGCGACCGGCCTGCCGATCGAAAGCCAGACCGTTTCGCAGATGGTTGACCGCATCAAGTCGATGACCGACGGCACGCGGCTCTATCTGATGGCGCCCATCGTGCGCGGCCGCAAGGGCGAGTACCGCAAGGAACTGCAGGAGCTGCAGCGCAAGGGCTTCCAGCGTGTAAAGGTCGACGGCAAGCTCTACGAGATCGCCGAGGCGCCGGCTCTCGACAAGAAATACAAGCACGACATCGACGTCGTCGTCGATCGCATCGTGGTGAAGCCCGATCTCGGCAATCGCCTCGCCGATTCGATCGAAACCGCTCTCACCCTGGCCGAAGGCCTCGCCATCGCCGAGAACGCCGACTCGGGCGAACGCACGGTGTTCTCGGCCCGCTTCGCCTGCCCGGTTTCCGGCTTCACCATCGAGGAGATCGAACCGCGCCTGTTCTCCTTCAACGCGCCGCAGGGCGCCTGCCCGGCCTGCGACGGTCTCGGCGTAAAGATGTTCTTCGATCCCGAGATGGTGGCGCCGGACGATCGGCTGTCGCTGGCCGAGGGAGCGATCGCGCCGTGGGCCGATTCGTCGGGCCAGTATTACATGCAGACGCTCGAGAGCATCGCCAAGCACTTCAAGGTCAAGATGTCGACGCCGTGGCGCGACCTGCCCAAGAAGGTGCGCGATACCATCCTGCAGGGCAGCGGCGGCGAATCCATCGCCATGCGCTACGACGACGGCATTCGCCAGTATCAGACCACCAAGCCGTTCGAGGGCGTGATCCCCAACCTCGATCGCCGCTGGAAGGAAACCGATTCCTCCTGGGTGCGCGAGGAGCTCGAGCGCTTCCAGCACGAGAGCAAATGCGAAGTCTGCGGCGGCGCGCGGCTGAAGCCGGAAGCGCTGGCCGTCAAGATCGGCGGGCTGCACATCAGCCAGGTCACCGAGTTCTCGATCGGCGATGCCGTGCGCTGGTTCCTCGACCTGCCGCCCAAGCTCACGTCCAAGCAGCGCGAGATCGCCGAGCGCATCCTGAAGGAGATCAACGAGCGGCTGGGCTTCCTCGACAACGTGGGCCTGAGCTACCTCACGCTGAACCGCACCTCGGGCACGCTGTCGGGCGGTGAAAGCCAGCGCATCCGGCTCGCCTCGCAGATCGGCTCGGGCCTCACCGGTGTGCTCTATGTGCTGGACGAGCCGTCGATCGGCCTGCACCAGCGCGACAACGACCGGCTGCTCAAGACGCTGACCCGGCTGCGCGACCTCGGCAACACGGTGCTGGTGGTCGAGCACGACGAGGACGCGATCCGCTCCGCCGACTATCTGGTGGACATGGGTCCGGGTGCCGGCGCGCTGGGCGGCCACGTTGTCGCCCAGGGCACACCCGAGGAGGTGATGCGTAACAGCGCCAGCCTGACCGGCCAGTATCTCTCCGGCTTTCGCCAGATCCCCATTCCCAAGGTGCGGCGCGAGCCGCCGGCCAAAGGTGGGCGCTGGCTCACGATCAAGGGCGCCAAGGAGAACAATCTCCAGAACGTCACGGCCAGCATCCCGCTCGGCACCTTCACCTGCGTCACCGGCGTCTCGGGCAGCGGCAAGAGCACGCTGATCGTCGAGACGCTCTACAAGGCGCTGGCCAAGCGGCTCAACAACGCGCGCGAGCACGCCGGCACGCATGCCGGCCTCGATGGCGTGGGCCATCTCGACAAGATCGTCGACATCGACCAGTCGCCGATCGGCCGCACACCGCGCTCCAATCCCGCCACCTACACCGGCGCCTTCTCGCCGATCCGCGACTGGTTCTCGCAGCTGCCGGACTCGACGGAGCGTGGCTACAAGCCCGGTCGGTTCTCGTTCAACGTCAAGGGTGGCCGGTGCGAGGCCTGCCAGGGCGACGGCGTCATCAAGATCGAGATGCACTTCCTGCCCGACGTCTACGTCCAGTGCGATGTCTGCAAGGGCAAGCGCTACAACCGCGAGACGCTCGAGATCGTCTTCCGCGGCAAGTCGATCGCCGACGTGCTCGACATGACGGTCGACGAGGGTTGCGAGTTCTTCAAGGCCGTGCCGATCATCCGCGACAAGCTGCTGACGCTGCAGCAGGTCGGCCTCGGCTACATCCACATCGGCCAGCAGGCGACGACACTGTCCGGCGGCGAGGCGCAGCGCGTGAAACTCGCCAAGGAACTGTCACGCCGCGCAACCGGCCGCACGCTCTACATCCTCGACGAGCCGACCACCGGCCTGCACTTCGAGGACGTGCGCAAGCTCCTGGAAGTCCTCCACCGGCTGGTCGAGACCGGCAACACCGTGCTGGTGATCGAGCACAATCTCGAGGTCATCAAGACCGCCGACTGGGTGCTCGATCTCGGCCCCGACGGCGGCGGCGGCGGCGGCCGTCTGGTCGCCGAAGGTCCGCCCGAGGCGATCGTGAAGGTGGCGGAGAGCTACACCGGCCAATACCTCGCCCGCCTCCTGCCGCGCAGCGCGACGGCCAAGAAGCGCGCTTGATCGTGCCGCGGCTCCGCGCGCGCTCGGCCTAGCGGGTCCGCCGCGACATGATGCTTTTCATGACGGCCCTCGTCATGGGGCTGGCGTTTTGCGGTCCGCCGGGAGCGGTGTTTGCAATGGCGGCGCGACGAGGCGCCGCCCACGGCTTCTCCGCCGCGCTCATGGTCGAATTCGGATCGCTGGTCGGCGATGCCGTCTGGGCGGTGGTGGGCCTCTCCGGCGCCGGCATTCTCATGCAGATCCCAATGGTCCAGGGGTTCGTCGGCACGGCCGGTGCCGCGTTACTGGCATGGCTTGGCTTCCAGGCGCTTCGCGACGCCTGGCAAAACCGCCAACCGGCCGCGGCGCCGTCATCCGTCGGTAATGATTTCGTCACCGGCGCGGTGCTGTCGCTGACCAATCCTCAGGCCGTGGCCTACTGGATCGCATTCGGCGCATCGATCCAAGTGATCATCGGCCACGCCGCGGCCTTTTCGGAGTTTGCCGTGTTCTTCGGCGGCTTCATGATCGCTTGTGTCGTTTATTGCTTCGCGGCGGCAGCTGTCATCTCCGGCGCGCGACGCCTGCTCACGGACAGGCTGTATCGGATCGTCAACGCCCTATGCGGGGCAGCGCTCGCCGGGTTCGCCATATTCCTGTTTTACGACACGCTTGGCGCGTTCGTTGGATAGGACTTCCAGCTGATCTCGCCGAGGTCATAGCCGAACTGGCGCTCGACCACGGCGGGCGTGGCATCGGAGGCGTCGCCCTGCCGGGCAGCGACGCGGGCCTGGGCCACCTCCTTCGGCACGTCGAGCCAGAAGCCCTCGAACGGCACGCCGACCTTCGCCGCCAGCGCTTCGGCCGCACGCCGCTCGTCCTCGCGGGCAAATACGGCGTCGAGCACGACGCTATGGCCGGCGCGCAGGATCCGCTCGGCCCGCTCCAGAAGCGTGGCATAAACACGGGCCGACAAATCAGGCGTGTAGCTGCCAGCCGGCATGCGCTCGTTCAGTCCGAAACCGGACAGTCTCTTTCGCTCGACGTCGCTGCGCACGACGACGGCGCCGGGCGTCCGTCCGATTTCCGGCGCGAGCTTTAGCGCCAAGGTCGTCTTGCCGCTGCCCGACAGGCCGCCTACGGCCAGCAGGCGTGGCGGCGCCGGTTGCAGGAAACGGAGGGCTGCCTGCTGATAGGCGCGCGCAGGGCTGTTGTCGCCGCCGCTCACGGCGGTGATCGCCGAATCGACATAGGCGCGGATCGAGGCACGGCGCGACAGGAAGAGCGGCAGCAGGGCGAGCGCTTCGTCGTGCGGCGCCGCCGGCAGCTCGGCAATGCGCCACAGCCATTCGTTCAGCAGCCGGTTGGCGAGCGAGCCCAGACCTTGGCGCGACAGGTCCATCAGGGTGAAGGCCAGATCGTAGAGCACGTCGATATTGGCGATCTTGTCCGAGAACTCGATGGCGTCGAACGGCACCGGCTCGCCATTCAGCAGCACGATGTTGCGCAGGTGGAGATCGCCGTGGCAGCGCCGCACCGCGCCGGCCGCGCGCCGCCGCGCCACGAGGTCGACGAACGGCTCGAGCGCCCGTGGCATGGCTTCGGCCAGGGCCTCGCTGGTCGGCGGATCGAGGTGGTCGCCCGCTTCGCGCATCTGCCGCACGTCGGCGGCGACCGAATGACGGTAGTCGTCGGGGCCCGAGAACCCCGCCTCGATCGCCGGCAAGCCGTCGTGGAAACGCGCGATGCGCGCGCCCAACGCCGTCATCAGCGCGGGCGTCAGCGCGCCGCGCGCGGCCATGCGGTCGAGCATGCCCTCCTCGTCAAAGCGGCGCATGACGACCAGCCAGTCGACGGCATCGACTGAGGCCTCCCCCGGCTCGCCCAACATGAGCCGGCCGCCCTCGCCCCGGCGGATCGGGGCAACGCCCAGGTAGATCTCGGGCGCGAGCTGGCGATTGATGTCGATCTCGGCGGCGCACATGGCCGCCCGTCGCGCCTCGGTCGAGAAATCCATGTAGGGGAACTTCACGGCGCGTTTCAGCTTGTAGGCGCGCTCGCCGGACAGGAACACCACGGCGCCGTGCGTATCGATGCGGCGCACCGGCGCCAGCCGGTCCGCCAAAAAGGCGATGACCTCCGACTGATCTTCTACGACGAAGGAAGGCCGCGCGCTCATGGTCTCAGACGAAGCCAAGGCGCCGTTCCTCCACGCCATGGGGATCGACGTGGAGGATGATCTCCGCGTCGGGAAATACCGCCTGGATGTCGGCCTCGACCTGGTCGCCGATCTCGTGTGCGCGCGTGAGGGAGAGCGCAGGGTCGAGTTCGATGTGGAGCTGGATGAACCTGGTGAGCCCCGACGACCGGGTGCGAAGATCGTGGATATCCAGCACCTCGGGGTGGCGCCTGGCGATATCGACGATGCGCAGCCGGTCGGCTTCCGGCAGCTCGCGGTCCATCAGTACATCGAGCGAGGCCAGCCCGACATGCCAGGCGCCGAACAGCAGATAGATTGCAACGGCGCCGGCCACGATCGCATCTATCAACGGCAGATCGAACCGTCCGGAAAGAAACAAGGCGGCACCGACGGCGAGATTGCTGACGATGTCGGTCTTGTAGTGGGCCTTGTCGGCTCCGATGGCGATCGAGCCGCTGCGACGGACCACATAGGACTGAAAGCTGACGAGCCCCAGGGTCAGCACGATGGCCGCCGCGCTGACCGCGACGCCGATCATCTCCTGCTGCACATGCTGGGGATGGAGGAGACGCTCACCGACGTTCAGAAGGAGGCCGCCGCCCGAGGCGGCGATGAAGCCCGCCTGCGTGAGGCCCGCCAGGGCCTCGGCCTTGCCGTGGCCGAAGCGATGGTCGGCATCAGCCGGCGTCAATGCCTGCCGGACGGCGAGAAACGTGACGAGCGACGCAACGAAATCGAGCGACGAGTCGACCAGCGACGACAGCATGCTGACCGATTCGGTGAGCAGCCAGGCCACTGTCTTGGCGCCGATCAGACACAAGGCCACCGTCATCGATGCGACGGTGGCCATGCGCATCAGGCGAGCATTGTCGGCGGCGCTCATCCACGCCTCTCAAGGATAGAGGGTACGCGTCGTCCAAGGTTCGCCCAGCGCTCCGCGGCGGTACTCGAGGCGATCGTGGAGCCGAAACGCCCCATCCTGCCAGAATTCGATCAGCAGGGGCTGCAGGCGAAACCCGGACCAATGGGCCGGCCGCGGCACGGTGCCGACGATATGCCTGGCGGTGTACTCGGCCACGCGCTTTTCCAGGGCGAAGCGGCTCTCGAGCGGGCAGGACTGCTCGGAAGCCCAGGCGCCGATCTGGCTGCCCCGCGCCCGGGTGGCGAAATAGGCGTCCGCCTCCTCCGGTGTCGTTTGCGCCACCGGTCCTTCGAGGCGGACCTGACGACGAAGCGACTTCCAGTGAAACAGCAGCGCCGCCTTGGTATGGCCCAGCAAATGCTGACCCTTGCGGCTCTCGTAGTTGGTATAGAAGACGAAACCAGCCGGATCGTAGTCCTTGAGCAGCACCATGCGGACGGCAGGCGTGCCGTCGGGCCCCACGGTGGCCAGAGCGACGGCGTTGGGGTCATTGGGCTCGGTCTTGGCAGCCTCGGCGTACCAATCACCGAACAGGGCCAAGGGGTCGGTTTTCTCCTGGATCATGACACCCACAATATAGGGGGCCGTCCAAGCCTTCCACCACCGGCATCTTGTCCCAATGGCCATCCCCCGCTAAGAACAAGGGATGACCGTTGCTGCACAATTAATGGCCGGAAAAAAAGGCCTGATCATGGGCGTCGCCAACGAGCGCTCGATCGCTTGGGGTATTGCCAAGGCCTGCTATGACAATGGCGCCGAGGTCGCCTTCACCTTCCAGGGTGATGCCCTGGAGAAACGGGTCCGGCCTCTGGCCACCTCCATCGGCAGCGACATCATCCTGCCCTGCGACGTCACCAACCCCGCCAGTATCGACGCCACCTTCGCCGAGATCGAAAAGCGCTGGGGCAAGCTCGACTTCGTGGTCCATGCCATCGCCTTCTCCAACAAGGAGGAACTCAAGGGCCGCTACCTCGACACCTCGGCCGACAATTTCGCCCTGACGATGAACGTGAGCTGCTACTCCTTCACAGCAGTGGCGCAACGCGCCGTGCCGCTGATGAAGGAAGGCGGCAGCCTGCTTACGCTCACCTACTACGGCGCCGAGCGTGTCATCCCCCATTACAACGTCATGGGCGTGGCCAAGGCCGCCCTCGAGGCGAGCGTGCGCTATCTGGCGGCCGATCTCGGCGCGCAGAAGATCCGCGTCAACGCGATCTCGGCCGGGCCGATCAAGACACTGGCTTTCGCCGGCATCAACGACGGCCGCTATATACTGAAGTGGAACGAACTCAACTCGCCCCTCAAGCGCAACGTCACGACCGAAGAAGTGGGCAACGCGGGCCTCTATCTGCTGTCGGACCTCGGCACCGCGGTGACCGGCGAAGTGATGCATGTCGATGCCGGCTACCATGTCGTGGGCATGATCAACACCTCGTCGGCCAAGCAGATCGCCGAGCTGCTCGGCAACTTCGAGGGCGAGTAGGCCGGCGGCCATGGCCGGCAGCAGCTTCGGCACCCTCTTCCGGTTCACGAGCTGGGGCGAAAGCCATGGCCCCGCCATAGGCTGCATCGTCGACGGCACGCCGCCACGCATTCCCCTTGCCGAAGCCGATATCCAGGTCTGGATGGAAAAGCGCCGGCCCGGCCAGTCGCGCTTCGTCACCCAGCGCCAGGAACCCGACACGGTAAAGATCCTGTCCGGCGTCTTCGAGGGCGTCACCACCGGCACGCCGATCGCGCTGCACATCGACAATGTCGACCAGCGCAGCCGCGACTACGGCCAGATCAAGGACCAGTTCCGGCCCTCCCATGCCGACTACACCTACTTCAAGAAGTACGGCGTGCGCGACTATCGCGGCGGCGGCCGGCAGTCGGCGCGCGAGACCGCGGTGCGCGTTGCCGCCGGCGCCGTCGCGCGCAAAATCCTGGGTGATGGCGTGTCCATACGCGGCGCGGTGATCCAGATCGGCAGTCAGAAGATCGACCGTACCAAGTGGGACTGGAATGCCACAGGCGACAATCCCTTCTGGTGCCCCGACCGGCAGGCGGCCCAGGGCTGGGAAGGCTATCTCGACGACGTGCGCAAGCGCGGCAGCTCCTGCGGCGCCGTGATCGAGGTCGTGGCCTCGGGCATTCCGGTCGGACTGGGCGATCCGGTCTACGACAAGCTCGATGCCGACCTCGCCAAGGCGCTGATGAGCATCAACGCCGTCAAGGGTGTCGAGATCGGCGACGGCTTCGCGACGGCGGCGATGAGCGGCGAAGAGAATGCCGACGAAATGCGCATGGCCGACGGGGTGCCCGCCTTCCTCAGCAACCATGCCGGCGGCATCCTGGGCGGCATCTCGACCGGCCAGGACATCGTCTGCCGCCTGGCCGTGAAACCGACCAGCTCCATCCTGGCCAACGTGCGCAGCATCGATCGCTTCGGCAACGAGGTCGAATTGCGCACCAAGGGGCGTCACGATCCCTGCGTCGGCATCCGCGCCACGCCCGTGGCCGAGGCGATGGTGGCGTGCGTGCTGGTCGACCACCTGCTGCGCCATCGCGCCCAGTGCGGCTGACCCCGACCGCATGGCAGCCTTGAAGCCCGTCGAGGCCCGCTACGGGGCAGTGCACAATATCGGCATGGCGGTTGTCGCCATTGTCATGATCGTCGTCGCGATCGTTCATTTTGCGACCAACTCCGCCAATGCGCCGACCCTGTCGCTCAACGATTCGCGATTCGTGCTGTTCGCCGTGCTGGCCATTGCCATGGCCTATTACATCTATCTGGGCTTCAGCCGATTCGCCAATCGCCAGCCGCAGATCGTCATCGACCATGACGGCATCGTGCTGGGCTTCGGCCGCAACCGTCGCCTGGCGTGGGACGACATCCAATGGGTCAAGCTCCGCCGCCTCGCCATGCGTCCGCAACTTCAGATCGGAGTCGCGCCGGAGGTCTTCCTTGCCGCCGACTTGCGGCTCTCCCAGTGGCACCTCGACGACAGCCTGCGCCCGGTCCGCGGCGTGCCGGCGGCCATTCTCGTCCGCGACAATGGGCTCGACATGTCGGCCGCGGCGATGCTTGACGCTGTCCGGGCATTTAGGCCGAATCTGGTGAAATCCTAATATACAAGAAGTCGTATCCAAGAAGTCCCTGTATCCAATCGGAGACGCAGCCATGCGACGATACTTCGTCGGCCTCCTCGCGACTGTTGGCGCACTGACCCTGCTGCTGGTCGCCGGCGGCATCGCCGTGCTCGCCTCCGGCCCGTTCTCGGCCAAGCCGCTGCCGCGCTCGATGGTGCTGTCGCTCGACCTGCGCGACCTGCCGCCCGAAGCCGCCTCCTCGGATCTGCTGCATGGTGGGCTGTTCAAGAGTTCGCGCGACCTGGTCGATGTCGTCCAGCTTCTATGGCAGGCGGCCGACGATCCCCGCGTCATCGGGCTGTTCGTCGAGATCGGCGACGACCGGGCCGGCCTGGCGCGTGTCCAGGAACTGCGCCAGGCGATTGCCAACTTTCGCGGCAAGGGCAAGTTCACGGTCGGCTTCGCCGAGTCACTGGGTGGCAGCGGAAGCCATCTCGGCGACTACTATCTCGCTTCCGCGCTCGAGCAGGTCTGGCTGCAGCCGAGCGGTGGCTTCGCCGTGACCGGGATCGCCGTCGAGACGCCGTTCCTGAAGAATGGCCTCGACAAGCTCGGCGTGCGCGTCGAGGGCGGCAAGCGTTACGAATACAAGAGCGCGCCCGACAGTTTCCTGGAAAACGGCTACACCGGCCCCGCCCGTGAG